>MGCE01000042.1:3408-13821 GCA_001790315.1 Candidatus Rokubacteria bacterium RIFCSPLOWO2_02_FULL_72_37 | reverse complement strand
ATCGCGCGCTCGCTCGAGGTGAGCCTCCGGCGCCTCGGGCTCGAGCGCGTGGATCTCCTCCAGCTCCACAACCCCATCCTGGCCGCGCCCGGCGGACGCGGTGTCCCCGTCGCCACCGTGCTCGACGCGGTCGTCCCCGCGCTCGTCCGCCTCCGCGAGCAGGGCAAGCTCCGCTTCGTCGGCGTCACCGCCCTCGGCGAGACCGGCGCGGTGCACCGGGCGCTCGAGGCGGGCGGGGTCGACACCGCGCAGGTCTGCTACAACCTGCTCAACCCGACTGCCGGCGCGGCCGTGCCTCCCGGCTTTCCGGCGCACGATTTCGGCGGGCTGCTCGCGCGGGCGCGCGGGCACGGCGTGGGCGTCATCGTGATCCGAGCGCTCGCGGGCGGCGCGCTCAGCGGCACGCTCGAGCGCCACCCGGTGGCCGTGCCCACGGTCGAGCCGATCGCCTCGGGGCCCGACTACGCGACTGACGTCGCGCGCGCGCGCCGGCTCGACGTCCTGGTGCGCGAGGGCCACGCAGCGAGCGTGGTCGAGGCGGCGCTCCGGTTCGCGGCGGCCGGGCCGGGCGTGTCGACGGTCCTCGTGGGCTGCTCGAGCCTCCAGCAACTCGAGGCGGCCGCCGCAGCCCTCGCGCGCGGCCCGCTGCCGCCGCCGGCGCTCGACCGCCTGGCCGAGGCCTGGCGCGGCTTCGCCACGCGGCCCTGAGTGTCGGGCTACAATGGCCCCGTGCGCTACGAGGGGACGATCTACCGGCCGCCGAGCGAGGCCGACGCCTATATTCTGCAAGCGACGATCGGGTGCTCGTGGAATGCGTGCACGTACTGCGACATGTACCGGAGCAAGCGCTTCCGCGTCCGTGCCCTCGACGAGACCCTCGCCGACGTCGCGCTGGCGGGCCGGTCGCGCGGCGAGCGGGTCGAGAAGGTCTTCGTCGCCGACGGCGACGCGCTCGTCATGGACCTCGCGCAGTGGGAACCGATCCTCGAGGCCTGCCGCGCGGCCTTTCCGCGCCTGCGCCGCGTGAGCGCCTACGCCACGGCCCGCAACATCCTGGCGAAGACCCTGGCGGAGCTCGAGCGCCTGCACGCCCTGGGTCTCGGCCTCCTCTACATCGGCCCGGAGTCCGGCGACGACCCGACGCTCAAGCGCATCGCCAAGGGCGGGACGTTCGCCGACCACGTCGAGGCCGCGCACCGCGCGCGCGCGGCGGGCATGGCGCTTTCGGCCATCTTCCTGCTCGGCGTGGCGGGCGTGGAGCGGAGCCAGGAGCACGCCAGCGCCTCGGCGCGTCTGGCGACCGCGATGGATCCCGGGTTTCTCTCCGCGCTGACGCTCACGGTGGTGCCCGGCACGCCGCTCGGCACGCTCGACCGCCAGGGCCGCTTCGGGCTGCCGCGCGTCCCGGCGCTGCTCCGCGAGCTCCGGACCTTCGTCGCCGAGGCGAGTCCGACGCGCGCGGTCTTCCGCACCAACCACGCGTCGAACTACGTCCCGATCGGCGGCACCCTGCCCGACGACCGCGCACGGATGCTCGAGGTGATCGACGCCGCGCTCGCGGGCCGCGTGCGGCTCCGCCCCGAGTGGGCGCGCGGCTTCTGACCGCGCCCTACCGGCGCGCGAGCCGGTTGTAGAGCCAGGCCAGCACGCCGCCGGCGATGCCGCCGTCCACCAGCGCGTAGCACGTCCCGACCACGACCTGGACCAGGCTCCGCTCGCCGGTGTAACCCGGGTAGACCGAGGCCATGGCCTGGAGGAACCCGACACCGTAGGTCGGCCAGATCAGGTTCGCGAGCGTGAGCACCAGCATGCAGGCGCCCCAGAGGATGCCGGCAGCGAGGGTGAGACCCCTGACGTCGAGCTTCATCGGCGCACCTCCCGGGCCCGGGCCCTCCCCGGGCCGGCCCCAGCATACGCCCACGGCCGCCCGGCCCGCGCGGCGCCGCGGACGGGCTCGATCGCCGCGCCGCCGGTGGACGATGTGCTACGATGTGCTACATGCGGTACCGCACCGGCGCCGTCGGCGTGCGCGAGCTGAGACAGAACCTGAGCGTGTACCTCAGACGCGTCAAGGCTGGGGAGACCCTGGAGGTGGAAGAGCGAGGGCGGCGCGTCGCCGTGCTGGCGCCGACGAACGCGAGAGCGACCGCGCTCGACCGTCTCGTCGCCGCAGGACGCGCCACGGCGCCCGGTGGTGACCTCCTGGCCCTCGGTCTTCCACCCGGCCGACCCTCGCGCCGGGCCAGTCGGGCGCTCGGCAGGCTCCGGAAAGAGGACGCGTGAGCTGCGTGTATCTCGATTCCTCGGCGCTCGTGAAGCTCGTCGTCCGCGAGCCGGAATCGGCGGCGCTGGTCGAGTTCCTCCGGCCCCATGCCGAGCGCGTCTCGAGCGCGCTGGCCCTCACGGAGGTGCCGCGCGCCCTCCGCCGAGGCGGTTTCGGGTCCGCCGAGCGTCGCCGGGCTCGGGCGGTCCTCGCCCGCGTTGCCCTGGTCGACGTGGATCGCCGCGCGCTGGCGGCCGCGGCCGCGCTCCCGCCGCCCGCCCTCGGATCCCTGGACGCGATCCACCTCGCCACCGCGCTCGCCCTCCGCGAAGACCTGGCGGCGCTCGTGACGTATGATCGCCGCCTCGCCGCCGCGGCCGAGCGTCTCGAGGTCGAGGTGCGGGCGCCGGCTTGACAGCGTGCGGTCCCGGTGCTGAACTGACCGGCGCCTGGAGGGCTCGATGGCCGAGATCGTCGCCGCGCTGCTCACGTCGCATGCCCCGCTGATCACCGGCAAACCGGAGATCGGCAAGCCCGAGCAGCGTGATCGGCTCTACGCCGGCTTCCACGAGCTGCGGCGGCGGCTCGCCGCGACGCGCCCCGACCTCATCGTGATGTTCGTGAACGATCACCTCCAGAACTTCGCCTACAACAACCTGCCGGCGTTCTGCGTCGGCCTGGCGGACGCCTACGACGCCCCGAGCGCGGGCGGCGCACGCCTCATGCGCCTGGCGCCGCGGAAGATCCCGGGCGCCCCCGATTGGTCGATGGCGCTCCTGGAGCAGGCGCTCGCCGCGGGCATCGACTTCGCGTACTCCTACGAGATCGAGAGCTGGGACGAGCTGTCGGTCCCGCTGCACTTCCTGACGCCGGAGGGCGGTGTGCCGATCGCGCCCGTCTACACGAACTGCGGGGCGCCGCCGCTGCCGACGCCCCGCCGCTGCCACGAGGTCGGCGCCTTCGTCGGCGACTTCGTGCGCTCCCGACCCGCGACCGAGCGGATCGCCCTCGTCGCCACCGGCGGCGTCTCGCACTGGGTCGGCACGCCCGAGACGGGGCGCATCAACCCCGACTGGGACCACCGCGTGCTCGACCACATCGCCCGCGCCGACATCGAGCCGCTCCTCGACTGGAGCTGGGCCGAGATCGAGCGCGACGGCGGCAATGGCGGTCAGGAGATCCGCAACTGGCTCGCGCTGCTGGGGGCCGTGCCGGGCTGGAAGGGCGAGGTCCTCGCGTACGAGCCCGTCGCGGAGTGGATCACCGGCTGCGCGACCGTGTGGGTGCGTCCATGATCCGCACCTCGTACGCCCTCAACAAGGTCCTGACGGCGATTGCCCGGCAGCACCTGATGAAGGAGCGGCTCACGGACGACGAGCTCGCCGGGCACGCCCTCAGCGAGGAGGAGCGCCGCGCGCTCAAGAGCGGCGACATCGTGGGTCTCTACCGGCTCGGCGCCAACCCGTACCTGATCCGGCGCGTGTTCCGGCCGCGCTTCACGATCTAGAGACGAAGGAGGACCGGCGTGGCGAGATTCAAGGTGGTGACCCCCGCCGGCGCGAGCTTCGCGCCGCCCGGCACGGGCTACGAGTTCGAGATGGAAGCGCTCCGGCCGCTCGGCGCGGAGATCGTCGAGGTGGCCGGCGGCAGCGAGGACGAGTTCACGCGCGGCGCCCGCGACGCCGACGCGCTCTACGCCAAGGGGCGCCGCATCACCAGGCGCATCATCGACGGCCTCGAGCGCTGCCGGGTGATCGCCCTCGGGAGCGTCGGCGTGGACTCCGTCGACGTCGCCGCCGCCACGGCGCGCGGCATCCCGGTCACCAACGTCCCCGACACCTTCATCGAGGAAGTCGCCGACCACACCATGATGCTGATCCTCGCCACCTTCCGCCGCCTGGTCGTCGAGGACCGGTTCGTCCGGGAGGGACGCTGGAAGGAGGGCCGGCCGCTCCTGTCGCGCCTCCCGCGGCTCATGGGCCAGACGCTCGGCTTCGTCGCCTTCGGCCACGTCGCGCGGGCGGTCGCGGTCCGAGCGCGGCCCTTCGGCCTGCACATGCTCGCCTACGATCCCTTCGTCGAGGAGCTGGTGCTGAGCCAGTACGGGGTCGAGCCGGTGCCCCTGCCCGAGCTGCTGCAGCGGGCGGACATCGTCTCGATGCACGCCCCCGCGACCCCCGAGGCGCACCATCTCCTCGGGGAGGAGCACTTCCGCCTGATGAAGCGCGAGGCGCTCTTCATCAACACCGGCCGGGGGCCGACGGTGGACGAGCCGGCGCTCATCAAGGCGCTGCAGGAGGGCTGGATCGCGGGCGCCGGGCTCGATGTCCTCGAGGAAGAACCGCCCGCGCCCGACAATCCGCTGCTCAGGATGGACAACGTCATCCTCACGCCGCACGCGGCGTCGGCCTCGGCGCGCTTCGATCCCGTGCGCAAGCGCCGGGTCGGGCACGAGATTGCGGCCGTGCTGAGCGGCCGCTGGCCCAGGAGCTGTGTGAACCCGTCCGTCCTCGAGAAGGGCGGGCTCGTGCGCTGGCAGCCGTACTCGATGGAGCGCGGTCCGGGCGCGTAGCCCGGATCGATCCAGGCCAGGCCTTGCCGGCTCACACGAGCCAGCGGAGCAGGCGCGCCAGGCGGCTGCCATCGGCGGCCGCCCGGTCGAGCGGGCCGGCGAGGAAGCCGTCCACGCCGAAGCTCCGGCCGGCGTCCGTCAGCAGGAACAGGGCGGGCAGCACGATCAGCATCGTGTAGGTCCAGCCCCACTCGTGCGGGACGCCGAGGATGCCCACCGTGATGTTCGCCGCCATGCCGAGCGCGACCACGGAGCCGAGCCGCGTGAAGAGCCCGAGCATCAGCGTGACGCCGATGAACGTCTCGGTGATCAGCGTCATCCAGCCGAAGAACGTCCAGTTCGGGATCATCACGTTGACGAGGAAGTCCCGGTACGCGGCCACCGTCGGGTGCTGGATCTCCTGCTGAACCCAGTACCAGAGCCCGCCGCCCGACTTGCGTCCGAAGTCGTCCGCGGGCACCTTCCAGCCCGACTGCTGCCACCAGAGATATCCGTAGAGGATCCGTGCCAGGCCGAGCGGCCAGAGGGGAGCCGTCCGGCGGAGCCATCCCGCCACCACCCCCGACCGCGTCTCCGGCGCCGAGCCGCCCATCGTCATCCCCCCCTCGAGCACGAGTGCCTCGTCCCCTTGTACCCGCATCGCCACCCTCCTGTCACGTCGGACACGCGTGAACACCGCCGGGGTGCGCCGAACCCGGGGCGCCCGGCGTGGTGTCTCAGGCGTGTACGCGCGCGCCGGGCACCCGTTTGCACGGCTGTGACACTCGCCGGTCGCCGCCGGGGTAGTATCGGGTGCCGGGCCGCGCGCCGTGGGCGGCGGCCCCTGACGATGCGGATCACGGTGATCATTCCGGCGCTGGACGAGGAGGCGGCGATCGCCGGCGTCATCGGCGAGGTGCCGCCGGAGCTCGTCCACGAGATCATCGTGGTCGACAACGGCAGCACCGACCGCACCGCCGCGCGGGCGCGCGCGGCCGGAGCCCGGGTCGTCCGCGAGCCGGAGCGGGGCTACGGCGCGGCGTGCATGGCGGGCGTGCGCGCCGCCGGGAACGCCGACCTCCTCGTGTTCCTGGACGGCGACCGGAACGAGGATCCCGCCGAGATGGGCCAGGTCCTGGCGCCCGTGCTCGCCGGGCAGGCGGATCTCGTCGTGGGCTCGCGGGTTCGCGGTCCGCTCGGCGTGCGGGCGCTGTCGCCGCAGCAGCGCGCGGGCAACCGCGTCGTCGCCCTCCTCCTCCGGCTTCTCTACGGGCTCGCCGTCACGGACGTCGGCCCCTTCCGCGCCGTCCCGGCCCGCGTGCTCCGTGAGCTCGGCATGGAGCACCGCTCCTACGGCTGGCCGGTCGAGATGCTCGTCAAGGCGGCCCGGCGCGGCTACCGCATCGTCGAGGTGCCCGTGAGCTGCCGGCCGCGCGTCGGCCGCTCCAAGGTCGGCGGCACGCTCCGCGGCAGCGTGCTCGCCGGCTATCACATGCTCCGCACGACCCTCGCGTACGCCTGGAGGCGCTGAGGCATGGCCTTCTCGGTCGGGATCGGACTCACCAACGAGTGCAATCTCCGCTGTCCGCACTGCTACCGGCCGGACCGCACGATCGACCGCCTGGGGCTCGCGGACGTCCGCCGGGTGTGCGAGGCGATTCCGGCGAGCTCCGTCAACCTGGGCGTCGGCGAGAACGGGCTCCATCCCGAGTACGGCGCGATCCTCGAGTACCTCCGGGGGCGCGGCGTGCGCACGAGCATCACCTCGAACGGCCTGAGCCTCGAGGCGCTGCCCGACGAGGCGCTCAAGGGCTTCCACAGCGTCGAGTGCTCGCTCGACTTCCCCACCGAGCGCGAGCACGACGCCTTCCGCGGACGCGGCAACTGGCGCACGGTCGTGCGCGCCCTCGACCGCTGCGGCGCCCTCGGCGTGCCCGTCACGGTCACCGCCGTGATGATGAGCGTGAACCACGACCGGCTCGACGACCTGGCGCGGGTCGCGGCCGGCTTCGGCTGCAACCTGCGCGTGAACGTCTACCAGCCGTCCCTCACCGACCGGTTCACGCTCTCGTACGCGCAGTTCTGGGCGGGCTTCCGCCGGCTGCTCGGCGCGGCGCGCCTGGTAGCGACCACCGAGCCCGTGCTCGCGGGCGTCCTCGGGATCGAGGGCTTCCAGGGGCCGGGGTGCGGGCGTTCCACCGTGCGCGTCGCACCGGACGGCCGTGTGCTGCCGTGCACGTACTGGCCGCTGAGCACGCTCACGATCGCGGACCTCGTCGCGACCGGCGCGCGCATCGTCGAGGCGCCGGAGTTCGTGCGCGCCCGCGGCACGCCGCGCGCCTGCGCCGGCTGTCCCTGCCGGGGCGGCTGCGCGGGCCGGCGCGCCCTCGCCGGCGGCCTCGACGCCGCCGACCCCTACTGTCCGTTCGCCCGCGGCGACCGGCCGTCGCTCGCCTGGGAGGCGGCGCCGGGTGAGGACATGCCGAAGATGGGCAGCGCGTGCACGACCCTGGTGTCCGCCCGCTGACCGGGTCGCCCGTGCCGACGCCCGCCCGGCCCGCCGTCGTCGAGACCCTGCCGCGCTCGCTCTACCTCGAGGTCACCAACCGCTGTGACTCCGGCTGCCAGACGTGCATCCGCACCTTCCGCACCCTGGAGCCGCCGGCCGACCTCTCCCTGCACCGCGTGCGCGCGCTCGTCGCCGGCCTCCCCGCGCTCGATCGCGTCGTGCTCCACGGCATCGGCGAGCCCCTGCTCAACCGCGAGATCTTCGCCATCGTCGCCTTCCTCAAGGGGCGCGGCGCGACCGTGCTCTTCAACTCCGACGCGATCAGCCTGACCGGGCCGCGCGCGGTCCGGTTGATCGAGAGCGGGCTCGACGAGTACCGCGTCTCGATGGACGCCGCGACCCGCGAGACGTACCGCCGCGTGCGCGGCGTCGATCAGTTCGACCGCGTGGGGCGCAACGTGCGCCGCCTGGTGGAGCGGGCGCGCGAGCGGGGAAGCGCCCGGCCGCGCGTCTCGCTCTGGTTCACCGCGTCGCGGGCCAACCTCGAGGAGCTGCCCGGGTTCGTCGCGCTGGCGGCACGCCTGGGCGCGCCCGAGGTGTACGTCCAGCGGCTGGTGTTCAACGGCCTCGGCCTGGCGACGCGGGAGAACTCGCTGCACCGCGCGCTGGCCGAGCGCGAGCGCCGCCTCGTCGAGACCGCCGAGGCGGAGGCGCGGGCAGCGGGCATCGTCCTGCGCGCCTCGGGCCTGACCACGCCCCTGGCGAGCCTCGCGGGCGATGGACGCGGTCACCGGCCGTGGGCGGGGTGCGAGCGGCCGTGGACGCTCGCCTACGTGACGGCCAACGGCAACGTGCTTCCCTGCTGCATCTCGCCCTGGGTCGCGCGGGACTACCAGGCACTGATCCTCGGCAACGCGTTCGAGCTGCCGCTCGCGGCCATCTGGAACGGCGAGCGCTACCAGCGCTTCCGCACCCGCTTCGAGAGCGACGAGGCACCCGACCCGTGCCGCGGCTGCGGGCGGCTCTGGAGCCTCTGATCCGCCGCCCCTGGCTCGTCCGCGCCGTCGTCGCCGTCGCCGGCCTGCTGTGCCTGCCGCTCTACGGCCTGGATCTCCACGCCCGGTTCGGCTCGGACCTCGGCGTGCTCGCGGTGTACGTCGCGCTCTTCGGCGGCCTCTTCGCGATCTACCTGGCCACCGCGTGGGTGATCCTCGCCGGGCCCACACGCGATCCGCTCGTGCTCGCGCTCGTCCTCGGCTTCGGCCTCGCCTTCCGCCTGGCGGTGCTGCCGACGCCCGTCGTCACCTCGTCCGACGTCTTCCGCTACCTCTGGGACGGCCGCGTGCAGCGCGCGGGCGTCAACCCCTACCGCTACCCCCCGGCGGCCCCGGAGCTGGCGCACCTGCGCGACCCGCGGATCCATGCGGCGATCAACCGGCCGGCCGCACGCACGATCTATCCGCCCGGCGCCGAGGCCACTTTTCTCGCCGTCACCACGGTGGCGCCGGACAGCCTCCTCGGCTGGCGCGTGTTCCTGCTCCTGTGCGAGCTCGCCACCGGCGTGCTGCTCCTCCGCCTGCTCGACCGCCTGCGCGTGCCCCGCGAAGCCGTCGTGCTCTATGCGTGGGCACCGCTCGCGATCTTCGAGGGCCTGCAGGCGGGGCATCTCGACGTCGCCCTGCTCCCCGTGCTCCTGCTGGCGCTGCTCTGGCGCCAGGAGGGGCGGATGCTCGCGGCGGGCGCGGCCCTGGGCGTCGCGATCCTCCTCAAGCTCTACCCGGCGGTGCTGCTCCCGGTCTGGTGGCGCCGGGGCGACCGGCGCCTGCCGGCCGCGTGCGCCACGGTGGTCGCGGCCGGGTACCTGCCGTACGCCGGCGGCGTGGGCACCGACGTCGTGGGCTTCCTGCCGGAGTACTTCGCGCGCACCGAGGACTTCAACGTGGGCCTCCGCCACTTCCTGACCGAAGCCATCGGGCTCGGGGGCGGGGGCGCGCGGGCGGCCGCGATGCTCCTGCTCGCGGGGCTCCTGCTCGTCGCGCTCGCGCGCGTCCGTCGCGCCCTCACGGACGACGCCGCCGGCGTGTTCCAGGCCGGCATGGCCGCCGCGGCGGCCTATCTCGTGCTCGTGCCGACGACGATGCATCCGTGGTACGCGGTCTGGATCCTGCCCTTCGTCGCGGTGCGCTGGTCGCCGGCCTGGCTCTGGTTCACGGGCGCCGTGACCCTCTCGTATCTGGCCTACGTCTGGCTGCCCGCGGAGCTTCCGCTGTGGCTCCGCGCCCTCGAGTACCTGCCGCTCTGGGCGCTGCTGGCCGTCGAGTCTCGCGCGTGGCCACGCCTCCGCGGCGGCCTCGGACGTCCGGTCGCGGTCGCCATCATGGCCAAGGCCCCGCTCGCGGGCGCCGTGAAGACGCGCCTCTGTCCGCCGCTCGCGCCCGCGCAGGCCGCGGCGCTCGCCCGCTGCTTCCTCCTCGACAAGATCGCCCATCTCCGGACGCTCCGCGGCGCCCGGCCCGTCGTCGCTTTCAGTCCCGCCGACGCGAGGCCGCTCTTCATCACCCTCGCGCCGGACTTCGGCCTGGTCGCCCAGCGCGGCCCCGACCTCGGCGCGCGCCTCGCCGCGGCGCTCGGCGACCTCCTCGCCGACGGCCACGCCGGCGCCATCGCCGTCGACAGCGACACCCCGAGCCTGCCGACCGCCTTCTTGCAGATGGCCGTGGACCGCCTCGGCGATCCCGCGGTGGACGTCGTGCTCGGTCCGAGCGAGGACGGCGGGTACTACCTGATCGGGATGAAGCGCGTCCACGACGCGCTCTTCACGGCCATGCCCTGGAGCACGCCACGCGTGCTGGCGGAGACCGAGCGCCGCGCGCGGGCGGCCGGCCTCGCCCTCGCCCGCCTCCCCGGCTGGTTCGACGTGGACACCGCGGCGGACCTCGGACGGCTGCGCGCGTCGCTCGCGCGGGGCGAGGGCGCCCCCGCGCCGGCGACCCGCGCGCTCCTCGAGGCCTGGGCCGCCCCGGCGCCGCCCTGACTCAGAGCCCGTGAACGAATCGCGTGGCCGAGGAGCGCCACGGCTTCGCCGCGGCG
>MGCE01000042.1:0-3370 GCA_001790315.1 Candidatus Rokubacteria bacterium RIFCSPLOWO2_02_FULL_72_37 | reverse complement strand
CCCATGTTCTCAGAACAGGTCCCACCACTCCCCGCGGGCGGCCATCGCGGCACCGCTCTCCTCGAGAATCACGCGTCCGGTGCGCATGACGTAGACGCGCGCCGCGACCGTGAGCGCGTGGCGGATGTTCTGCTCGACCAGGAGCACCGTCAGGCGCTCGCGGCGCACGATGTCCTGGATCGTCTCCATGATGCGCTCGACCAGGAGGGGCGCGAGCCCGAGGGAGGGTTCGTCGAGCAGGAGCAGCCGCGGCCGCATCATCAGGGCCATGCCGAGGCTCACCATGCGCTGCTCGCCGCCCGACAGCGTGCCCGCGAGTTGGCGGCGCCGCTCGGCGAGCACGGGCAGGAGCGCGAGGACCGCCTCCTGCCGCTCGGCCGCGAGCCGCCGGTCCGCCACGGAGAAGGCGCCGAGCTCGAGGTTCTCGGCGACGGTGAGGTCGGCGAAGACGAAGTGCTCTTGCGGCACGAAGGCGAGGCCGCGGCGCACGCGCGCGGCGCTCGACGCGCGCTCGACCGGCGCGCCGTCGAAGACCACCCGGCCCTGCCAGACCGGCAGGAGCCCCGCGACCGCCTTGAGCGTCGTGGTCTTGCCGGCGCCGTTGTGGCCGATGAGCGCGACGATCTCGCCCGGGCGCACGGCGAGCGAGGCGCCGAAGACGATCTGCTTGCGCCCGTACCCGGTCGCCAGGTCCTCGACGGCCAGGAGCGCGTCGCGCGCGACGCTCACCGCCGTCCCTTCCCGAAGTAGATCTCGCCGAGCCGCGGGTCCGCCATCAGCGCCTCGGGCCGCCCCTCGGCGATGATGCGGCCGGCCTCCATGAAGTAGGCGCGGTCGGCGACGGCCGTGACGACCTCGAGGTTGTGCTCGACGATGCAGATGGTCTTGCCCGCCGCCGCGACCTGGCGGATCAGGTCGAGGATGCGGTTGACCCACTGCACGTCCACCCCCGAGGCCGGCTCGTCGAGGAGCAGCACGTCGGCCTCCGTGGCGATCAGGCGGGCGAGCGCGACGAGCTTCTGCTCGCCGAACGCGAGCGAGGCGGCGACGTCGCCCGCACGCTCGGCCAGACCCACGAACGCGAGGTAGCCGAGCGCCTTCGCCCGGTTCGCCCGCTCCGCGGCGGCGGCGCGCCAGGGGGCGAGGAACAGCGGCAGAAGCCGCTCGCCGGGCTGGCCGGGGATCGCGGCGACGACGTTGTCGAGCACGGTCATGCGCTCGAACAGGCGCACGTCCTGGAAGGTGCGCGCGAGCCCGTGGCCGACCGTCCGCCACGGGGCGAGCCCGGTCACGTCGCGGCCGCGCAGCACCACGCGGCCCGCGTCGGGCGCGAGGAACCCGGTCAGGAGATTGAAGACCGTCGTCTTGCCCGCGCCGTTCGGCCCCACCAGCGCGGTCACCTTCCCGCCCGGCAAGACGAGGCTCAGGTCGGCGGCGGCCTGGATGCCGCCGAAGTGCTTCCGCAGGCCCTCGGCCACGAGCACCGGCTGCCCGTCGGTCCCGCGCGCGGCGGCAACTGGCAGCGTCGCGGCCACGCCCGCGGCCGCGGCCGCGGCGGCCGGCACCGCGCCCACGCCCGCGCGCTCGGGGACGAGCCCCTGCGGCCGGAAGCGCATGAACGCGACGAGCACGGCGCCGAAGACGAAGTCACGGATCGCGTCGACGATCTCCGCGCGGGCCTCGAGGAAGCGCAGCACCTCGGGCAACCCGACGAACAGGGCCGCCCCGACGAACGTGCCGACGAGGTTGGCGGTGCCGCCGAGCACCACGAGCGCGACCAGGAAGATCGAGCGGTCGAGCGTGAAGCTGAACGGATTGATGAACGCCTGGTAGTGGGCGAAGAGCGCCGCGGCCACGGCCGCGAGCGCGCCGCTGATCGAGAAGACCAGCACCTTGTAGCGGAGCACGCTCTTGCCGATCGCGAGCGTCGCGCGCTCGTCGTCACGCATCGCCTTGAGGACGCGGCCGAAGGGCGATTCGCCGATCCGGTAGCCGATCGCGAAGACCACGGCGGCGCACGCGGCGATGAGCGGGAGGAACTGCGCGGGCGTGACGAGCGAGACGCCGAAGAGCGTGGGCCGGGGGATGCCGGAGATGCCCGTCCGGCCCTCGGTGAGATCCACCCAGGAGAGCATCAGCTCGTACAGCACCATCTGGAGCGCGAGCGTCAGGAGGATCAGGTACTCCCCGCGGACGCGGAGCGCCGGGAAGGTCACGCCGCCGGCGAGCAGCGTCGTCACGACGATCGCGGCCAGCAGCGTGAGCGGGAACGGCCAGCCGAGGTGGCGGGCGGTCAGCGCCGCGGCGTAGGCGCCGACACCGAAGAAGGCGCCGTGGGACATCGAGACGAGGCCGCCGTAGCCGAGCAGCAGGTTGAGCGAGACGCCGAGGACGGCGAAGAGGAGGATCATGTTCAGGACGTGGAGCCAGAAGTCCACCTACGCGCCTCGTCGCGCCGCGCGCCCCCGGGCCGCCGGGCGTGCGCGGGAGGGGTCGACGAGGACCACGCGGCACGCGTCCGCTCGTCCCGTTGCGGCTGGGCTCCAGCCGGGCGCGCGAGGTCCGCTCACCACGCTGCTGGAACGGGTCTCCGTCGACCCCTCCCGCGCACGCCCGGCGGCCCGGGCCCTCACGCCGCACTCGACAGGGCTTCGCGGGGGGCGCATCAGCGGCCCCGGGGGGCGAGGAGGCCGGCGGGGCGGATGACGAGGACGGTGAACAGCACGACGAACGCGATCACGCCCTGCCAGTAGCCCGGGAGCACGAGGCCGCCCATGTTCTCGGCGAGCCCGAGGACCATGCCGCCGAGGGCCGCCCCGGGAACGCTCCCGATGCCACCGAGGAACACGGCGATGAACGCCGCGAGCACCGGGTGCATGCCCATCGTCGGGGAGGCGGTGTCGCGCAGCGCGAGGAGCGTGCCGCCCAGGCCGACCAGCGTCGACCCGACGGCGAAGACCAGGAGGAACACGCGCTCCCGCTCGACCCCGACGCACTGGGCCAGCTCCGGGTTGCTCGCGACCGCGCGGATGGCGAGCCCGTCGCGGCTCCACCAGAGCCACGCCATGAGGCCCCCGATCAGCGCCCAGGCGACGGCGAGCCACAGCGCCTCGATGGTCGTGAAGGCGACCGGCCCGAGCTCGATGCCCCGCATCGGGAAGCCTTCGAGCACCCGCGCCTGGGGGCCGAAGGCCACCAGGACCGCGCTCTGGCCGGCGATGAGCAGGCCGAGCGAGGCCAGGAAGATGTTGAGCTGCGTCGCCTGCACGCGCCGCAGCGGCCGGTAGAGCAAGAGCTCCGTGCCCACCCCCGCCGCGCAGCCGACGAGGGCGGCGAGGGCGAAGCCGAGCGGCAGGGGGACGCCCCAGGC
>MGCE01000041.1:11629-19537 GCA_001790315.1 Candidatus Rokubacteria bacterium RIFCSPLOWO2_02_FULL_72_37 | reverse complement strand
CGCTGTACCCGACCAAGCGGGGTGCGCTCCTGCCGGTGCTCCACATGGCGCAGGACGCGTTCGGCTGGATCCCGCTCGAGGTCGAGGAGTACGTGGCCGGCCTGTTCGACCTCTCCGCCGCGCACGTGCACGAGGTCGTCACGTTCTACACGCTCTACTTCCAGCAGCCGAAGGGCCGCCACGTCGTCGCCGTGTGCCACAACCTCTCGTGCCATCTCGCCGGCGCCAAGACGATCCTCGACCACCTCGAGACACGGCTCGGGATCGAGGCCGGAGAGACGACGCCGGACGGTCGTGTCACGCTGCTGGCGGTCGAGTGCCTGTGCGCCTGCGAGCGGGCCCCGATGATGCAGGTCGACGACCGCTACGAGGTCGACCTCACGCCGGAGAAGGTCGACCGGCTTCTCGAGGGACTGCGATGACGGGCGAGCGGATTCTGATGCGCAACTTCGACCTGCCGGACTCGCACACGCTCGCCGTGTACCGGAAGGCCGGCGGCTACGCCGCGTGGGAGAAGGCGCGGGCGATGGAGCCCGCCGCGATCACCGAGGAGGTCAAGCAGTCGAACCTCCGTGGGCTCGGCGGCGCCGGTTTCCCGACGGGGACCAAGTGGTCGTTCATCCCCAAGGGCCACACGGGCCCCGTGTACCTCGTGATCAACGCGGACGAGGGGGAGCCGGGCACGTTCAAGGACCGCTATCTCCTCGAGCGCGACCCGCACGCGCTGATCGAGGGCATGCTGATCGCGGCGCGCGCGATCCGCTCGTCGCTCGGCTTCGTGTACATCCGCGGGGAGTACATCGAGCCGTGGCGCCGGTTCAGCGAGGCGGTCCGGGAGGCGTACGAGGCGGGCTATCTGGGACAGGGCTTCGACGTCGTCGTGCACCGCGGGGCGGGAGCGTACATCTGCGGCGAGGAGACGGGCCTGATCTCGTCGCTGGAGGGGAAAAAGGGCTGGCCGAAGGTCAAGCCTCCCTTCCCGGCGATCAAGGGCGCGTTCGGCATGCCGACGATCGTCAACAACGTCGAGACGATCAGCCACGTGCCCCATATCATCGCCCGGGGCGGGGCGTGGTTCGCCTCGCTCGGCACCAAGACCCAGGGCGGCACGCGGATGTTCTCGGTCTCCGGACGGGTCACGCGGCCCGGGGTCTACGAGGCGTCGGTCGCGATCACGCTGCGACAGCTCATCGACGACCTGGCGGGCGGCGTCAGCGGCAACGGCCGGCTCAAGGCGGTGGTGCCCGGGGGCTCCTCGGCGCCTATCTTACGGGCGGACGAGGTCGACGTGACCATGGACGTGGACGGGCTCCGCAACGCCGGGACGATGGCCGGCTCGGCGGGCGTCGTCGTGATGGACGAGACGGTGTCGATCCCCGAGGCGCTCATGGTGGTCGCGCGCTTCTACGCGCACGAGAGCTGCGGCCAGTGCACGCCGTGCCGGGAGTCCACGGGCTGGATCTACAAGATGGTCCACCGGATCGTCGACGGGCACGGCCGCAAGGAGGACCTCGACACGATCCTCGACGTCGCAAAACGCGGCGCCGGCACGACGATCTGCGCGTTCTACGACGGAGCCGTGGGCCCGTACATCTCCTACATCGAGAAGTTCCGGAACGAGTTCGAGGAGTTGATCGCGAAATAACCATGCCCAAGCTCACGATCAACGGCAAGGAGATCGAGGTCCCGGCGGGGACGAACCTGATCGAGGCGGCGCGCCGGGTCGGGGTCGAGATCCCCCACTATTGCTACCACCCGGGGTTGTCGATCGCCGGCCAGTGCCGGCTCTGCATGGTGGACATCGAAAAGGCGCCGCGGCCGACGATCGCGTGCAACACCCAGGCGGTGGACGGCATGGTCGTCTGGACGGAGACCGACCGCGTGAAGGAGACGCGCCGCTCGGTCATGGAGTTCCACCTGATCAATCACCCGCTCGACTGCCCCGTGTGCGACCAGGCGGGCGAGTGCTGGCTGCAGATCTACTACATGAAGCACGGCCTCTACGACCCGCGGATGACCGACGAGAAGGTCCACAAGCCCAAGGCCGTGCCGCTCGGGCCGCACGTCATGCTCGACGCCGAGCGCTGCATCCTCTGCTCGCGCTGCGTCCGGTTCTGCGACGAGATCACCAGGACGGGCGAGCTCGGGATCTTCAATCGCGGCGACCACTCGCAGATCGGTCTCTTCCCCGGCACGGAGCTGGCCAACAAGTACTCGGCGAACGTCGTCGACATCTGCCCGGTCGGCGCCCTGACGGACCGTGACTTCCGGTTCCAGGTGCGCGTGTGGTACCTCGACTCGACCAAGTCGATCTGCCCCGGCTGCGCCCGCGGCTGCAACATCGAGGTCCACACGAACCGCCGGCGGCCGCACCACGCCGAGGGCCGGCGCGTGGCGCGCCTCAAGCCGCGCCCGAACCCCGACGTCAACGGCTGGTGGATCTGCGACGCCGGCCGGTACGGATACGGCGCCGTCGACGACAAGAGCCGTCTCCTCGCGCCGTCACGCCGCGAGGGCGGGGCGGTCACCGACGCGACGTGGGACGAGGCGATCGCCGCGGTGGCCGGTGTCCTCGCCCGGGTGGCGCCCGACGAGGTGGGCGTCGTCGCCTCGCCGCAGATGGCCAACGAGGACCTGTTCGCGCTCCGCCGGGTGCTCGAGCGGCGGGGCATCCGGCGCGTCGGCTTCCGCGTGCCACCGCGCGCTCCCGGCGACGAGGACGACTTCCTGATCCGCGCGGACAAGCACCCGAACTCCCTCGGGGCGTCGCTGCTCGGGCTCGACGGCGACGTGGCCGCGATCCTCGCCGCGGCCCGCGCGGGGCAGGTGAAGTGCCTCTGGGTCTTCGGTCACGATCTGCTCGCGTCGGGCTGGCCCGAGACCGACGTCGACCGGGCGCTGCAGGCGACCGAGCTCGTGGTCTTCACCGGCCCGAACGCCAACGCGACGAGCGAGCGCGCGCAGTGGGTGCTCCCGGCGGCGGCCTGGGTGGAGCGCGACGGCACCTACACGAACTGCGCGGGCCGGGTCCAGCGCTTCCGCCAGGCGGCGGACCCGCTGGGGCGGGCGTTGCCGGAGTGGGACATCCTCGGGCGCGTCCTGGTGGCCCTCGGCGCGCCCGCGGCGCCGCCCCGGGCCGAGCGCTGGTTCGGCGAGCTGGCGACGGCGGTGCCGGCGTTCGCCGGGCTGAGCTACCGGTCGATCGGTGACGTGGGGCAGCCCACGGCCACGGGGGCGGCGTGAGCGCGCTCGCCGACGTCGGGATCGTTTTCGGGCGCGTCGCCTTCGCCATGCTGTTCGTGGTCAACGTCGCCGCCATCCTCGGCTGGGTCGAGCGAAAGCAGTCGGCGATCATGCAGGACCGGATCGGGGCCAACCGTGCCTCGATCTTCGGCTTCCGCGTGCTGGGGCTCTTTCATCCGATCGCGGACGCGATCAAGATGCTGACGAAAGAGGACTTCATGCCGGCGCGCGCCGATCGATTCCTGTTCCAGCTGGCGCCGTTCGTGTCGGTCTTCTTCGGGCTGGTCGCCTTCGCATCGATTCCCTTCGGCGACACGCTGCGGGTCGCCGGGCGCGAGATCCCCCTGCAGGCCGTGACACTCAACGTCGGAGTCCTCTACGTGTTCGCGATGCTCTCGCTCGGCGTCTACGGCGTCATGATGGCGGGGTGGTCGTCCGCGAACAACTACGCGCTCCTCGGCGGCCAGCGCGCCGCGGCGCTCATGATCTCGGCGGAGATCGCGATCGGCGCCTCGATCATGGGCGTGGTCATGTGGTACGGCTCGCTCGACCTGATGGACATCGTGCGCGGGCAGGGGGCCCTGCTCTTCGGCTGGATCCCGAAATGGGGCATCGTCACGCAGCCGCTCGCGTTCGTCATCTTCGTCACGGCGGGCATCGCCGCGACCAAGCGGATCCCGTTCGACATGCCCGAGGGCGAGTCGGAGATCATCGGCTACTTCATCGAGTACAGCGGCATGAAGTTCGGCATGTTCCTCATGTCCGACCTCGTGGAGACGACCGTGATCGCGGGGCTGACGACGTCGCTGTTCCTCGGCGGCTGGCAGGTGCCGTACCTCGTCGCCGAGGGGTTCCTGTTCCCGTGGGGCGCGGCGCTGCCGCTGCCGCACCTGCTCGTCGTGCTCCTCCAGGTGGGCGCGTTCATCGTGAAGGTGAGCGCGATGATCTTCTTCCTGATGCTCGTCCGCTGGACGCTGCCCCGCTTCCGCTACGACCAGGCGATGCGCCTCGGCTGGCTCGGGCTCTTTCCGCTCTCGATCCTCAACATCGTGCTGACCGGCCTCGTGCTCCTGCTGTGGGGGGGGCGCGCGTGAGAGTTCTGCAGCGGTTCTACCTGATCGAGGTGATGTCGGGCGTCGCGCTCACCGCCGCGCACTTCTTCCGGAACATGAGCGGCCACGTCCGGCACTCCCTGGGCCAGAAGGGGGCGCGGGGGGCCGTGACGATCCAGTACCCCGAGGAGCGCCGGCCGTACTCACCACGCCTCCGGTCGCTCCACCGCCTCGTGCAGCGCGAGGATGGCTCGCCCCGCTGCGTCGCGTGCATGATGTGCGAGACCGTCTGCCCGGCGCACTGCATCTACATCGTGGCGACGGAGCACCCGAACCCCGAGATCGAGAAGATGCCCGCGCGCTTCGACATCGACGTCGGCAAGTGCGTCTTCTGCGGCTATTGCGTCGAGGCGTGCCCCGAGGACGCGATCCGGATGGACACCGGGATCCTGGAGTTCGCCTCCTACAGTCGTCGCGGGATGGTCTACACGAAGGAGGCGCTGCTCGCCCTGCAGCCGGCCGGGCCGGACGGGCGACCGCAGTCGACGATCCCGATTCCGGCGGACCGCGAGCCATGACGGCGTACGTGGCGTTCTTCGTCCTCGCCGCCCTGGCCGTCGGCTCGGCGCTCGGCCTCGTCCTGCGGCGGAACCCGATCCACGGCGCCCTGTTCCTCGTCGCGAACCTGGGCTCCGTCGCCGCGCTGTACCTGACGCTCGGCGCCGAGTTCCTGGCCGCCGCGCAGGTGATCGTCTACGCGGGCGCCATCATGGTCCTCTTCGTGTTCGCGATCATGGTGCTGATCCCGGGCAAGGAGGAGACGGGTCCGGACCCGCGCCGCCCGGTCCGGGTGCTCGCTGCGCCGCTCGGCGTGCTCCTGTTCCTGCTCCTGGCGTTCGTCGTCGCGCGCGGGACCGGGGCCCCCGCGGGTGCCGCGGCACCGGGCCCCACCACGATCGGCGCCCTGGGCCGCCTGCTGTTCGCGCGCTACCTGTTTCCGTTCGAGCTCACGTCGGTGCTCCTGCTGGCCGCGATGATCGGCGTGTTGCTCCTCGCCAGGAAGAAGGCGTCGTGATGGGCGTGCCCGAGCACTACTACGTCGTGCTCTCGGCCATCCTCTTCACGATCGGTGTCGTCGGCGTCGTCATCCGCCGGAACCCGCTCGTGATCTTCATGTCCATCGAGCTGATGCTCAATGCCGCGAACCTCGCGCTCGTCGCCTTCGGCCACCGGTTCGGCGCCCTCGATGGACAGGCGCTCGTGCTGTTCGTCATGGCCGTGGCCGCGGCCGAAGTGGCCGTCGGTCTGGCGATCATCGTCGTGATCTTCCGCGCGCGTCGGCGTCTCTCGGTGGACGACCTCAGCGTGATGCGCTGGTGACGGGAGACCCCGATGGCCAAGACGATCACGCGGCAGGAGCCTGCGCTCGGCGTCGATGCCGAGCTGGCCCGACGGCTGCTGGGCGAGATGCTGCTCATCCGCCGATTCGAGGAGAAGGCGGCGGAGGCGTACGCGCTCGGCAAGATCGGCGGCTTCCTGCACCTCTACATCGGTGAGGAGGCCGTGGCGGTCGGGGCCACCTCCGTCCTGCGACCCGACGACTATGCCATCTCGGCGTACCGCGAGCACGGCCATTGCCTGGCGAAGGGGTCGGACCCCCGTCGGGCGATGGCGGAGCTCTACGGCCGCCGTGACGGGCTGTCGAAGGGCAAGGGCGGCTCGATGCATCTCTTCGACCGGAGCGTGAACTTCCTCGGCGGCCACGCGATCGTGGGCGCGCACCTACCGGTCGCGGCGGGCGTGGGGTTCGGCATCAAGTATCGGGGCGGCGATCAGGTGGTCGTCTGCTACTTCGGCGATGGCGCCGTGCCCCAGGGCGAGTTCCACGAGTCGATGAACCTGGTCGCGCTGTGGAAGCTGCCGGTCATCTACGTCTGCGAGAACAATCGCTACGCCATGGGCACCTCCACCGAGCGCGCCCTCGCCCAGACGGAGATCTGGCAGTTCGGCCGGACGTACGGCATCCCGGCCGAGCGCGTGGACGGCATGGACGTGCTCGCGGTCCGCGAGGCGGTGGGCCGGGCGGTCGAGCGCGCCCGCGCCGACAAGACACCGGCGCTCATCGAGGCCGACACGTACCGGTTCCGCGGTCACTCGATGCGGGACCCGGCCGGGGCGGTGTATCGGACGCGCGAGGAGGTCGAGCGCGAGAAGCAGCGCGATCCGATCGCGCTGTTCCGGGGGTATGCGCTCGCGGCCAAGCTCGTCACGGACGACGACGTCCGGACGCTCGAGAAGGACGCCGTCGACCGCGTCGACGAGGCCGTCGCCTTCGCCGACGCCTCGCCGGAGCCGCCCGGCGAGTGGCTGTTCACCGACATCTACGGCGAGCCCCCGCGGGAGGCCTGACGTGGCGGTGATGACGTACCGCGAGGCCCTGAACTTGGCGCTCCGCGAGGAGATGCGGCGCGACCCGAACGTGTTCGTCATCGGCGAGGAGGTCGGCCTCTACGAGGGCGCGTACAAGGTGACGCAGGGGCTCCTCAGGGAGTTCGGCCCCCGCCGCGTCGTGGACACGCCGATCGCGGAGTCCGGCTTCACCGGCGTCGGCATCGGCGCGGCGATGACGGGGCTCCGACCCGTCGTCGAGATGATGACGTTCAACTTCGCCCTCGTCGCGGTCGACCAGATCGTGAACACCGCGGCGAAGATCCGTTACATGTCCGGCGGCCAGTACCACGTGCCCATCGTCATCCGCGGGCCGGGCGGGCCGGCGGCGCAGCTCGGCGCGCAGCACTCCCAGTCGATGGAGTCGTACTTCTACCACGTGCCCGGGCTCAAGGTCGTCCGCCCGACGACGCCGATGGACGCCAAGGGGTTGCTGAAGTCCTCGATCCGTGACGACGACCCCGTGATCTTCATCGAATCGGAGACGCTCTACAACGTCAAGGGTGACGTTCCGGAGGACCCGGACTTCCTGATCCCGCTCGGGCAGGCGATCGTGCGTCGCGAAGGCACCGACGTCACCGTCATCGCCTACATGGGCATGTGCTACCGGGCGATGGAGGTGGCGGAGGAGCTCGCCGCGGAGGGCATCTCGGTCGAGATCGTGGACCCGCGGACGCTTCGGCCGATGGACACGGAGTCGATCATCGGCTCGGTGCGGAAGACGCACCGCGCGGTGGTCGTCGAGGCGGGCGCCGGCTTCGCGGGCATGGGGTCGGAGATCGCCGCCTTCATCACGGAGCGTGCCTTCGACGACCTCGATGCGCCGGTCGAGCGTGTGACGGGCGCGAACGCGCCGATGCCGTACGCGCGGAATCTGGAGAAGCTCAAGACGCCGTCCAAGGACAGGATCGCGGCCGCCGTGCGCCGCGTGTGCTACGCGAACGGGGGCTGACCCATGGCCGTCACCAAGGTCGTGATGCCGAAGCTCTCCGAGGCGATGGAGAGCGGGAAGATCATCAAGTGGCTCAAGCGGGAAGGGGACCGGATCCAGGGCGGTGACGTCCTCGCCGAGGTCGAGACCGACAAGGCTGACGTCGAGATGGAGGCGTTCGGCGCCGGCGTGCTCCGGAAGATCCTGGTGCACGCCGGCGAGAAGGTGCCCGTG
>MGCE01000041.1:7141-11617 GCA_001790315.1 Candidatus Rokubacteria bacterium RIFCSPLOWO2_02_FULL_72_37 | reverse complement strand
GCCGCGCCTCAGCCGGTCACCCCGCCGCCGCCGAGCGCGCCGGAGCCCGTCGCACCGGCGAAGGTCGCGCCGGCGGAGGCCGCCCGGGTGAAGGCCTCGCCGCTCGCGCGGAAGATCGCCGCCCAGGCCGGCGTCGATCTCCGCGTGCTCCAGGGCTCGGGGCCCGGCGGGCGTATCGTCCGCCGCGACGTCGAGGGCGCGCGGACGGGCGTCGCCGCGGCGCCCACCGCCGCGCCCGCGGCCCCCGGCGTGGAGTTCGAGGACGTGCCGCTCAGCCAGATGCGCGGGGCGATCGCCAAGCGCATGCCGCTGGCGAAGGCGCCGGTCCCGCACTTCTACGTCACGTCGGAGATCGCGATGGACCGCGCGTGGGAGCTCCGCGAGGAACTGAACCTCCTCGAGGGGCAGCCGAAGATCTCGGTCAACGACCTGGTCGTCCGGGCCTGCGCGCTCGCCCTGCTCCGCCATCCGGGCGTGAACGCCGCGTTCCAGGGCGAGTCGATCCGTGTCTTCCACCGCGTGCACGTGGGCATCGCGGTCGCGCTGGACGAGGGGCTCATCACGCCGGTCCTCCGCGACTGCCACGCCAAGTCGCTGGCGCAGATCGCCGTCGAGTCGCGCGACCTGGCCGAGCGCGCCCGCGCGCGAAAGCTCCGGGCGCAGGAGCTCTCGGGCGCGACGTTCTCGATCTCGAACCTCGGCATGTACGACGTCGCCGAGTTCTCGGCGATCATCAACCCGCCGGAGGGCGCGATCCTCGCCGTGGCCTCGGTGCGCCGCGTGCCCGTGGTGACCGACGCCGGCCTCGGGGTCGGCCGCCGCATGGCCGTGACGCTCTCCTGCGACCACCGGGTGATGGACGGCGCGATGGGCGCGCGCTTCCTGCAGGACGTCAAACGGTTGCTCGAGGAGCCGCTCCGGCTCCTGGTATGACGCACCCCGTCGACGTCGCGGTGATCGGCACCGGCCCGGGCGGCTACGTCGCCGCGATCCGCTGCGCCCAGCTCGGCCTTTCGGTCGCCGCCGTCGAGGACGACCGCCCGGGAGGTGTCTGCCTGAACTGGGGGTGCATCCCGACGAAGGCGCTGCTGCGCAGCGCCGAGGTCCTCGGGCTCGTCCATCGCGCGGCCGACTTCGGCATCCGGGTGAGCGGCGTCGAGGCCAACTACGCGGAGGCGGTCCAGCGCAGCCGGCGCATCGCGGACTCTCGCGCGAAGGGGGTCGAGTTCCTCTTCAGGAAGAACAAGATCGCGCTCTTCGCGGGGCGGGGCCTGCTCCGGGCGCGCGACCGCGTCGAGGTCGTCGGCGCCTCGTCGACCGAGACGCTCGAGGCGAAGGCGGTGATCCTCGCGACGGGTTCCGAGCCCAAGGCGCTGCCCGGGGTCCGGATCGACGAGAAGCTCATCGTCTCCTCGAACGGCGCCGTCCGGAACGAGCAGTTACCCCGGTCCCTCGTCATCATCGGCGCCGGAGCGGTCGGCGTCGAGTTCGCCGACGTCTACGCCGCCTACGGCGTCCGGGTCACGCTGCTCGAGGCGCTGCCGCGCATCCTCCCGATCGAGGACGAGGACTGCTCGAAGGAGGTCGCGCGCGCGTTCCGCCGCCGCGGGATCGAGATGACGACCGGGGCGAAGGTCGCCTCCGTCACGCCCGGAGGGCCGGGTGTGATCGTCGAGACCGACCACGGGCGGCTCGAGGCCGAGCAGGTCCTGATGGCCGTCGGCCGTACGGCGAAGCTCGCAGGGCTCGGGCTCGAGACCCTCGGCGTGCAGGTCGAGCGGGGGTTCGTCCGAGTGTCGCCGCGGATGGAGACGTCGGTCAAGGGCGTCTACGCGATCGGCGACATGGCGGGCGCGCCGCTGCTCGCCCACAAGGCGATGGCCGAGGCCGTCGTCGCCGCCGAGGCGATCGCGGGCCGCACGCCTCGCGCCGTGGACTACGCGAACGTGCCCTCGTGCACGTACTGCCGGCCCCAGGTCGCGTCCGTCGGGCTCACCGAGGCGCAGGCGCGGGAGAGCGGCCGTGACGTGACGGTCGGCAGGTTCCCCTTCACGGCGAGCGGCAAGGCGGTGGCGCTCGGCGAGCCCGAGGGTTTCGTGAAGGTCGTGGCTGACAAGGGGACCGGCGAGATCCTGGGCGCCCACGTCGTGGGTCACGAGGCGACCGAGGTGATCCACGAGTTCGCCGTGGGGCGCACGCTCGAGGCCACCCTCGACGAGATCGTCTCCACGATCCACGCCCACCCGACGATGTCCGAGGCCGCGCTCGAGGCGGCGCTCGGCGCGCTGGGACAGGCGATCCATGTCTGAACCGACGTCAGGGGGAGCGGCGCCGCTCCCCCTGACACCCCCCACCGGGTTCCCGTGAGCCCGATGGTTTCACGAGATCCGAAAGGAGGCCCGCCATCGAGTTCGAACTGACGGCCGAGCAGGAGGCGCTCCGACGCCGGGCCCGCGACCTGGCGGACACGGTCTTCGCCGGCCGCGCCGCCCGCTGGGACGCGACCGAAGAGTACCCGTGGGACAACGTGAAGGACCTCGTCGCCGCGGGGTTCATGGGCATGACGATCCCGCGCGAGCACGGCGGGCCCGAGCACCCCGTGCTCGACGTGGTCCTCGTGATCGAGCAGATCGCGCGCGCCTGCGGCATCACGGGACGCATCGTCGTCGAGGGGAACCTCGGCGTCGTCGGTGCGCTCCGCCAGTACGGCACGGAGAGGCAGAAGCGCCGCTACTTCCCGTGGGTGCGCGAGGGGGAGAAACCGGCGATCGCGATCAGCGAGCCCGCCGCGGGATCGGCGGCGACGGACTTGGCGACTTCGGCCGAGGAAACCCCAGGCGGCATCCGGCTCAACGGCCACAAGAGCTGGATCACGGGCGCGGGCACCTCGCGCCTCTACCTCGTGTTCGCGCGCTTCGGCGGCCGGCCTGGCGCCGAGGGGATCGGCGGTGTCCTCGTCGAGCGAGACACCCCGGGATTCAGGATCGGCCGCCGCGAGTTCATGATGGGGCTCCGCGGCATCCCGGAGGGCGAGCTGCACTTCGAGGACTGCCTCGTCCCCCGCGAGAACCTCCTGGTCGAGCCCGGTGACGGGTTCAAGAAGCTCATGCGCGCCTACAACGGCCAGCGGCTCGGCGCGGCGACGGTCGCGCTCGGGCTCGCGCAGGGCGCCTGGGAACGCGCGATCGCCTACGCGAGCGAGCGCCGCCAGTTCGGGCGTCCGATCGCCGACTTCCAGGGCATCCGCTGGAAGCTCGCGGACATGGCGCTCCGACTCGACGCCGCCCGCCTGCTGATCCACCGGGCCGCGGCGCGCGCGGGCCGCGGCTTCCCGGACGCCCTCGAGGCCGCCAAGGCGAAGACGTTCGCGGCGGAGACGGCGCAGGAAGTGACGAGCCAGGCGCTGCAGATCCACGGCGCCGCGGGCTACGGGCGCTCCCTCCCGCTCGAGCGGATGATGCGCGACGCACGCATGTTCGCGATCGGCGGCGGGACGCTCGAGATGATGCGCAACCTCATCGCCGACCACGTGCTGCCGACGCGCGCCGACTGGCGACGCTAGCGATCGCCACCCCGTGAAGCTCGGGTTCGGGCTTCCCGTCGGGGGCGCGTGGGCCACACCCGATACCCTCACCCGCGTGGTCCAGGTGGCCGAGCGCCTCGGCCTCAGCCACGGGCCGGGTCCGCGCCCTTGCGGATCTCCTCGCGCATCGCGTCCTTGCCCGCCTCGAAGGCGCCCATGAGGCGCTCCGTCTGCTCCTCGAAGATCTCGCGGCTCTTGTCGATCCACTCGCCGGCGCGCCCCTGCGCCTCGGCGGCCAGCTCACGCGCCCGCCGCGCCATCTCGTTGCCCTGCTCGGCCAGGAGCTCGCGCGTCTCGGCACCGGTCTTCGGCGTCAGCAAGAGCGCGGCCGCGGCACCCACCGCCGCGCCCAGGAAGAACCAGCCGAGGTATCCCGCCGTGTCGTTTCGTTCACTCATGATCGCCTCCTTCGCGTCTGCGCATGCGCCGGATGAACACGTCGACGCCCCGCCGGAGCCCCACCGCGAGACCGATGAGCTGGCCGGCCCGCGTGAAGCCGCCCACGGCCGCGAGGACGCGGGCCACGCCGTGGGCCAGGTCGCTCACGTGATCCGTGACGGTCTGGATGCGCTCGACCTCGCGCTTCGCCTCGTGCGTGAGCCCGCGGGCCTCCTCGATCAATGCGTGGGTCCGTGCGACGAGCGGCCGCAGCTCCTGCTCGGCGATCGCGAGCACCGCCTCGGCGCGCACCGCGAGCCGCCTGAGCGCGAGCACCGCCGCGACCAGCGCGGCGACGAGGGCGAGGAGGCCCAGCCAGAGGAGCATCTGGAACCACGGGGGCATGAGACAAGAATTATCGGTGGAAAAAAGGACGGAAGTCAATGAAACTAGAAGCTTGATGCCGCCACACGACAAGTTCGCGGAGCTCGCGCGCCGCCGCGCCGAAGCCGAGC
>MGCE01000041.1:0-7128 GCA_001790315.1 Candidatus Rokubacteria bacterium RIFCSPLOWO2_02_FULL_72_37 | reverse complement strand
AAAAAAGGACGGAAGTCAATGAAACTAGAAGCTTGATGCCGCCACACGACAAGTTCGCGGAGCTCGCGCGCCGCCGCGCCGAAGCCGAGCTGGGCGGCGGCGAGGAGCGCATCCGCCGCCAGCACAAGGCCGGCAAGAAGACCGCGCGGGAGCGCCTCGAGCTCCTCCTCGATCCCGGGTCGTTCGCGGAGCTCGACCGGTTCGTGGTCCACCAGAGCCACGACTTCGGCATGGCCGGGCAGCGGATCCCCGGCGACGGCGTCGTCACGGGCTCGGGCCGGATCCACGGCCGCCCGGCGTTCGTCTTCGCGCAGGACTTCACGGTGTTCGGCGGCTCGCTCTCCGACGCGTACGCGCGCAAGATCTGCAAGGTGATGGACCTCGCGATGAAGACGGGCACGCCGATCATCGGCCTCAACGACTCGGGCGGCGCGCGGATCCAGGAGGGCGTCGTGTCGCTCGCCGGGTATGCGGACATCTTCCTGCGGAACACGCTCGCCTCGGGGCTCGTCCCCCAGATCTCGGCGATCATGGGGCCGTGCGCCGGCGGCGCCGTGTACTCGCCGGCCATCACGGATTTCGTCTTCATGGTGAAGAGCACGTCGTACATGTTCGTCACCGGCCCCGACGTGATCCGGTCCGTGACGCACGAGAGCGTCTCGGCCGAGGAGCTGGGCGGCGCCACGACCCACGGCACGACCTCGGGCGTGGCGCACTTCGCCACCGACAGCGAGGAGGAGTGTCTCGCGCTCATCCGAGAGCTGTTGACGTTCCTGCCGCAAAACAACCTGGAGGACCCTCCGGTGCGCCCGACGCGCGATCCCGTGGACCGGCGCGACGAGTCCCTGCAGGAGGTCGTGCCCGACCAGCCGAACCGGCCGTACGACATGAAGGAGATCGTCCGCACGGTCCTCGACGACCGGTACTTCTTCGAGGTCCAGGCGACGTACGCGCCCAACATCGTGATCGGCTTCGGGCGCCTCGGCGGCCGGCCGGTCGGCATCGTCGCGAACCAGCCCGCGCATCTCGCCGGCTGTCTCGACATCGCGGCGTCGATCAAGGGCGCTCGCTTCGTCCGCTTCTGCGATTGCTTCAACATCCCGCTCGTCACGTTCGAGGACGTGCCGGGGTTCCTGCCGGGCACCGCGCAGGAGTTCGGCGGCATCATCAAGCACGGCGCCAAGCTCCTGTACGCGTTCTGCGAGGCGACCGTGCCCAAGCTGACCGTCATCACGCGCAAGGCGTACGGCGGCGCGTACTGCGTCATGTCGTCCAAGCACATCCGCGGAGACCTCAACCTCGCGTACCCGACGGCGGAGATCGCGGTGATGGGCCCGGACGGCGCGGTGAACATCCTCTACCGGCGAGAGCTGGAGCAGGCCGGGGACGCGGCCGCCTTCCGGGACGCGAAGACGCGTGAGTACCGCGAGAAGTTCGCGAACCCGTACGTCGCCGCGGAGCGCGGCTACGTCGACGAGGTGATCGAGCCCCGAGACACGCGGGCGCGGCTCACGGCGGCGCTCGAAATCTTACGGACCAAGCGCGACGCGAACCCGCCCAAGAAGCACGGCAATATCCCGCTGTGAGGCCGTGAGCCGTGAGGCCGTGAGATGAGCAGGAAGGATCCCGCAACGAGCTGGGGCACCCCGCTCGAGCCCACCTACGGGCCCGAACATCTCGACGCCGAGCGCCTGCCCCGGGACCTGGGCGCGCCGGGAGAGTTCCCGTACACCCGTGGCATCCACGCCGAGATGTACCGCAAACGCCTGTGGACCATGCGCCAATACGCGGGCTTCGGATCGGCGGCGGAGACGAACAAGCGCTACCGGTACCTGCTCGAGCACGGCCAGACGGGCCTGTCCGTCGCCTTCGACCTCCCGACGCAGATGGGCTACGACCCGGACGCGTCGATGGCGCGCGGGGAAGTCGGCCGCGTCGGCGTCTCGATCGCCGCGCTCCCGGACATGCAGGACCTGTTCGCGGGGATCCCCCTCGATCGCGTCTCGACCTCGATGACGATCAACGCCACGGCCTCGATCCTGCTGGCGCTCTACGTCGCCACGGCACGGCGCCAGGGCGTGCCGGCGGAGGCACTCGCGGGGACGGTCCAGAACGACATCCTCAAGGAATACATCGCGCGCGGGACCTACATCTTCCCGCCCGGCCCGTCGATGCGTCTGATCACCGACACGTTCGCCTACTGCGAGCGGCACGTGCCGCGCTGGAACACGATCTCGATCTCCGGCTATCACATGCGCGAGGCCGGCTGCACGGCCGTCCAGGAGGTCGCGTTCACGCTCGCCAACGGCATCGCCTACGTGCGGGCGGCGCTCCAGGCGGGGCTCGCGATCGACGCCTTCGCGCCCCAGCTCTCCTTCTTCTTCAACGCCCACAACAACCTGCTCGAGGAGGTCGCGAAGTTCCGCGCCGCGCGCCGGCTCTGGGCCCGGATCATGCGCGACACCTTCAAGGCGCGTGATCCGCGCGCGCTCATGCTGCGCTTCCACGCCCAGACCGCCGGGAGCACGCTCACGGCGCAGCAGCCCGAGAACAACATCGTGCGGGTGACCGTGCAGGCGCTCGCGGCCGTGCTGGGCGGGTGCCAGTCGCTGCACACGAACTCGATGGACGAAGCGCTCGCGCTGCCGACCGAGCGCGCCGTGCGGATCGCGCTCCGCACGCAGCAGGTGCTCGCGCACGAGTCGGGCGTGGCCGACGTCGTGGATCCGCTCGGCGGCGCCTTCGCGCTGGAGCGCCTCACCGCGGAGATCGAGGAGGCCGCGACCGCGTACCTCGGACGCATCGAGGACCTCGGCGGCGCGGTGGCCGCGATCCCCTTCATGCAGCGCGAGATCCAGGACGCGGCCTACCGCTACCAGCGCGAGATCGAGGACGGGGCGCGCATCGTCGTCGGGGTCAACGAGTTCGTCGCCGACGACGCGCCGCCCGCCAACCTCTTCCAGGTGGACGCGTCGATCGGCGAGGCGCTCGCCGAGCGGCTCGGACGTCACCGGGCGGCGTGCGGCCGCGACGCCGTGCGGGCGGCACTGGATGCGCTCGAGCGCGGCGCGCGGGGACGGACGAACCTCGTGCCGCTGATGGTCGACGCGGTGGAGGCGGGCGCCACCCTCGGCGAGATCTGCGAGCACCTGCGCGCGGTGTTCGGGGTGCACCAGCCCTCGGTGACGTTTTGAGGTGGCGGGTGCCGCTGCTCTTCGTCGCCGCGTCGCTGCTGGCCGCCGCCTCGCCGGCCGCGGCCGCCCTCGCGGACCAGATCGGCGCCACCTTCACGCTGATGGCCGAGCAGTTCGTCCAGGCGTTCCAGCCGGTCGAGGGGCTCGTGGTCGGTGTCGACGGTGACCTGGTCTACATCGACGTCGGTGGAGAGCGGGGCGGCCGCGTGGGGCAGGAGCTCGCGATCTACCGCAAGGGCGCCGAGTTCCACCACCCGTTCACGGGCAAGGCGCTCGGCCGCTACGAGGACGTCCTCGGTTATGCGCAGATCCGGCGGGTCCAGGCACGCTTCTCGGAGGCCCGCCTGGTGCCCGTCGAGGGCAAGCCGCAGCCGCAGGCCGCGGACGGCGTGCGGATCACGCGCGGCCGCATCAAGCTCGCGATCACGCCGGTCCTCGACCTCACCCAGCAGAAGGCGGACCTGCGGCGCGTGCCGTTCATGCTCGCGACCTCCCTCGAGCGCTCGAAGCGCTTCCAGGTCGTCGACCCGCTGACGGTGGGCGACGTCTTCGCCAACGGCGAGGCGCGCGTCGAGGAGGTGCTGGCCCTGCCCGAGCGCGCGGTCCGCGTCTCACGGCGCTTCGAGGTGTCGGGCTGGATCGTCCCGGTGCTGCTCGAGCGCCGGGGCGTGACGTACCTGGACGTCACGTGGATCTCGGCGATCACGGGCACCGCGCTGTTCTCGCACCGCGAGCCCCTCGTGCCCGCCTCCGGCGCCGAGGCCCAGCGCTTCCCGTGGGAGCCGGGCGTCACGGATTGACGGCGTGCCTGTGCGATCTGCGCCTGTGCTATCTTTAGGCCCGGCATGATGTTGCAGCGCGTGCTCCTGGTGGTTGCGCTCGCGTTCTCGGTGTCCGGCTGCTCGACGGTGCGGAACGTCTTCGGCCTCCCGAACCCCGGCGATCCCTCGGTCGCGATCCGGGCCGCGGAGACACGGTGGGTCCTGATCAAGAACCCGCGGTTCGGCGACGTGCCGAGCGAGCCCGAGTACGTCTGGGTCGAGGAGGACAAGATCCCGTTCACGATCAAGGGCGTCTTCAACAAGAACGCGATCCTGGCGCCGCCCGAGATCGTGGCCAAGTACGGCTCGCCGCCCGGCGGAGGCAAGATCAGCCCGCGCCAGGGCGTGCCCTACCAGACCGCCGTCGGCGAGCCGCCGCGCGCGATCGGCGGGACGACGGGCACGACGTCCAACGGCCGTGGCGGGTCCGGGCCGGCGGTCGCCGGCCCGAAGCGCGGCCTGGTCGTGTACGTGGACACCACCCGGATCGTGGTCGACCTCACGGCCGCCGACGGCGTGCGGCCCGGGAGCCTGCTGAGCCTCAGGCGCGACAAGATCGCGATCGTCCACCCGGTCACGGGCGAGGTGCTCGGGGAGCTCGACGAGGAGATCGCGACCGCGCGCGTCACCGAGACCCGCGAGAAGTTCTCGGTGGCGGACGTGCAGGTCGTGGCCGCGGGGGCGCAGATCCGGATCAAGGACCAGGTCGTCCTGAAGTAGCGTCCCGCGTGCCCACGCCCGCCCTCGAACAGGTCCTGAAGGAGCGCGTCGGCGGACTGGTCGGCGTCGATCTCGAGCTGGTGGAGCAGGAGATCCGGCGCGAGCTGAACTCGCCGGTCGAGCTGATCCAGGAGATGGGCGGCTACGTCGCGGGCGCGGGCGGGAAGCGCCTGCGCCCCATCCTCCTGCTGCTGGCCGCGCGTCTCGCGGGCTACCGGGGGCCCCGGAGCGTCCGCCTCGCCTGCGTCGTCGAGATGCTCCACACCGCGACGCTCATCCACGACGACGTCGTGGACCAGGCCCCGCTGCGTCGCGGACGCCCGTCGGCGAACGCGCAGTGGGGCGACGACGCGTCCGTGCTCGTGGGCGATCACCTCTACTCCAAGTCGTTCGCGATGCTGGTGCGCGACAACGATCGCGCGGTCATGGAGACGCTGGCGCGCTCCACGGTCTCGATGACGGAGGCGGAGGTGTTCCAGCTCCAGCTGAAGCGGAGCGGCGTCACCTCGGAGGCGGACTACGTCCGGATCATCACGCAGAAGACCGCCTCGTTCATGTCGGCCTGCTGCCGGATCGGCGGGCTGCTGGGCGGGATCCCGTCGCGGGGACTCGACGCGCTCACCCGCTACGGGCTCGACATCGGGGTCGCCTTCCAGATCTCGGACGACTCGCTCGACTTCGTCGCGGACCAGGACCGCCTCGGCAAGGCGATCGGCGCGGATCTCCGCGAGGGGAAGCGGACGCTGCCGCTGATCGCGACGCTCGCGCGGGCGACGCCGGCCATCGCCGCCCGCGTCCGCGACCTCCTGGCGCGCCGGGTGCTCGGCCCCGAGGAGCTCGAGGAGATCCGGCGCTCGGTCGTCGAGCACGAGGGCGTGGAGTACGCGCTCGAGCGTGCGCACGCCTGGGCCCAGGCCGCCAAGGCGGACCTGGCCGCCTTTCCCCCGTCCGAGGAGCGGGAGACGCTGACGCTGATCGCGGACTTCGTCGTGGATCGCGATCGGTGACGTGGTCGTCGTCACGCTGACGTCGGACTTCGGCACGCGCGACGCCTACGTGGCGGAGCTGAAGGCCGCCGTCCTCTCGATCACCCGTGACGTCCACCTGGTGGACGTGACGCACGAGATCCCCCCGCACGACGTGACGGCCGGCGCGCTCGTGCTCGAGGCGGCGGCGCCCTGGTTTCCCCCCGGGACCGTGCACGTCGGCGTCGTCGACCCGGGGGTCGGGACCGCGCGGCGCGGCCTCGCCCTGCTCTCGCGGGGCCAGCTCTTCGTCGGGCCGGACAACGGGCTCTTCACGCCCTTCCTCGCAGGCGCCGACTGGGAGGCGTTCGAGCTCCGGGCGCCCGAGTACCGGCGGGGGACGGTGAGCGCCACCTTCCACGGGCGGGACGTGTTCGCGCCGGCGGCCGCGCACCTGGCGCTCGGCCTGCCTGCGGCGCGGCTGGGCCCGCCGGTGCGCGACCCGGTGCGGCTGGCGTGGCCCGGGGCGCGCGCGCGCGGCGGTGCGCTCGCCGGGCTCGTGCTGCACGTGGACCGCTTCGGCAACCTGGTCACGTCGATCGGCGAGGACGCGCTCGCGGCGCTCGGCCCGTCGGCCGCCGTGCGGGTCGGCGGGCGGACACTCCGTCTCGTGCGGACCTACGGCGACCTCGACCCCGGCGCCGCCGGCGCCCTCGTCGGCTCGCAGGGGCGGCTCGAGATCGCGGTGCGCGAAGGCAGTGCCGCGGCCGTGCTGGGCGCCCGGGCAGGAACGCCGGTGCGGGTCAGTCGCTCGTCGCGCTCGAGGACGGGCTCGACGATGGGCTCGGCGCGGCCGGCGTCGAGGACGACCCGGCCGGCGCCGAAGACGCCGCGGAGGCGCTCGTAGCCGGGGCCGCCTTGTCCGTGGGCTTGCTCGGGCTCTTCTCCGACTCGAGCGCCTTCTTCCGCGACTCCGAGGGGTAATCCGTGACGTACCAGCCGCCGCCCTTGAGAATGAACGGGGCGGCCGAGAGGAGGCGGTGTACGGGGCCGCCGCAGGCGTCACACGTCGACAGTGCGGGCTCGGAGATGCGCTGCTTCACCTCGAAGACGCGTCGGCACCCGGTACATTCATACTCGTAGGTCGGCACAGGGGTCAAAGGTACAGGGGAGGACGGAACGTGTCAACAAGACTGATATTTTTGCTCGCCGCCGTCACGCTCCTGATGACCGGCTGCGCGACCGGCGGCGGGGAGACGCCGGAGGTGAGGCGGCTCCACGCCCGGGCCGCGTACGAGCGCGGCGTCGCAGCCTTCCGCGACAAGCAGGCGTCGCAGGCGCTCGCCGCCTTTCGCGAGGCGATCGACACCGATCCGTCCGTGGCGATCTATCCGAACGCGCTCGGGCTGCTCTACCTCGAGCTCCAGC
>MGCE01000040.1 GCA_001790315.1 Candidatus Rokubacteria bacterium RIFCSPLOWO2_02_FULL_72_37 | reverse complement strand
GCTCGTCACGGAGCTTCTCGTAGCCCTGGCGCGTCATCGGCGTGCGCTGGACCGACATGGGCCTACCTTACCATGGGGCTCCGCGGGCCACCGGCCGGGGCCGGGTCTTGTGGGACGCGGTATGCTCGGCAGTGACGGTCGCGGCGTGCGGTCGGACGCCGCGGCGGAGGGCGACATGATGACAAGCCTCGGAAGGTGTGCGGCGGCGGGCCTGGGCGGCGTGCTCCTGCTGGCCACAACGGCGGCGGCGCAGAACTTCGCGGCGGTCGGCTGGGAGAAGTTCTTCAGGCTCGAGTGGGAGGCTGGCGCCCACCGCGATCGCCCGATGGTCAGCGGGCATGTCGTCAACGAGTACGGCGCGCCCGCCACCCGCATCCAGCTCCTCGTCGAGGGACTGGACAGCAGCGGGGCGGTGGTCGCGACGACCGTGGCGTACGTGTTCAGCGAGGTCCAGCCGGGCGGCCGGGCCTATTTCGAGGTGCCAGCGCCCGGCCCGAGCGGCACCTACCGCGTCCGCCTCCTCTCCTGGGAGCGCATCGAGGCCGGCGGCGACCACCGCTAGCCGGGACCGCCGGTCACCGGGCGCGTGGCGTGCGGTGACCTACCCGCGGCGAGGCGCGGAGAGTCGGCCGGACACGTCGATCGTCGCGCCCTGCCGGGCGACCGAGAGCCACGACTCCCACGCGAGACTCTGCTTCCGGTTCAGTAGCTCCCGCAGGATCTTCTCGCGTTCGGCCGCGAGCCCTGCCGTGTCCGGTGCGACGCGCTCGAGGACGTTCAGGACGTAGTAACCCTGCTGCGTCCGCACGGGCGCCGTGACGCGGCCTGCGGGCGTCTCGAGCCCCGCCACCTGGGCGTCGCCGGGCAGCTTCTCCGCCGGCTTCGCGCGCGAGAAGCGCGGCGTCTGCCCCGTGACCGCCCCAGCCTTCCTGGCCGCGGCAGCGAAGTCTCCCGCGGCGGCATCGGCCGCGAGCTGCCGCGCACGCTCGGCGGCGACGGCCTCGGCTTTCTGGCGCTTCACGGCGTCGGCGACCTTGGCCTTGATCTCCTCGAGCGGGGGCACGCCCGCGGGAATCGCCTGGACCGACTTCAGCAGGACGATGCCGGTCGGCGTCTTGACCGACGCCGACACCCCGCCGACGGTGAGCGCGAACGCGGCCTCCTCGAGGACGTCGGGCGCCCCGAGCCCGGCGAGCCGATCGCTCTTCACCAGCGTGGCCTCGAGCGGCGTGAGACCGAGCGCCTTTGCCGCGGCCCCGAAGTCCTTCGCCGCCCGGAGCTCCGACCCGATCGCGTCCGCGCGCGCCCGCGCCGCCGCCTCGGCGGCTTCCGCCACGAGCCGGCCGCGGATCTGCGCGGCCACCTCCCGGAGCGGCTTGCGGCCGCCCTCCTGCACCGCGACGACCTTGATCGCGTGGAAGCCGAACGGCGTGCGCACGGGCTCGGGCGAGACCTCCCCCTTCTTGAGCGCGAAGACGGCCTGCTCGAACTGCGGCACCATCTCGCCCCGGCTCACGAGGCCGAGGTCGCCACCGTTCGGTGCCGACCCCGGATCTTCCGACAGCTCCCGGGCGAGCTTCGCGAAGTCCTCGCCGGCCTTCGCCCGGCGGATGACGTCGACGATCTTCGCGCGGGCCTTGTCCTCGGCCGCACTGCCGCCCGTGTCGGGCACCCGCGCGAGCACGTGGGCGGCGCGCACCTGGTGCGGTGTCTCGAATTCCTTCTGGTGCGCGGCGTAGTACTTCTCCACCTCCGCGTCGCCGATGGGTTTCGTGAAGTCCTTCTCCGCGAGCAGCACGTACTGGACACGCCGCCGCTCGGGCTGCCGGAACTCGTCGCCGTGCTTCGCGAGGTAGTCCGGGAGCTCGGAGTCCGCCGCCGTCGCGGCGGCCACGAGCGGGCCGAGCTCGACGAGTGCCCAGGCGGCCCGGACCTCCTCACGGCGCATCGCGAACGCCTGCTCGATCTCGGCCTCGGACACCGTGACGCTCCCCCGCACGGTAGCCTCGACGCGGGCCCGCGTGAGCTCACGGCGGACCTCGTCCTCGAACGCGGCCGCACTGATCCCGCGGCGGCGCAGGAACTCCTCGTAGCGCTTCAGCACGAAGCGGCCCCCGTCCTGGAACGCGGGAATCGCCTGGATGCGCGCGTTGAGCTCCTCGTCCGAGAGCTCGAAGCCTTCCGCCCGGGCGCGCTGCACGACCAGCGCCTCCTGGACGAGGTCGTTGACCACCTGCTGCGCGAGCCCGAGGCGCTCCGCGAGCTCGGACGAAAAACGCTCCCGGTAGATCTGCGCATAGGCGTCGTAGTAGGCCTGGTACCGGCGCTGATAGCGCTCGAAGGAGATGCGCTCGCCGTTGACCGTCGCCACCGTGTCCGGCGGGCCGCCGCCGTCGAAACCGCGCGTGCCGAACACGAACAGCGAGGCGACGAAGGCCGCGACGACCAGCAGCAGCCCCACCTGGAGGGCCCTGCGCTGGCGGCGCATCAGCGTGATCATGGGTCCGCTCTACTCCTCGGCCTCGGCCGGCCGTGCGCGCGGCCCCGTGCCGCCGTGCTCCTCCGGCACCACACGCCGCGCCACGGTGATGAAGCCCGTGTGCGCGACCATCCGGTGGAACGGCCGCACGGACTGGCCCTCGATGTTCCACGGCCGGAAGAGGATCTCGAAAGTCTCGATCAACGCCCAGTGCCGGTCCCGCTGCAGCGCTTCGCACAACTGCTGCGACTGGATGATCGTCGGCACGTAGGACAGGAGGATGCCGCCGGGTCGCAGCACGCCCGCCATGGGCGCCGTGAGCCGCCACGGCTCGGGCAGGTCGAGCAGCACGCGATCCACCGGCTCCTCGTCGAGGAGGCCGTCCTCGACGGGCCGCAGTCGCACGGTGAGGTTCGTCACCTCGCCGAGCCGCGTGTGGATGTTCGCGAGCGCCCGCCGGGCGAACTCCTCGCGCTGCTCGTAGCTGATCACCCGTCCCTCGGGGCCGACCGCGCGCAGCAGCGCGAGCGTCAGCGCCGCGGAGCCCATGCCGGCCTCGAGCACGCGGCAGCCGGGATAGACGTCGGCCCAGAACAGGATCATCGCGAGATCCTTCGGGTAGATGACCTGCGCTCCACGCGGCATGTCGAGCACGTACTCGGCGAGCGTCGGCCGCAGCGCGAGGTAACGGAGGCCGAGCGAGCTGCGCACCCAGCTTCCGTCCGGCTGGCCGATGATCGCGTCGTGCGGGATCCACCCTCGGTCGGAGTGAAACGTCTCCGCCTTGCGCAGGAAGATCAGGTGGCGCTTCCCGCGCTGGTCGATGAGCAGGACCTGCTCACCGTCCTGGAAGGGGAGTCCCTCGTTCACTTCGCGTCGAGCGGGGCGGGCAGGAAGCGGGTCGCCGCGAAGCCGGCGATCGGCAGCAGCGCGCTCGTCCAGAGCGCCATGGGCAATCCGTGGTGGTCCGCGACCCAGCCGAGCGCCGTGACCCCGAGGCCGCCGGTGCCGATCGCGAAGCCGACGATGAGTCCCGACGCCATCCCCGGGTTGCGGGGCAAGTAGGCCTGGGCGAGGACCACGGACACCGTGAAGCTCGACGTCAGCACGGCGCCGAACAGCCCGAGCATGACGAAGGCGAGGAGGCCCCCGGTCTGGAGGAAGAGCAAGCCGAAAGGGATCGCGGCCACGAACACCCACTGCATGAACGGGCGCGGCCCCCACCGGTCCGCGAGCGGGCCGGCCGCGACGGTGCCGAGGGCGCCCGCGCCGAGGAAGACGAACAGCAGCGGCCCGACGAGCCGTGGGTCCGCGTGGAGGACGTCGATGTAATAGAACGGCACGAACGTCGTGAAGCCGAGCGATGTCCACGAGCGGATCGTCACGACCAGGACCAGGAGCGCCATCGCGCCCGGCATGTTCACGCCGTGGGCGGCCGCCGCCCTGACCACGCGGGGCGGGGGCGCCGGCGCGAACGACGGCAGCACCGCGAGGAGCAGGAGCGAGACGACGGCGGCAGGGACGAGCATGCCGAGGCTGCCGGTGACGCCGAGCGCGGTGACGAGCCCGGCGATGACCGGCGGTCCGAGGGCGAGGCCCACGTTGCCGCCGAGCGAGAACCACGAGAGGGCGGTCGCCTTGCGGTCACCGGCGACACCCGTCGCCGTCCTGTAGCCCTCCGGATGGTAGGCGGCGACGCCGAGCCCCATCGCGACCACGAGCACGAGCAACGCGCCGTACCCGGGCGCGAGGCCGGTCAGCGCGAGCCCCACGCCGGACAGCAGCACCGAGACCGGCAGCATCCAGCGTCGCGCCGTCTGGTCCGCGAGATAGCCGAAGAGCGGCTGGATCAGCGAGGACGTCAGGTTCGCCGCGAGGATGATCGTCGCCGCCGCCGCGTAGGAGAGCTGGTGCGCCGCCTTGAGGAAGGGCAGCACGGCGGGGAGCGAGCCCTGGTTCAGATCGACCACGAGATGCCCGAGCGAGAGGAGGGCGATGAGGCGCGCGTCGGGCTTCACGCGCTCGACGGGCAGCGCGGCGAAGGGGGATGCGGCGGCTTCGTCGTACGCCGCCGGCGAGGAATCAGCCATGACCCGTCAATGTTACACTAAGCGCCCGGTGGAGACACGCGCGCCGGCCGTGCGCATCCGCGAGCTGGGCCACGTTTCGCTCTTCGTGCGCGACCTCGGTGCGACCCGACGCTTCTACCGCGACACCCTGGGCCTCGCCGAGACGGGCACCGGCAAGGACGGGCGCATCGTGTTCTTTTCCGCGGGCGTTCATCATCACGACCTCTCCTGCGAACTCGCCCGCGCCGACGGGCCCGGCCCGCAGCCCAAGGGCGTCCCGGGCCTCTACCACATCGCCTTCGACGTGGGCGCCTCGCTCGAGGACCTCGCCGTCGCGCTGCGCTGGTGCGAGGCGCGCGGCCTCGCGGCCTTCGGCGAGACACCGCACTCATTCTGCGTCCGCGACCCGGACGGTCACGAGATCGAGCTCTACGTCGATCCCGCCCGCCCGGGGTGACCGGCTCGAACGCGCCAGATCGCGACGAGCCCCGCCGCCAGCGCGGCGACCGCGAAGCCAAACGCCGGCAGGTAGCTGCCCCAGGCGTCGAAGAACCAGCCGCCCACCCACGCCCCGAGCGCCTCCCCCGGCCCGATCGCGAGCGAGAGCCAGCCGTAGATCGCGCCGAACGACGCCCCGGCGAAGACGTCGGCGGCCCGCGCGGAGGCGACGATCCCGCTCGAACCCTGGGCCACACCGTAGAGCGCGACGTAGACGACGAGCCAGGCGGGCGAGCCGGTCATCGTGAGCAGCACGAGGCCGCCGATGCCGAGCGCGGCGCTCGCGTAGGTGAGCGTCAAAGTCTCGGGCCGGCCGATGCGGTCGCAGAGCCAGCCGGTCGTCAGCCGTCCCGCGAGACTCACGAGGCTGACCGCGCCGAGCGCCGCGGCGGCGGTCCGCGGGGCGATCCCCTGCCCGATCGCGTACGCGACCATGTGGGTGTTCATGAGGGGGAACGCGCACGCGCCGAAGAAGCGCATGGCCGCGAGCCACCAGAACGGCGCCGCGCCGAGGGCGTCGGAGAGCGTCCAGTCCGGGGGCGGGCGCGCCCCCGGGGCTACCGCGGGCTCGCGGGGTGGCAGGCGCTGGAGCCCGTTGAGCGGAACCACGACGAGGACCAGCAGCGCCGACCACACGAGCAGCGTCGTCCGCCAGCCGAGCGCCGACACCAGCGTCTGCCCGAGCAGCGTGAACGCGAACGCACCGAGCCCGGTGCCCAGGTCGGCGACGGCGATCGCGCGCCCGCGCGCGGCCGGAAACCAGAGCGCGGCGACGACCAGGTTCGCCTGACTTCCGAGCGCGGAGAGGCCGAGCCCGCCCGCGACGCCATACGCGAGCACGAGCAGGGGAAGGGAGTCGACGCGGCTCGCGACGACGAACGCGGCCGCGGCGACCACCGCGCCGTACTGGAACAGGCGCCGCGGGCCGAGCCGGTCGAGCGCCCAGCCGATCAGGGGCGAGCCGAAGCCGCCGAGGAGCAGCACCGCGGACTGCACCGCCGCGACCTCGCCGCGGGAGGCGCCGAACTCGTCGATCAGCGGCAGGTAGAGGACGGCGAACGCCATGACGATGCCGTTCTGGATGGCGAGCGTCACGGCCGCGATCGCCAAGCTGAGGCGCGCGGGCCGAGAGCCGATGCGGGTCAGGACGTCAGCGGGCCTCCTCCAGCCGCTTCATCATCACCGCGGTCTCGAGGGACCGCTGCAGGTAGTCCACGTCCACCGGCTTCGCGACATAGTCGAAGGCGCCGTAGGCGAGCGATCGCCTGGACACTTCGAGGTTCGTGATGCCGCTGACCATGATGACCTTCGTCGTGGGGGCGAGCCTCGCGATCACGGGCAACGCGCCGACGCCGCTGAGACCTGGCATGCCGATGTCGAGGAGCACGATGTCCGGGTCCCAGTCGAGCACCGCGCGGACCCCGGTCAGGCCGTCGGGCGCGCTCCGCGTTTCGTAGCCCATCGCCCCCACGAGCTCCTCGAGCATCGCGCGGACCTGCGGCTCGTCGTCCACGACGAGGACCTTCGCGAGCGGCGGCGTGGCAGGCGTGTCCGCCGCGCGCGGCGCCGGTGCAGGCCTCCCGGGCGCGGGCCCCCGCCCCCCGAGCGCGACGGCGACGTCCGACGGCGCGACCGGCTTCGTGAAGACGGCGAGGGCGCCCAGCGCCAGCGCCTTGCGGTGCAGCTCGATGTCCTCGGCGCCCGTGACGACGACCACCCCGATCGTCGGATCGAATCCCCGGATCCTCTGGAGCGCGTCGATCCCGCCGAGGCGCGGCATCATGAGGTCGAGCACGATGGCCCTGGGCCGCGCGCGCTTGACGTGGGCGAGCGCTTCGAGTCCGTTGCCCGCCTCGGCGACCTCGAACCCGTCCTCGGCGAGGTATTCCGCGAGGGTCGCCCGCACCTCGGGATCGTCGTCGACGATCAGCACGGTTCCCCTGTCCATGGCTCCCTCCGGCCGCCGCGCGAACATCTGCGGCCAGCTAGGCGAAGAAGGGCACGAGCGCCAGCGCGGCGCCCCCGGCGACCACCGACGCGATCTGGCCCGCCGTGTTGGCGCCCGCCGCGTGCATGATCAGATGGTTGTGCGGGTTGGCCTCGAGGCCGACCTTCTGGACGACACGCGCGCACATCGGGAACGCGGAGATCCCCGCCGCGCCGATCAGGGGATTGATCCGCTTGCCGGAGGCGACGTACATCACCTTGCCGAAGACCAGTCCGGCGGCGGTGCCGGCGGCGAAGGCCACCACCCCCATGACGTAGATCATGATCGTCTCGGGCCGCAGGAAGTCCGCTGCCGACATCATGCCGCCCACGGTGAGCCCGAGGAGGATCGTGACGATGTTGGTCATCTCGTTCTGCGCGGCTTGCGACAGCCGCTCCAGGACTCCCGACTCGCGCAAGAGGTTGCCGAACATCAGGGTGCCGATCAGCGGCGTGGCCTTGGGCGCGATGAGCCCGACGACGACGATGGTCACGACCGGAAACAGGACGCGGGTGCGCCGGGACACCCCTCGTGCCCGAGCGGGCATCGTGAGCCGTCGCTCGGCGTCCGTGGTGAGCGCCCGCATGATGGGTGGCTGGATGATCGGCACCAGGGCCATGTAGGAGTATGCCGCGACGACGATGGAGGCCGCGTACTTGGAGCCGAGGACGGTCGCCACGTAGATCGACGTCGGGCCGTCCGCCGAGCCGATGATGCCGATCGAGACCGCGTCCTTGAAGCTGAAGTCGAAGAGGCGGAGGCCACCGTCGCCGAGGAAGTAGGCCAGGAAGAACGTCCCGAAGATGCCGAACTGGGCGGCCGCGCCGAGGAAGACGGTGTACGGCCGTTCCAGCAGGGACCCGAAATCGATCATGGCGCCGACGCCGATGAAGATCAGCAGGGGGAACAGCTCGGTCTCGATACCGGCGGCGCGAAGCACCGCCAGGAGCCCCCCCGGCTCCGTGAGCCCGCCGAGGGGGATGTTCGCGAGGATGACGCCGGCGCCGATCGGAACGAGGAGGACGGGCTCCACTTGCTTGGCGATCCCGAGATAGATGAGGAGGCCGCCGAGCCCGAGCATGACCGCAGCCTGCCAGGTCAGCGCGAGGACGCCCAGGAACTCGTTGTCAGGCATTCCGCGGCTTCTTGGTCTGCTTGGTCTGCGGCCCGGGCCCGAACCACCGGTTGAGGCCGCTCATCACCAGCACGAGGAGGCCCAACGTGAGGAAGACGATGCCCATGCCAGCCAAGACGAACCAGGTGGCGTGGAGCACCGGGGTTCCCGCGGCTACCCCTCGATGACGGCCAGCGGATCCCCGGCCTCGACGCTCTGGCCGGGGGCGATGGGAAGCGCCCTGACCGTGCCGCTCACCGGGGCCACGATCGGGAGTTCCATCTTGAGCGCTTCGAGCATGCAGATGCGGTCGCCCTCGGCGATGGGCTTCCCGACCTCTGCGAATACCTTGAGGATCTTTCCTGGCGCGGGCGCTTCGACGATCTGTTCGGCCACCGCGGCACGCTATCATGGGCACGCTGGCGAGTCAAACCAGCCGCCGGCGCGACCGCGCCCTAGGCGAAACGCGCTACCTCTACGTCGCGTTCGACGTCTTCTGGTATCCTTCCACATCCCCGGGCCGGCGTCGCGCGCGGCGGATCACTCCCGGTGCGGGCTCCGGAGGGCCGGACGGACGGCGCGGTGGAGGAGGGGCGACGACATGCACTTCGAGCTGTCGGACGAGTTGAAGGCGCTCGTGCAGGTGGCGCGGGAGTTCGCCGCCGACAAGATCGCGCCGTTCGTCGAGCAGTGGGACAAGGATCACTACTTCCCCTACGAGGAAGTCGTCAAGCCCATGGCGGCGCTGGGCTTCCTGGGCACGGTGATCCCCGAGGAGTACGGCGGCAACGACATGGGCTGGCTCGCGACCATGCTCGTGACCGAGGAGATCGCCCGCGCCTGCAGCTCGCTCCGCGTCCAGATCAACATGGAAACCGTCGGGTGCGCGTTCCCGATCCTCCGCTACGGGTCCGAGGAGCTCAAGCGGAAGTACGTCCCCAAGCTGGTGAGCGCCGAGTACCTGGGAGGGTTCGCGATCACCGAGCCGACGGCGGGCTCGGACGTCGCCGGCATGAAGTCCAGGGCGGAAGACCAGGGCGACCACTGGCTCCTGAACGGATCGAAGGCGTGGATCTCCAACGCGAGCCTCGCCGACGTGATCATCTACTACGCGCACACGGATCGCGGCGGCCGGGGCAGATCGCTCTCCGCGTTCGTCGTCGAGCTGAAGAACGTCGAGGGCGTGAGCACGGCCGACTGGCACAAGATGGGGACGCATCTGTCGCCCACCGGTGAGATCATCCTGGAGAACGTGCGCGTTCCGAAGGAGAACATCCTCGGCAAGCCCGGGGACGGCGCCGCCATCGTCTTCGGGTCGCTCAACCAGACGCGCCTGCAGGCGGCCGCCGGCGGCGTCGGACTCGCGCAAGCCTGCCTGGATCAGGTGACCAAGTACTGCAACGAGCGCGAGCAGTTCGGGCAGCCGATCGGCCAGTTCCAGATGAATCAGGACATGGTCGCGCAGATGGTGACCGAGATCGAGGCGGCGCGACTCCTCGTCTACAAGGCGGCCTGGCAGAAGGACCAGGGCAACCTCGGGAACACGCTGGAGGTGGCCCAGGCGAAGTACCTGGCGGGCGAGGTCGTGAACAAGGCCGCCGGCTACGCCATGCGCATCCTGGGCGCCTATGGGTACTCGACCGAGTATCCGGTCGAGCGCTATTACCGGGACGCCCCGACGTACTTCATGGTCGAAGGCTCGGCCAACATCTGCAAGATGATCATCGCGCTCGACCAGCTCGGCTATCGCAAGGCGAACCGATAGACTGGGGGCCCCGAAATGGCCCCCAGACCCCCAACGTTCGGGGCGCCACGGCAGAGCCGTGGCGCCCCGCGATACGCCGCCAGCTAGGCGGGGGAGACCACCACGTATGCGCCCGTACTTCGAGAAGATGGACGCGCTCGGCAAGCCGCTCAAGCAGACCGACCTCGAGGAGATGACCGCGAACCGCGACCAGATCGCGGCGATGCTCGCGGAGCTCGACGCCGAGGCGAACCGCGTCAAGAACGCCGGACTCTCCGCCGCGAAGATCCACGAGCGGGGCGAGATGACCGTCTGGGACCGGATCGAGTACCTCGTGGACCCCGGGACGTTCTGTCCCCTGCACACGCTCTACAACCCGCGCCAGACCGAAGAGGGCGTGACCGGCGTCGTCGACGGGTTGGCCCGGATCGGCGGCAAGTGGTGCGTGCTGATCGGGTTCGACAACAAGGTCATGGCCGGGGCGTGGGTGCCCGGGCAGGCCGAGAACCAGCTCCGCGTCGCCGACCTGGCCAAGCGCCTCCGGGTGCCCCTGGTCTGGCTGGTCAACTGCTCGGGCGTGAAGCTGACCCAGCAGGACGAGGTCTATCCCGACCGCAGGGGCGGCGGCACGATGTTCTTTCGCCACGCCGAGCTGGAGAAACTCGGCGTCCCCGTCGTGGCCGGCATCTACGGCACGAATCCGGCCGGCGGGGGCTATCAGAGCATCAGCCCGACAATCCTCTTCGCGCACAAGAACGCCAACATGGCGGTCGGCGGTGGAGGGATCGTCAGCGGCATGAGTCCCAAGGGTTCCTTCGACGAGGCCGGGGCGGAGCAGATCATCGCGGCTGCGCGCCGGTTCAAAGAGGTCCCCCCGGGGAGCGCCCGCGTCCATTACGACTCCACGGGGTTCTTCCGCGCCGTTTTCGACACGGAACCCGAAGTCCTCGACGCCCTCCGGGAGTGCGTCGCCCGGATGCCGGCGTACGACCCGGCGTTCTTCCGCGTCGCCGTCCCCGCCGAGCCGAGGTATCCGCTCTCGGACCTCGCCTCGATCGTCCCCGTGAACCCGAAGGCCGTCTACAGCTTCGAGGACGTGCTGGCGCGTCTGGTCGACGGCAGCGAGCACCTGGAGTTCCGGCCGGGCTTCGGTCCCGAGGTGTACACGGGCCTGGTCAAGGTCGACGGGTTGCTGGTCGGGGCGATCGGCAATCGCCAGGGCCTGCTCGGGACCAACTACCCGGAGTACGCCACCGACTACATCGGCGTCGGCGGCAAGCTCTACCGGCAGGGCCTGATCAAGCTGAATGAGTTCGTGACCCAGTGCGGGCGGGATCGGGTGCCGATCGTCTGGTTCCAGGACACGACCGGGATCGACGTCGGCGACACCGCCGAGAAGGCCGAACTGCTCGGCCTCGGCCAGTCGCTCATCTACTCCATCGAGCGGACCGATCTGCCGATGATGCTGGTCGTTCTCCGCAAGGGCACGGCTGCGGCGCACTACATCATGGGCGGCCCCACTGCCAACAACAACAACGCCTTCACCCTCGGCACGCCCACGACCGAGCTCAACGTGATGCACGGCGAGACGGCCGCGGTCGCCTCGTTTTCGCGACGGCTCGTCAAGGAGAAGGAGGCCGGCCGGCCGCTCGGGCCGGTGATCGACCAGATGAACGCGCTGGCGCAGCTCTACCGGGAGCAGTCCCGCCCCATCTACTGCGCCATTCGCGGCTTCGTCGACGAGGTCGTGCGCTTCGAGGAGTTGCGCCGCTACCTGGTCGCCTTCGCCGGCGCCGCGTACCAGAACCCGGCGTCCATCTGCCCCCACCACCACATGCTGCTGCCACGGCTGATCCGCTCCCAGGTCGTCAAGGGACAGGAGCGCCCGAAGAAGGGCGCGCGCGCCTAACCAGCAGCGTCGCTCCCACGGACCCAACCCCTTCGACGTGGCCATGACGCCGGCGACGACGATCGCGGTGGCGATCGACATCAAGCCGCATCGGGAGCGCGTCTGGTTGAGGGAACCTGGATCATCCCCGGCGGCCGGCCGGCCGGGCTTTCTCCCGCAGCTCCACCCGCCGGATCTTCCCGGACCCGGTCTTCGGGATGGCCTGGATGAACTCCACCGAGGCTGGGAGCTTATAGGCCGCAAGCTGCCCGCGGAGGTAGGCCTGGACCTCGTCGGCGGTGGCGGAGGCCCCCTCCTTGAGGACCACGTAGGCCCGGGGCACCTCGCCCTTGGCCTCGTGCGGCACCCCCACCACGGCGGCCTCGAGCACCGCGGGGTGGGCGTACAGGACGTCCTCGACCTCTTTCGGGTAGATGTTGTAGCCGCCGCTGATGATCATGTCTTTCAGGCGGTCCAGGACGTAGAGGAACCCGTCGCCGTCCAGCGTCCCCAGGTCCCCCGTATGGTAGAACCCGCCCCGGGTGGCCTCGGCCGTGGCCTCGGGCAGGTTGTTGTAGCCCCGCATGACGTTGGGGCCCCGCACGATGATCTCGCCGATTTCGCCCATGGGCACGTCCCGGTCCTCCCGGTCCACCACGCGCACCGTGAGCCCGGGCAGCGCCTTGCCCACCGACCCGAAGGGCTGGCGCACCGTGTGGTGGACGCACGAGACCCAGGACGCGGTCTCGGTGATCCCGTACATGTTCAGCACCTGGATCTTGAGCTTCGCTTCCGTCTCCTCGATCAGCTTCTGGGGCATGATGGCGCCCCCGGTGATCCCGAAGCGCAGCGACCCCGTGTCCGCCCCGGCCAGGGCCGGGCTGTTGAGTAGGTAGGCGTACATGGTGGGCACACCCGGATAGATCGTGACCCTGTGGCGCCCGATGCCGTCCAGCACGCCCTCCGGCGAGAACCGGTCGTGGATCACCGTGGTGGCCCCGACGGTGAGGATCTCCAGGAAGCACGCCCCCAGGGCAAACAGATGGAACAGGGGGATGGGACAGAGGATCACGTCGTCCGGCTGAAACCCCACCGTGAGGGCCGTCACGTCCGCGGTCCAGAGGAGGTTCCGGTGGGTGAGGATCGCGCCCTTCGGCTTCCCCGTGGTGCCCGAGGTGTAGGCCAGCCACGCCTCGTCCTCGGGATCCACGCCCTGTTCCCCGAGGGGCCCCATCTCCTGGCCGAGGCCCTCGAAGGCCACGGCCCCGTCTCCCGCGCTGCCACCGGCGACCACCACCGTGCGGAGCGCCGGCAGCGAACTCTGGACCGCCCGGACGTTCGGCAGCAGCGAGGCGTGGGTGATGATGCCTGTGGCGCCGGAGTCCCCCAGGATGTACCCGATCTCGCGCGGCGTGAGCTGCGGGTTCAGCAGGACGGCGCCGGCCCCGAGGGCGGCCAGGGCGAAATAGCTTTCCACGAGGGGGAGGCCGTTGGGAAGATAGGTGGCCACCCGGTCGCCCTTGCCCAGGCCCAGGGCCTGCAGGCCCGCCGCCACGCGGCCCGCCCGTTCGGCCACCCCGGCATAAGAGTGGGCCGCACCGCCGTAGTGAAAGAAGCACTTGTCCCCCAGCCCATCGGCCTGCGCCGCCAGCCGGGCCGCCAGCGTCAACGGAAGCGCGTTCCCCATCTCGTCGCCCTCTTTGCCATTGGTCATTCCCGGTGGTGGTGCCTCCCCATCGTCTCGCGCAGCGTCTCACGCAGGCGCGCGGCCAGGGCCTCGGCCAGATGAACGCGCGGCTCAGGCGCCCGGTCTCAATCCAAGAACGTTGAACGTGGGGATGGGCCGGAGCAGGCCCTTGAGGCTGAGCGGCCCCACCTCCTCCGCCACGACGATTCCCTCGACCGCCGCGACGACGCGGGACGACACGAAGATCTGACCGCCCTTGGCCTCGCCGCAGAGCCGGGCGGCCATGTTCGTGACGGTGCCGATCGCGCCGTAGTCGCGGCGCCCTTCGAAGCCGATCGCGCCGATCGTGGCGTAGCCCTGAGCGATGCCCACGCCCAGGGCGAGATCCCAACCCTGCTTGCGCCACGCGCGGGACAGCGCCTGGACGCGTTCACGCATGGCCACCGCCATGCGCAGGGCGCGCTCGGCGGGGTTCTCGACCGACACCGGATCGTTGAAGAAGACCATCATCCCGTCACCGGTGAAGCGCTCGAGCGTGCCTTCGCGCTCGACGATGAGCCGGCCCATCTCGGCGTGGTACTCCTGGAGCACGTTCATGACCTCCTCCGGCTCCGCCGTCTCCGCGAACGCGGTGAAGCCGCGGAGGTCGAGGAACACCACCGTGATCTCGCGCCGGTGCGCCTTCAGCGGGTCGTCCGCGCCCCCGGCCACGATGAGCTCGGCCAGCTGGGGCGAGAAGAAGCGCTTGAGCCGGCCGAGCCGCTCGACCTGCGCCACCTGCTCCTGGACGCGCTGCTCGAGGCGGCGATTCCACTCGGCCAGCTCCTGGAGGTGCTTGAGCTCCTGGTCGTGGAGCCGCTTCCGCTCGAGGCAGGCACCGATCCGTGCCCGAAGGAGCACCCGGCTGAAGGGCTTCGTGAGGTAGTCGTCCGCCCCGAGCTCGATGCAGCGCGCCACGCTCTCGATCTGATCGAGCGAGGAGATCATCAAGACGGGAATGTCGCGGAGGCGCCCGTCGGCCTTGATGCGCTTGAGCACCTCGTACCCGTCGACCTCCGGCATCATGACGTCGAGCAGCACCAGATCGATCGTCGCGCGGCGCAGGATCTGCAGCGCCTCGAGACCGCCCGACGCCACGTGGACGCGGTAGCCCTCACGCGCGAGACCCCGCGCCAGCACGTCGCGGTTGCCCTCGTTGTCGTCGACGACGACGATCGTCCCGCGAGCGTCCGACGTCGAGTCGGCGCCCGCCGCCTCCGGCGCGGCCGCGCCGCCGGAGGCCGCGTCCGCGGACGCGAGGCCGAGGAGCACGGCAAGCTGTCGGACGGCCGCCCCGATCCTCGCGAGATCGGGCAGGAGGCGGTCCGCGCCGACCGCCGGGGCTCGATCGCGCAGCCGGTCGTGCGCGGCGACCAGCTCACGCAGCGCGGCCTCGGCCTCGGGTGGCACCGGCGGGAGACGAGTCCCCGCTCCCTGGGCCCCGGCGAGGAGCTCGCCGACGACCGCGAGCAGGCGATGCCCCTGGCGATGGATGAGCCGCAGCTCCTCGGCGAACTCCGGGAACTCGTCGATCTCCTCCAGCAGCATCTCGCAGTACCCGATCACGTGGTTCAGCGGCGTGCGGAGGTCGTGACGGAGACGCGCGACCGGATCGATCGTCATTGGCGCCCGGCCTCGGAGAGCCCGCTCACCGAATAGACCTGCACGGGCTGGATACGGTTCTTCACGCTGATGCTGCCCAGGGGGTGGGCCGCGACGTGCCCGGCGACCAGCCGGTGCACGGCGCCGCTGACGTGCACCTCGCCTCCCCGGCCGTTCGACTCGATCCGCGAGGCGAGATTGACGTTGTCGCCGATGACCGTGTAGTCCATGCGGGTCTCCGAGCCGACGTTGCCCGCGACCATCTCGCCCGTGTTGACGCCGATGCGCGCCGTGAGCTCTGCGATCTCCGGCCGGCGCTCGTGCCACCCTTCCTTCAGCGTCTTGAGCCCATCCTGCATGCGAAGTCCGGCACGCACCGCGCGCAGCGCGTGATTGTCGCCCGCGTCGCGGGGCAGGAAGATCGCCATGATGCCGTCGCCCATGAACTTGTCGATGATGCCGCCCTCGGCCTCGATGAGGCACGTCATGGCCGTCATGTACTCGTTCAGGAATCCGACGATCTGCTGGGGCGGGAGGCGTTCGGACAACCGCGTGAACCCCTGGATGTCCGCGAAGAGGACCGTGGCGTCCACGATCTTGCCCCCCAGCGCGAGCTTCTGCTCCCGATTGCGCGAGATCTCGTCCACGACGTTCCTGGGGATGTAGGCGCGCATCTTCTCCTTCTCGATCGAGAGCCACCGCTCCTTCTCGAGCGCGACACGCAGGTCGTCGGCCATCCGGCGGAGGCGCTCGAAGAGCCTCGCATTGTGCAGCGAGATGCCGGCCATGCTCGCGAACGACTCGAAGAGCTCGAGGTCGTGCACGTCGAAGGACTCGCGACCGATCTTGTTCATGACCTGCACGACCCCGACGATGCCTTCCGTGGTCCTGAGCGGCACGGTCAGGATCGAGCGGGTCCGGAATCCGGAGAGCCGGTCGAAGCCCGGGTCGAATCGCGGGTCCTCATAGGCGTCGGCGATCAGGACCGACTCCCCCGTCTCGGCGACGTACCCGGCGATCCCTTGCCCGAATCTCACCGTGTGCCCTTCGATCGCCTTCCCCGCCGCGCCGGTGGCGACGTGGAACCGGAGGCTGCGCGTCTCCGGATCGGCCAGCAGCAGCGAGCTCGCCTCGGCGTTCATGACCTCCTTGCTCAGCCGCATGATGCCGGCGAGCAGGCTGTCGAGCTCGAGGACGGAGATGATCGATCGCGCCACGTCGATCATGCCCGTCAGCTCGCGGAGGCGACGGTGAAGCTCGGCCGTCGCCTCCTGCACCCGGACCTCGAGCTCTTCGTTGAACGCCTCGAGCCGGCGCCGGACCGCCGCTTCTTCGTCGTACAGACGCTTCCGCTCGAGGGACGCGTCGATGCGGGCGCGGAGGATCGTCGAGTTGAACGGCCGCAGGAGATAATCCTCGGCGCCCAGCTCGATGCATGCGGTCGTGCTCTCCAGGTCGTCGAGCGACGAGATGACGATCACGGGCAGATGGCGAAGCGCGTCGTCGCCCTTGAGGCGCCCGAGCACTTCGTGGCCGCTCATCCCCGGCATGATGATGTCGAGCAGGACCAGGTCGAACCGCTGGCCCGCGACCATCCGCAGCGCCTGGTCGCCGTCCTCGGCGACGGCCGTGGCGAGTCCGTGCCGCTCGAGCATGCGGACGAGCAGATCGCGGTTCGTCGCATCGTCGTCGACGATCAGCACGCGGGCGCGGCCCGTCATGCGCGCCGCCTCCCGCCGTGCCCGGACCTGGTCACGCGCTTGGCCTCCGGGCGAGGAGTGCGTCGATCTTCGACAGCAGCGCGGCGAAATCGATCGGCTTGGTGTCGAACTCGTCGCAGCCGGCCGCCAGGGCCTTCTCCCTTTCTCCGGAGAGGGCGTGCGCCGTGAGTGCGATGATCGGGATCGCCCGGGTCGCAGGAAGGGCCTTGAGACGCCGGGTGGCCTCCCAGCCGTCGAGGACCGGCAGGCTCATGTCCATCAGGATCACGTCCGGGACGCGCGCTTCCGCCATCTCCAGAGCCTGGCGCCCGTCGACGGCGATGATGACCTCGTGGCTCCGCTTCATCAGCCGGCGCGAGAGCATGTCGCGGTTCATCTCGTTGTCTTCCACGAGGAGGATCCTAGCCATGGCGACGCCCCTTCTCGGGAGAGCCGATCAGCGCCCGGATCTCCCCCAGCAGCCTCTCCGCGCTGAACGTCCGTTGCTCGAGGATCCTCGCGACCTGCCCCCCCAGGCGCAGGCGTTCCTCGTCGGACAGGCGCTCCGGCGTCAGGACGACGACCGGGATGCGTTTCCACTCGTCGTGGTCGTGAATGGAGGCCAGGAACTCGAACCCGTCCGGTGCCGGCATCGCGAGATCCACCAGGATGAGGGCCGGCGACTCCTCGCGCAGCCGTTCGAGGGCGCTCACGCCGTTCGCGGCCTCCACGACCAACCACCCGTCCTGCTCGAGCGCCTGCCGTATCTGGCGCCTGAGTTGGGCGTCGTCGTCCACGATCAGCACACGGAAGCGCCCCCGGCAATGCTTTCGCAGCACCGCCGTCAACCGGGGCCGGTCGAGCGGTTTCGTCAGGTAGTCGGCCGCGCCGAGCGCGAATCCCAGATTGCGCTCGCCGACGACCGTCACCATGACGACCGGGATGTCCGCCAGTTCCGGGCTGGCCTTCAGCGCCGCGAGGACGGCCCAGCCGTCACGCCCCGGCATCATCACGTCCAGGGTGATGACGTCCGGCCGCATCTCCGCGGCCATCCGGAGGCCTTCATCGCCGTCGCCCGCCGTCGCGACTGCGAAGCCGGCCGCGACCAGGAATCGGCGCATCAGGTCCCGCGCGGCCGGCTCGTCGTCGATGACGAGGACCGTCCCCGCCGATCCCGGCAGGCGCGCCGATCCGTCGTCGCGCTTCTCCTCGCCGCTCTGGTCGGGGACACTCGCCGGCAACCGGACCGTGAATGCGCTTCCGCGCCCCCGCTCGCTCACGACCGTGATGTCGCCGCCCATCATCCAGGAGATCTTCCGGCTGAGCGCCAGCCCGAGTCCCGTCCCCTCGTACTTGCCCGCGACGGAATCCTCCGCCTGCGCGAACTCCTGAAACAGCCGACCGAGCTGCGCCTCGGTCATGCCGATGCCGTTGTCGATGATCTGGAAGGTCAGCCACTCGCGCTCCTCGAGCGTCTCGCGGCCAACGACCAGGGCTACCTCGCCCTGTTCCGTGAACTTGCAGGCGTTGCTCAGCACGTTCAGCAGGACCTGGCGCACCTTGGTGAGGTCGGCCCTCATGACTCCGACGTCGCCCTCGAGACGGGCGTGGAACGCGTTCCGGTGCTGGTGCGCCAGGGGCTCGATGACGGCCGCGATCTCGTCCACCATCGTCGCGACGGCGAAGCTGTCGAGGTGGAGCTCCATCTTGCCCGCCTCGATCTTCGCCAGGTCCAGGACGGCGTTGATCAGCTCGAGCAAATGCCGGCCCGCGGCGTTGATCCGCTGGAGGTCGCGGGCGAAGCGTTCGTCGCCCGCCTCGGTCACCTCCTCTTGAAGCATCTCGCTGTAGCCGATGATCGCGTTCAGCGGCGTGCGGAGCTCGTGCGACATGTTGGCCAGGAACGTCGTCTTCGTCCGGTTCGCCTCCTCGGCCGCCACGACCGCCCGCTGCAGCTCGGCGGTCCGCACGGTCACCAGGTCTTCCAGCTCGTTGCGCTGGCGTGCCAGCTGCTCATCCCGCGACTGGATCTGCGCCAGCATCTCGTTGAACCCGTCCATCAAGACACCGAGCTCGTCCGAGGAGGTCTTCTCGGCCCGGAGCGTGTAGTCCTTGTCCCGACCGACCGCCGAGATCGTCGACGTCAGCTTCACGATGGGCTGGGAGACCAGCCGCTGCAGGCGATACCCGACCGCCAGGGCCACCCCCAGGAGGAGGATCGCGACCGCGCTCACGGTGATCAGGACGCTGCGTACCGCCGCCGTCACCCGATCCAGGTTCGCCTCGATACGAATGAACCCGACGCTCTCGTTGTCGAGCCTGACGCGCCGGACGACGGTGAGGCTGTGGCCCCACGCGTACGTGCCGTCAGCGCGCGTCTCCACCAGGTGCCTGACCTCCGGTCCAATCACTGCCGCCGGGGGATCCGACGTCTCCACAGCCGTGAAGCTGGCGAAGACATCGCCGGCCGGCGAGAGGACCTGGGCGTTGATGACGTTGGGCTGGGAGCGGAGCGCCGCCAGCGTCTCGCGGGCCGCGGCGGCGTCGTGGAACACGAGCGCCGCGACCGTGTTCGTGCCGATGGCATCGGCCAGCGCCGCCAGCTCGCGGATCATCGCCTGCTTCACGTTCTGGACGCCACTGACGACGAAGCCCGCGGAGGCCAACAGGAGCACCAGGGCCGTCGTCCCGACCACGATGGTCGTGAGCTTCGCCCGGATCGAGAAGTCGCGGAATCGGCGCATCTCAGTTCCGCACGATGCTCGCCAGCTGGAGCAGCCTCGAGCTGAGCTTGAGTCCGGCGCGCTCGGCCGCGCCGAGGTTGACCTCGAAGCGGATCTTGCCGCCCTCGTTGACGAGGCCGATCATGCCGCCCTTGCGCGCGAACCGATCGATGTCGCTGACGGTCAGGACGGTGAGCTTCTCGACGGCCTTGAGGACTTCACCGAGGTTCGGCCGCTCGGGACTGATGTACGCGATGTGGCATTGACCCAGACGCACCTCCGCGCCCTGGCGGACGCTGAGCGACCGCCCCTTCAGGAGCTTTCCCTCGAGGCGCCCCAGCGCACCGGCCGGATCGGTCCCGAGGACACACAGGACGACGGGCGCGGCCTCGCTGCCGAACGCCGCCGCGGGCCACTCGGTGAACCGCGCGACGTTGAAGAGGATCGCCGCTTTGACGCTCGAATCCTCCAGGGGGGCGCCCTGCGCCAGCGCGCCGGCGCCGAAGATCGCGACCGAGGCAAGAAGCGCTACGCTTCTGATGCCGCGCCTCCCTCTCAAAACCTGAGCGTCGCCTTGAAGAGCATTTCTCGCTGGACCCCGACCGGCACCGGTCCCAGCGCCACGTTGTTGTACTCGAGGTGCTGAGCGTGCACGAGGTTGCGGCCGACGAGCGCGAGCTCGACCGCGCGCGAGCGCCAGCCGAGTCGTGCGTCGAGCTCGAAGTACTCGCGCGCATTCCCCTCGGGCAGGTTACCGACGTACCGCGCGACGACGTCGAGCTCGAAGCCGCGGCCGAGGTCGAGCAGCGACCGCACGTGGGCCACGGACTGCGGGCTCCGGTTCGCGTCCGTGGTCTGGATCGTGACCACGCGCCTGTCGTCCTGGCGTGCCAGGAACGCGTACGCGCCGCGGAGCTTCCACCACGTGAAGGGCTCGAATTCCGCCAGAAGCTCGAAGCCGTACACCTCGCTGTCGAAGGCGTTCTTGGTTGTGCTCGCGACGAGCACATGGGGAACCGGCGCCGGCTGAAGCGTCGTCGATTGCAGCTCGGAGAGGATCAGGTCCGTGTATCGATGATAGAAAGCGGCGACGTCGAACGTCAGCCCGGGACGGACCTGCGTCCGGTACCCGACCTCGTACGCGAGCAGCTTTTCCGACTCGGCCCCATCGGTCTGCGAATCAGGGCGTATGACGAAGACCGTAGGAACCGGGACACCCGGTCCGGGCGGAGTCACGAACGTCAAGGTGCGCTGGCGCTCGCCGATCGAGGGGGTCCGCACGGCGCGAGACACCGCGCCCCACAGCGTGTGCCCCGTCGTGGGAGTCCACAGGAGCCGCGCGTTCGGCTCCCACTCGAGCCCGGTGTAGGTCGTGTGCTCGAGCTTCGTCCCGAGAATCAGGTGCAGAACGTTCTTGACGATGCTCACGTCGTCCTGGACGAAGGCGCTGAACAGGTGCAGATCAGCGGTAGGAGGCACCATGCCGATGAACTGCCCCGCCGTCGAGTCGAGATGATAATGGCGATAGCCGAGGCCAACGATCACGTCGTTGAAGGTGCCCACCGGAAAGCGATACTGGAGGTCGGCGTCGTAGGTTCTGATGGACAGGTGGATCCGGAAGTCCTCCCGGCGCAACCAATCGTAGTAGAGCTGCAGTTGGAGACTCGAGGCCTGTGAGATCGCTCGGACCCACCGGCTCGTGATGTCGAGACCCTCGACCCCATTGACGAACTCCTTGCCAACGGGAGTGGGCGCCATCAGATCCGAGACCAGGGCAGTCTCGCCGACCGTCCCCTTGTGCCAGTTTCCGATCAGCGTCACCGTGTCGCGCGCGCTGACGTCGGCATCCAGGCGGAATCCGCTCCGGAAGATCTCCCACGCGTCCGCCGCGCCGTCGTGCTGCGGCGTGTCGAGGACGAACTCGTCACGATTGAAATACTTGAGGTAGCCGCGAACCGCGACATCCCCTTGCTTCGCGCCGTATCGAAGAGTCCCGAAGCCCCGCTCTTCGGTTCCCGCGCCGAAGGTCGCCAACCCGCCCAGTGTGTCGTGCGCGCGCTTCGTGATGATGTTGACGACGCCATTCACGGCGTTCGCGCCCCAGAGCGCGGCCCCGGGTCCCCGGATCACCTCGATGCGCTCGATGTCCTCGAGAACCGTGTCGACGACTTCCCAGAAGACGCCCGAGAAGGTCGGCGTATAGACGGCGCGGCCGTCCACGAGGACCAGAAACTGCGAGCTGTAGCGCCCCGTGAAGCCCCGGGCGCTCACGGCCCACGCGTTCGAACCGATCCGAGCGACGTAGAGCCCGGGGACCAACCGCAGCGCCTCCGCGATGCTCGTCGCTCCCGAGCGGCGAATGTCCTCCTGCGTGAGTACGTAGATCGCCGCCGCCGCGTCGGCGACCCGCTGAGGTTTCTTCGATACGGAGGTGACCTCCAGCTCCATCAGGGCTTCGAGCGGCAGCTCGGTCAGGTCTCCGGTCCGTTGCTTTTCAGTCGCGCCCGGCGCGGCACGCGCCTCTTCCGCGGGCCCTTCGGTCGGGGCGGCTACAACCCCCAGGCATGCAACGAGCACGAGGCGCCGAACGCGTCGGAGCAACTGCAGACTGCGGGTCACCGCCGGTCGGCGAACCACGATACCGAGCCCTCCGCGCAGCCGGAATGGGTCGCAGATGAAGAGTCAGACGGAGCTTAGCTCAGCTCCCATCGACCATCAACAGTTGGTCTCATCCTTCTCCCGGCACTGACCCGGCGAACTCGAGGAGGTAGGAACGATCGGTCTGCCCAACACGCCCGCCGGCACGGCCTGGGAGCGGCGCGAGTAACCCGCGTTGTTCCGGGTCGGGCTCAGCGGGGGCGGGGCGTGACGCCCAGACCGCTTCGGATCTTGTTGAGCACGTCCGGGAGATGAGAAGAATTCAGCTGGCTTTCGCAGTGAGTCCCCGGGAAGAGGGTATGCGTCTTGTACTGGTTCGACTGGATCTCAGTGTAGATCTTTCCGGTATTGTAGGTGACGCCCAGATTCGTGTCGGTCATGAGATTCGGATACTGCTGGTTTTCCACCGGATCCGGGTCGGTCCACCAGTACGGATGTCCACCGATACCGATGTCCAGATCGATCGGGTACTCGTAGCTCAGGTCCCCGGGCACGTACTTGAAGCTCGACCGGTAGAAGGAAGGGTCCGATTGCCCGGCAACGCACTTGCCGCCCGTGACCCCGACGTAGTCGATCAGTGCCTTGACCGATTCTCCCAGCGGATTCCCCGACGTCGAACCCAGTGAGCCGATGGGCTGAGGGAATGCGCAGCGGTAGTCATCGCCGCAGGCCCGGTCGTCCCGGCAGGACCGGGTCGGGTCGTTCTCACAGATGCCGTAGGTGGATTGTGTCTTGGCGCACGCGGCCGGGATGTCGTACACACCTGGCAGTGCGCTCGAGAGGTATTGATAATCCACGATCGGGGCCAGGCCCAGCCAGTACACCGGCCCGAAGGTCGCGATGCTGCCTCCGCTACACCCGATGGTCGCAAACTTGACGCTGGATGGGATGAGATACGCCCGCGCCCACTGGATGACGGCCGCGGGTCGGACCAGCAGGGCCGGCAGGCTCGTCGGGTCGCCGTTCTTGCGAGAGAACCACCCCGCGACCCCCGTCTCCCATTTCGGCTCGACGAGGCGGTAGCCTTCGTTCTCGAATTCGACCCACAGAGCCCGGATGTCCGCCCCGTATATGTCCGAGGTGTACGCCGTGCCCGTCCCGCCATAGTGCTGCACGACACCCGCGACGATCTGCGGCGGCGTGTTCCAGCGCATCTGCCCGCCCATCGAGTCCACCACGAACGCGATGGTCTGGAGCGAGTTCCCCAGCACGTCGGTCGTCGCGTACACGCACTCGCTCCCGTCCTGGGCGGGGCAGACACTGTGACACTGATAGACGACGGAGTCGGGAGTGGGATTGGTGATGACCCACTCCGCTGCGGCGCACACCGTGAGCGGCGGCAAGCTCGTGTCGGCGTGCGCATCGTGGGCGCGGAACGAGTGCCCCGGGCCGTTCACTCTCACGTCGATCGAAATCGTGACCAACCCGAGCGCGAGCATCCACCCCACGCGCAGGATTCGGAGAGCCGGAAGGAAAGAGGGCACCGACATCGTTTTCATTGGTCGCCTCTCAGACTCCAGCGGCGCACCGTACGGCGCGACGCCGAGCGTTCGTCGCCCTCAGGGGCCGACGTCAGAGCCGGATCGGGTTGAAGTCCGTCCCGTAGTCGAACGTGTCGACCCGCTCGCGCGCCTTCAGCCAGGCCACGGCCGCGTACGTCAGGGGCGTCGCCGCCGCCTCGTAGGCGACCTTCACCGCCCACTGGCCGGCGATGAGCCCGGTCAGGACCGCTCCCGGCACCGTCCCGGCGAACGCGAGCGTCACGAAGACCACGGTATCGAGCGCCTGACCCACGACCGTCGACCCGATCGTCCGGGCCCAGAGCCACCGTCCGCGCGTGAGAATCTTCAGCTGCGCGAGCACGTAGGCGTTGGCGAACTCGCCCGCGAGGTACGCGAGAAGGGAGGCAGCGAGGATGCGCGGCGTCGTGCCGAGGATCTCGTCGTACGCGAGCTGCGCCTTCCAGAAGGGCGCGGCCGGCAGCACGCCCCCGAGCCAGATCGCGACCACCATGACGGCGTTGCAGGCGAAGCCGAGCCAGATCACGCGCCGCGCGGCCCCGTAGCCCCAGACTTCGGTGAGCACGTCGCCGACGACGTAGGACAGCGGGAAGATCACGATCGCGGCGGAGAGCACCAGCCCGCCCAGCACGATCAGCTTGGACGCTATCGTGTTGGCGGTGAGCAGGCAGGCGATGAACAGCGCCGCGACCGTGACGAACCGCCAGCTCATACGTTCGTCGGGATCGCGGGCTCGTCGCCGAGCGCGCGCTCGAGCGCCCGGGCGAGGATCGCGTCGTGCTCGTGGCTCGTGGCGAAGATGCGGCACTGCGCGACCTTGCCCGGCAGGTACTTGAGGATCTCGGTTAACGGCTCCTCGGAGACGGAGCCCGTCGCCGCATCGTAGACGTAGATCTGGCGGTCACCCATCTTCAGCGGGTTGAGCGGCCGCGGGTCCTGCAGCGCCATGTCGATCTCGAAGTTGAAGTCTCGGAGCGCGGCCGGCAGGAAGCTCCGCACGCGGCGCTTCACCGTGTCCGCGTCGAGAAAGCTGTGGCCGCGCCGGGGCTCGAACAGGTCGAGGATCACCTCGTGCGACATGCGCCACTTGAGCTTCCGGTCGAGGACGTGCCGCCACTCGAGCCCGAGGCGCTGGCGATCGGCGTCCTCGGTGTGGTGCCACTTGCCCACGTCCTCGAGCAGCGTCCACTCGGTCAGGTGGAGGTACGGGTGCAGGTCCGTGCGGAGATCGTGCGGGAAGGCGATCCGCATCGTGTCGCGGAAGATCTCCTTGAGGTGCAGGTCGATCCCGCGCGTCGTGCGGTGGTAATAGACGTTCGTGTACATGTAGAAGCGCGCGTTCAGGAACATCGTGAACGCCTGCAGCCCGCCCCGGTCGAGCGTGAGCCCCTTCTCGGAGAAGAACGAGTAGTAGATGATGCGCTCGATGTCGATCGGGCCGACCGCGACGCCGCACATGTACGCGTCACGGAGCACGTAATCCATGTTGTCGGCGGTGTACACCCCCGACAGGAGCGGCTTGAGGAACGGCAGCCACTTCGGGTGCGACTCGAGTGGCTGCGTGTAGGTCTTCCCCATGAGATAGCAGATCCACTCCGGGTCGATGGCCTCGCTCGCGCCGAAGGCGCCGCTGGGGCTGCGCCGCAGGTTCCGGAGGGTGTCGGCCAGCTCCTCGCGGATGATGCGCTGGCCGACGAGCTCGTGCGTGAGATCGAAGTCGACGAGGAAATTGTCGTCGAAGAAGTGGCCGAACGGCCCGTGACCGACATCGTGGAGGAGTCCCGCCATGCGGAGGAGCTCCTCCAGCAGCACGGGCGACGGGGCGTCGGGGAAGATCGCCCGCAGCGATGGGTAGAGCTGCTGGGCGAGGCGCCCCGCGAGGTGCATGGCCCCGAGGGAGTGCTGGAAACGGCTGTGCTCCGCTGCCGGGAACACCCAGCGCGCCGACTGCAGCTGCGGCACGCGCCGCAGGCGCTGGACCCAGGAGGTGTCGATCAGGTCTTGCTCGGTCGCCTCGCCGGGGATCCCGCCCGGGCGTGTGTAGAGGATGTACCGGTGGATCGGGTCGGCGATGAGGCCGCGCCCCTGGTAGGTGTCGGCCGCCCCCTTCACGCAGTCACTCTCCCGTCCGGGAGGGATAGAGGCGGTAGCGGTCGATCGAGGGCACCGTGATCACGTGGACGCGGTCGCTGCGTCGCACCGCCACCTCGATCAGGTCGCCGGCACGCCGGGACCAGAGTCGCCGGTAGAACTCCTCTTGAGAGCCGACGGTCACGCCGTCGACACCGACGATCACGTCGCCGCGGCGGAAGCCCGCGCGGGCGGCGGGACCGACCGGCGACACCTCGCTGACCACGACGCCGCCGTCGAGGTCGAGCGTGTAGAGTCCGAGCCACGGCCGCGTGGGCCGGCTCGCGATGCGCCCCGCGGCGATCAGCTCGTCCTTGACGGGGACGAACGTCTCGAGGGGGATCGCGAGGTTCACGTGCGGGTCCTCGCCCAGGCGGAGCGAGGCGATGCCGACCACCTCGCCGCGGTCGTTCACGACCGCGCTGCCGGCCCAGTCTGGGCTCGACGGCGCCAGGTAGAGCGCGCGCTCGAGCATATACTCCCAGTACGCCGAAAACCGCCGGATGGCGTGCACCGCACCGACGACGGCGATCAACTCGCCGTCGTCGCTCACGCCCACGGTCGCCGTGCGCGCGCCGACCTCGACGTCCTCGGAGCGCCCGAGCGCGGCCGCGGCCCACGGGCCGCCATCCTCCAGCCTCACGACCCCGAGGCCGCTCTCGAGGTCGAGGCCCACGAGCCGCGCGGGCACGGTCCGGCCGTCGCGCATCCTCGCCTCGATCTCCAGCGCATCGAGGAGCAGATAGCTGACGGTGACCGCGTAGCCGCGCGCGTCGAAGACGACGGCGCTTCCCGAGCGGCGCGCGCCCAACCGGCTGGACGAGACCGCGTCCGGGGCATTCCGCACCCTGAGGCCGACGACCGCCGCCTCGACGCGCTGGACGAAGGACGGCTGCGCCGGAAACGGCCCGGGCGCGCGCTCGGGCACGCGAGCCCGCGGCGCACCGAGCGCCAGCGCGGGGCCGAGCACGACCAGGGCGAGTATGGCGAGGCCCTGGGCCCGTGTCCGCGCGCGCATGCGGACTCCCTCCTCAGCGGTGGCCGTACTGCCTCTCGTAGTACGCCCGGAATTCCCCCGACTTGAGCGGCCGCCACCACGGCTCGTGCTCGCGATACCACGCGACCGTCGCCTCGAGCGCCGCGGCGAATGGGTGGCGCGGCTTCCAGCCGAGCTGCTGCACCTTCTTCGAATCGAGCGAGTAACGGCGGTCGTGACCGGGACGGTCCTTCACGGGCTGGATCAGCGAGTCGGGCTTGCCGGCGAGGCGCAGGATCTGGCGCGTGAGCACGACGTTCTCGACCTCGTTGCCCCCCCCGATGTTGTAGACTTCGCCGTCCTTGCCCTGGCGGAGCACGAGATCGATCGCCGAGCAGTTGTCGAGGACGTACAGCCAATCGCGGACGTTCTTGCCGTCCCCATAGAGCGGCAGCGGCTTGTCCTCGAGCGCGTTCGTGATGAACAGCGGCACGACCTTCTCCGGGTACTGGAAGGGCCCGAAGTTGTTCGACGACCGGGTGATCACGACCGGGATCCGGTGCGTCTGCCAGTACGCGAGCGCGAGCAGATCGCCGCCCGCCTTCGACGCCGAGTACGGGTTCGAGGGCCGCAACGGGTCGCTCTCCCGCGACGACCCGCGCTCGACGGAGCCGTACACCTCGTCGGTGGAGATGTGGACGAAGCGCGGGATGCCGAGATCCTTGACCGCCTCGAGCAGCGTGAACACCCCGAACACGTCGGTCTTCAAGAACGCGTCCGGCTCCATCAGCGAGCGATCGACATGACTCTCCGCGGCGAAGTTGATCACGGCGTCCACGCCGCGGGCGACGTCGCGCACGAGCTTGGCGTCGCAGACATCGCCCTGCACGAACGCGTATCGCGGGTCGTGCGCGACGTCGGCCAGATTCGCGGGGTTGCCCGCATACGTGAGCTTGTCGAGGTTGACGACGCTGTCGCCGGGGTGCGTCGCCAGCACGTGGCGGACGAAATTGGAGCCGATGAAGCCACTGCCGCCCGTGACCAGCAGCTTCACGCGCCTATCCGCGCACCGGTTCCCAGATCTCGGCGCCCGCGAAGTCCCACGACAGGCGCCCCTCGTCGCACATCGAGGGTTCGGGCGAGAAGTGGACGTCCGTGAAGTAGACGATCCGTCCGGTCGCGGCGCCGAGATTGCGCACGCCATGGGCGACGCCTGGCGGGATGCGCAGCAGGCGCGAGGTCCCGTCGCCCAACACGAGGCGCGCGCGCGCGCCCTCGGTGGGGGAACCCTGGCGCACGTCGAGGAGCACCACGAGCATGCGGTCCGCCGGCGGCACGTACCAGACGTCGGTCTGGCGCGCGTGGAGGTGGAACGCCTTGATCGCGCCCGGGGCGACCTCGCTGTAGTTGACCTGCCGGACCTCGAACCCCGGCAGCGCCCCCGTCCGCCCGTCGGTCAGGCGGGCGAGCTCCGTCATCGAGCCGCCGTCGTCGTGGTGGCGTCGGAGTTCCACGACGTGGACGCCATCGATGGACGCGGACGCGCCGTAGGACTGGAGCTGGAAGGCGCGCTTGGCGGGCGGGGTGAGCTCCATCACCGGTGATCTTACGTGTCCGTCTCGACCAGGCGCAACAGGTACTGGCCGTACGAGTTGTCCTTCATCGGCTTCGCGACCCGCAGGACGTCGTGGGCGGTGATCCAGCCGAGCCGGAAGGCGATCTCCTCCAGACAGGCGACCATGAGCCCCTGCCGCTCCTCGATCGTCTGGATGAAGGTGGACGCCTGGAGCAACGCCTCGTGCGTCCCCGTGTCCAGCCACGCGATGCCCCGCCCGAGCTTCTCGACGTGCAGCGCGCCCCAGGCCAGATAGGCCGCGTTGACGTCGGTGATCTCGAGCTCGCCGCGCGCGGACGGTCTGAGGTCCGCGGCGATCTCGACGACGCGGTTGTCGTAGAAGTAGAGGCCGGTGACCGCGTACGAGGAGCGCGGCTTGGCCGGCTTCTCCTCGAGCCCGATCGCGTGTCCCGAGGCGTCGAACTCGACGACGCCGTAGCGCTCCGGGTCACGCACCCAGTAGGCGAAGACCGTGGCGCCCGCCGTGCGTTCGGCGGCGCGTCGCAGGTAATCGGGCAACCCGTGCCCGTAGAAGACGTTGTCGCCGAGGGCGAGCGCGACGGGGCCGTCGCCGATGAAGCGCCGGCCGATCACGAAGGCCTGCGCGAGTCCTTCGGGGCGCGGTTGCGCCGCGTACTCGAGGCGAAGACCGAGCTGGCCGCCGTCGCCGAGCAGCCGCTGGAACGCGCCCTGGTCCTGCGGTGTGGTGATGACGAGGATCTCGCGGATGCCGGCGAGCATCAGCGTCGAGAGCGGGTAGTAGATCATCGGCTTGTTGTAGATCGGGACGAGCTGCTTGCTGAGGGCGAGCGTCAAGGGGTAGAGGCGGCTGCCGGAGCCCCCGGCGAGGATGATGCCCTTTCTGGCATTCATCATGAAGTTTTGAGAGTATAGCAGCCGCTGCCGCGAGCCGCGACCCGGCTGTGTGGGGGAATCACTATTCACCCGACCGGAAATGGGGTAATATCCTCACCATGAAGACCCTGAAGGAAATGCTCGCTGAGGCGCGCCGGGTCGTTCCCGAAGAGGGCCCCGCCGACCTCGAGCGCCGGCTCAAGTCCGGAGACAAGGTCGTCGTCATCGACGTCCGCGACCCGGACGAGTTCCGCGACGGGCACATCGAGGCGGCGAACAACATCAGCCGCGGCTTCCTCGAGTTCCGCATCGGCACCGCCGTGACCGACCCGAACACGCCGATCGTCCTCTACTGCCAGACCGGGCTCCGCTCGGTCCTGGCCGCGAAGGCGCTCCGCGAGCTCGGCTACACGACGGTCATCAACCTCCAGGGGGGCTACCAGAAATGGGTCCAGTCGGGCCTCCCCGTCGTCCGTGAGGTGCCGATGACCCCGGACCAGATCCAACGGTACAGCCGGCACTTCCTCCTCGCGCAGGTGGGCGACAAGGGGCAGCGGCGGCTGCTGCGCTCGAAGGTCCTGCTGATCGGCGCCGGCGGGCTCGGCTCGCCCATCGGCCTCTACCTCGCCGCGGCGGGCGTCGGCACCCTCGGGCTGATGGACGGCGACGTCGTGGACATCACGAATCTGCAGCGGCAGGTCCTCCACACCACCGCGGACATCGGCAAGGCGAAGGTCGAGTCCGGCACGCGCACGATCAAGGCGATCAACCCCGACGTCAACGTGATCGCGCTCCCGATGCGCATCACCGTCGACAACGTCATGGACGTGATCACGGACTACGACCTGATCGTCGACGGCTCGGACAACTTCGAGACCCGCTACCTGGTCAACGACGCCTGTTACCTGGCGGGCAAGACCAACGTCCACGGCTCGATCTTCCAGTTCGAGGGCATGGCGACGGTCTTCGTCCCGAACGAGGGGCCCTGCTACCGCTGCCTCTATCCGACGCCGCCGCCGCCTGGTCTCGTGCCATCCTGAAGCGAGGCCGGCGTCCTGGGCGTGCTCCCAGGAGTGGTCGGGTTGGTCCAGGCGACGGAAGCCGTCAAGCTTCTCCTCGGCATCGGCGAGCCGCTGGTCGGTCGGCTGCTCACCTACGATGCGCTCGGCATGCGCTTCCGCGAGGTCAAGCTCCGCCGCGATCCGAAGTGCCCCCTCTGCGGCACGTCACCGACGATCAAGGATCTCTCGATCCACGTGGACGGCGGCGCCGCCTGCGCGATCGGCTGATCCCGTCGCCCGGCCTCGGTCGGCTCGACCGCGCGTGAGGCGACGAGCCGAAGACGCATCCGGCCGCGGCCCACGGCGTCACCGCGCCCGCGTCAGCACGAGGCGCCCCGAGGCGAAGTGCGCTGGGTCGTCGGTCCTCTGCCTCGTGCGGTGCATGTGCGCGCCCTCCTCACCCGGCAGTCGCTGCCGCAAGTCGCGTACCACCCTGAGAAGCGCGCAGAATCCCACGGTTGCGGAGGGCGCGGACGGCGCAGTCTGGCAGCGGGTCGTCACCCCCTTGACAGACTCGGGCCTGTCCTCCACAACGGGCGTCATGAGGATCGACCCGTGACGCAGAGCCTCGGCAACGCGCTGCCGCCCACGCTCGTCGAGCGTCTCTCGCAGCGCGACCTCCGCCGGCGCCTCGGGCTCGCGCTGCCGTTCGTGACGGTGGACGCCGACGGTCGGCCGCACCCGATGCTGGTCTCCTACGTGGAAGTGCGGGCGTACGACGCCGGCACGCTCGGGCTCGTGATCGTCGCGCGCAGCCGGAGCGCGCGGAACCTCGTCGAGCGGGGCACCGGCACACTGCTGATCGTCGAACCCGATCTCACCGTGTACGTGAAGACGCGCGCGGTGGATGGGCCGCTGCCCGTCGCGGGCGCGGGGGAGCTCGGGCTCGGCTACTTCCTGCTCGCCGTGGAGGACGTCCTCGAGGACGCGACGGCGGAGTGGGAGGGCGGCATGCGGATGACGGGCGCGCTCCGCTACGAGCCGGCGCCGACGCTCGAGGAGCCCTGGGCGCGCGCGACGCTGGCGGCGCTCGCCGAGCCCCGCGCGCGCGCCTGAATAGACTCCGGGGGGAGCGATGTTTCACGCCCCCCGAGGCGCGAGCGGCTACTTCGGCGCGTCGGGCCGGCTCGGCACGGGGTGCGGCGCGGTCCGGCGGCCACTCCCCTTGTAGGGCCCGATCGTGACCTCGACTTCGGCCGGCTGTCCATCGCGCACGAGCGACACGCGCACGCGCCTGCCGACGGGTGTGCTCGACACGAGCCGCTGCAGGTCCCGCGGTGTCTGGAGCGACGTGCCGTCGATCGCGATGATCACGTCGTCCGGGCGCACCCCGCCCTGCTCGGCCGGCTCCCCGGACATCACCCCGCGCACGAGGACACCGCGCGCCTCGGGCAGCTTGAGCCGGGCGGCGTCCTCGTCGGTCACCTCCGCGATCGACACGCCGAGCCAGCCCCACTCGACCTTGCCCTTGGTCGCGAGCTGCGGGAGCAGGAACTTCACCAGATTCGACGGGATCGCGAACCCGATCGATCCGTTCCGCGCCGCCATGCTGTTGACGCCGACCACCTGCCCCGCCATGTTCACGAGCGGGCCGCCCGAGTTCCCGGGATTCACCGCCGCGTCGGTCTGGATGAAATCGAACCCGGGCGCCGCCACCGAGAGCGGAGCGCCCTTGCGGCTGACGATGCCGAAGGAGACGGTCTGCTCGAGGCCGAAGGGGTGGCCGAGCGCCAGCACGAACTCGCCCACCCGGAGCCTGTTCGAGTCGCCCAACGGCAGGACGCTGAGGTCCTGGGCGCCGTCGATCCGGACGAGGGCGAGATCCACGCGCTCGTCGCTCCCGACGACGCGACCCGCGAAGCGCCGCCCGTCGGCGAGCTTCACCTGGATCGAATCGGCGCCCTCGACGACATGGGCATTGGTGACGACGAGCCCGCTGGCGTCCACGATGAAGCCCGAGCCCGTGCTCCGGCGCGGCGTCGCGGGCCCCTCGCCGTCGGCGTCGCTCTGCGACGCGGTCGCCCGGCGGACCCGCACGTGAACGAGCCCGGGCTTGAGCCGCTCGGCGAGGTCCGCGAGCAGGTTGTTGAAGCGCTGGAGCTCGGGCGCCGGGCTCGCGTCCGGGCTCTCCCGCCAGATGGCCCGCGGGCTCTCCGCGCGCGCCGGCCCGGCACAGCCGAGCAGCAGCGCACAGGCGAGGAACAGGACGGCTGGGACGCGGTTACGGGATGTCGGCATGAGCACCCTCCCTGGGACTCCCATTCTACCTAGCGCCGGGCCTCGCGCACGAGATGTGGCAGTTCCGGAAGCAGAAGCTTTTCGAGGGCCAGGCGGCAGGCGTTCGGGGAGCCCGGCAGGGAAACGATGATCCGTCCTGCGTGGATCCCCATCTGCGCCCGCGAGAGCATCGCCGCGGCCCCGACTTCCTGGAAGGAGAGCATGCGGAACAGCTCGCCGAACCCGGGCAGGCGCTTGTCGAGCAGGCCGTCGATCGCCTCGAACGTGGAATCACGGGACGTGATGCCGGTGCCGCCCGTCGCGATCACCGCCTGCACCGCGGCGTCCGCGCACGCCGCGCGGATGGCACGGGCCACGTCGGCCGGCTCGTCGCGGACGATCGCCGTGGCGATGACCTGGTGGCCGCCCGTGAGCAGGAGCTTCTTGATCAGGCCGCCGCTCGAGTCGGTCTCGGGGGTCTTCGTGTCGGAGATCGTGAGCACGAAACACCCGATCGAGCGCGGCGCGTGTGCCTTGTGCTCCCGGGGCGTGCTGTCGGGCGTGGTCACGTCGAGGCACCGCCTCGGCTCGCACTGCCCCGCCCCATCTCACCGCTCGCCTCGCCGGAGGCACCGCCTCGGCTCGCACTGCCATACGCCTGGTCGAGGAGCTCGACGATGTGGAGCACGCGTGTGGTGGCGCCGTGGGCGGCGAGGCCGGCCCTGATCTGCAGGATGCAGCCGGGGTTGGCGGTGACCACCGCCTCGGCGCCGGTCGCGACGACGTGGCCGATCTTGCGGCGCAGCAAGCGGGTCGCCATCGCGGGCTGGGTGAGGTTGTAGATTCCCGCCGAGCCGCAGCACCAGTCGGACTCGACCAGCTCGACCACGCTGAGCCCGGGGATCTGGGCGAGCAGCCGCCGGGGCTCGCTCCGGATCTTCTGACCGTGCACGACGTGGCACGGATCGTGGTACGTGACCGTCATCGGCACCGGACCGAGTGGCCCGCGGAGCGGCTCTTGCGCGAGGAACTCGGCCACGTCGACGACCGACGCCGCGAAGCGGCGCGCACGCTCGGCCCAGGCGGGGTCGTCCGCGAGCAGGTGCCCGTACCCCTTCATGTGCGCGCCGCAGCCGGAGGTGTTCACGACCACGGCGTCGGCGGCCGCGGCCTCGAACACCTCGATCGTGTGGCGTGCGAGCGCGAGGGCCCGCGCGTGATCGCCACCGTGCGCGTTGAGCGCGCCGCAGCAGCCCTGCGCCTCGGGGACGACGACGTCGCAGCCGTTGCGCGCGAGCACCCGCGCCGTCGCGCGGTTGTGTGCGCCGAACACGACCGACTGGATGCAGCCCGTGAGCATCGCGACGCGCGCGCGTCGGGCGCCCTCGGCCGGGATTCGGGGCGGCAGTGCCGCGCGCTCCCGCGCGGGGGGCAGCGGCGGCAGCAACGCCTCCCCGGCGGCGAGCGTCCCCGGCAAGAGCCGCGCGAGGCCGCCGCGCCGGACGAGCCACCCGAGGCCGCTCGTCTGATAGGCGCGCAGCACCGTGGCGGCGAGCCGGAGCCGCCAGGGGCTCGTGAGGAGCAGGCCGAAGTTGAGCCACCGGAAGGCCCGCCGAAGGACGCCGCCGGGGCGCTGTCGCTCGATCTCGGCCTTCGCCGCCTCGATCAGCCGCCCGTAGGGCACACCGGCCGGGCAGACGGTCTCGCAGGCGCGGCAGTCGAGGCACAGCTCGAGGTGGCCCGCGGTCGAGGCGCCGAGTGCGATCCGGCCCTCCGCGAGCGCCTTGATCAGGAAGATCCGCCCGCGCGGCGAGTCCATCTCGGTGCCGAGCTCGGCGAACGTCGGGCAGGAGGCGAGACAGAGACCGCAGTGGACGCACTGGTTCACCCCTTCGACGGACAGCCCGTGGAGGGCGAGCCGTCCGGCCGCGACCGGCGGCTGCGCCTGAACGGTGTGGGCCATCGTCGCGCCCGTCAGATCCCGGCGACGAAGCGGCCGGGGTTCAGGACGTTCCGCGGATCGAACTCGCGCTTGATCCGCTGCATGATGCGGCCTGCCGCCCCGGGATCGTCCCACACGGGCACCTGGGCCTTCACCGCGAGCGGCGCCCACTCCAGCGTCGCCCGCCCTCCGCCCGCGTGCGCCATTTCACGCCACTCGGCGAGCACCGCGGCGAGCGGCGCCGGCTCGGGCCGGGCCGGCTCGGGGGCGATCGCCGCGCTCACGACGCCCACGCTGGCGTGCGCGGCCCACGCCGTGTGGAAGCCGCGGGCGCGTGCGGCGTTCGCGCCCTGCTCCATCGTCTCGGTGACCTGCGTCGGCAGGAGCGCGAACGACATCACCGCCACCGGCTGGCCGACCGCCGCGCGCGCGGCCGGTGCGAGCCGGGCCCAGGCCTCGGGCGGCAGCGCGCGCGGGTCGCGACCGCCGAGCGACGTCACCAGGCGCGCCAGCTCGTCGCACTGCCAGACGACCTGCTCGTCCAGACCGTCGAATCCGACGACCAGCGCGGCGCCCAGCCCGGCGCCGGCGCCGAGCGCCGCGGCGGCGGCGCCGTCCAGCAGCTCCACCGCGTTCGGGACCAGGTCGGAGCTCATCAGCGCCCGCACGGCGTCGCCGGCGTCCTTCAAGCGGTCGAAGCTCGCGCAGACGAGGCGCTCGGCATCGGGCAGCGGCCGCAGCTTCACGGTCGCCTCGACGACGACACCGAGCGTCCCGTAGGAGCCGATGAAGAGCTTCGGCAGGTCGTAGCCGGCGACGTTCTTCACCACCTTGCCGCCGCCGCGCACGACGGCGCCCTCGGCGGTCACGACGGTGACGCCGATGAGCAGGTCGCGCGGCGTGCCGTAGAGGTGGCGACGCGGTCCCGAGGCGTCAGCGGCCACCACCCCGCCGACCGTCGCCCGCTCGGCGTCCGGCGGGTCGAGCGACAGCCACTGACCGCGCGCGCGCAACGCCGACTGGAGTCCGGCCACCGTGACGCCGGCCTCGACCGTGGCGGTGAGGTCACCGGGCTCGTGCTCGACGAGCCGGGTCATGCGCGAGAGCCCCAGCACGATGCCGGCCCGCGCCGCCGGCAGGCCGACGGCCGCCGCCGTGCCGCCGCCCCAGGGAACGACCGGGAGCTCGGCCTCGGTGGCGAGCGCGAGGACCCCGACCACCTCCGCCACGGATCGAGGGAAGACCGCAGCGTCCGGCGTCCGCCCCTCGATGACGTACGGGCCGAGCTCGATGCCGGTGAGCACGTTCGCGGGACCGACGAGGCCGCGCAGTCCGTCGAGCAACGCGTCCGGCACGGAGGCTTCCGCCGCCCGCGCTAGAAGCGCTGGGCGAGGCCCTTTTCCTCGATCGCGTGGGGGCGGTAGGCGGCCGGGCCGACTTCGGCGCAGGACTTGCTCGTCGGGAAGATCTTGCCGGGGTTGCAGAGGCCACTGGAGTTGAACGCGTTCTTGAGGCGCTGCATGAGGGCGAGATCGTCCGGGGAGAAGATGAACGGCATGAAGTCCGCCTTCTCGAGGCCGATGCCGTGCTCGCCCGAGATCGAGCCGCCGACCTCGGCGCAGAGCCGCATGATCGCCGCGCCCGCCGCGAGCACGCGCGCCTCCTCGCCCGCTCTCCGGGGATCGTACAGGATGTTCGGGTGGAGGTTGCCGTCGCCCGCGTGGAAGACATTGCCGACGCGGAGGCCGTGGGCGGCGACGATGTCGTTCACGCGGCGGAGCACGTACGGGAGCTTCGTGCGCGGGATCACGCCATCCATGACCATGTAGGCGGGCGAGATGCGCCCGTAGGCGCCGAACGCCGACTTGCGCCCCTTCCACAAGAGCTGCCGCTCGGCCTCGTCGCGCGCCGTCCGGACCTCGCGCGCCCCCGAGTCGCGGCACGCCTGGACGATGCGCTCGGCCTGCGCCTCCATGCCGACCGTGAGGCCGTCGAGCTCGACGAGCAGCGCGGCCGCCGCGTCGCGCGGGTAGCCGCAGTCGAAGGCGTCCTCGACGGCCTGGATCGTGAGCTGGTCGATCATCTCGACGGCGGCCGGCACGAGACCGCGCGCGATGATCGCCGACACGGCCGCCGAGGCCTGGTCGATCTCGTCGAACACCGCGAGCACGGTCTTGACCGCCTGCGGCTTCTTGAGGATCCGCACGACGATCTTCGTCGCGACGCCGAAGGTGCCCTCGGAGCCGACGAAGACGCCGACGAGGTCGTAGCCCGCGGACGCGCGGGTGCGCCCGCCGAGCCACACGATCTCGCCGTCCGGCATCACCACCTCGAGCCCCAGCACGTGGTTCGTGGTGACGCCGTACTTGAGGGTGTGCGGGCCGCCGGAGTTGTTGGCGATGTTGCCGCCGACCGTGCACGCCTGCTGGCTCGACGGGTCCGGCGCGTAGTAGTAGCCGCGCCGGCCCACCGCCCACGAGAGGTGCAGGTTCACGAGCCCCGGCTCGACGACGGCGATCTGGTTCTCGTAGTCGACCTCGAGCACGCGGTTCATCCGCATGAGCGAGACGACGATGCCCCCTTCCGCGGGCAGGCATCCACCCGAGAGCCCCGTGCCGGCGCCCCGCGCGACGAACGGTACGCCCTCGCGATTCGCGAGGCGGACCACGGCGGACACGTGCTCGGCCGACGTGGGGAACACCACGAAGTCGGCGAGCGCGCGCAACATCGTGAGTCCGTCGGACTCGTAGGCGAGCAGCTCGTCGGGATCCGTGAGCACCGCGCTCGCGCCGACGATGCTTTCGAGCTCCCGGCGGAGGGACGCCTTCCTGAACTCCGCGAGGGCGGCCATGGTGGGTCGGATTATACCGTGTTCGGACGGGCTGCGGCCCCCCGCGTCCGGTCGCGGAAGGCCGCCCCGCCACGTGTCGTGGGCCACCACCCGGTGGCCCGACGCCGTCCCTCGCCTACTTCACCGCGTGCTGGGCTCGCCCCGCCGCGATGCAGGCGCGGTACGGCTGACCGCAGAGTCAGTCGAAGCAGGTGTGGTCCTGGTTCGACGTGAACGAGAAATCCTGCCCGTGCCCGCAATAGACACCGGGCACGCTCGCGCCGGGGAGCGGCGCGTAGAGGTAGAACGCCGGCTTCTGCGCCGTCTGGATCTTGCTGCCGCTCGGCTCGGTGGGCGTGGCGCCCGCGGCCTCGGCGCTGAACGCCACCAGCTCCCAGCCCGCGAACCTGCCGCCCTTGAAGTCGCCCGGCAGCGCGAGCGCGAAGTCGCCCTTGGTCTTGCCGACGGTCCCGGTCTTGTATCCGATCGTGCCGATGTGGCGCGCCTTCCTGGTCTGCGTGTTATAGAGCCAGGCGTGGAGCTCCGGCCGGTCGCCCGGGAGCTTCACGCCGACGTACGTCCCCCTGAACGTGTTGGCCTGGGGGTCGTACGCGATCGTCCCGCGCGGGCTCCGGTCGCCCGGCTGGAACGTGTAGCCGTCGATGATCCACGAGCCGAGCAGCTCGTGGACCTCCTGCGCCCGCGCCGCAGGGGCCGCCGCGGCGAGGACGACGAGCGCGATCGACGAAACGATGATGCGCAT
>MGCE01000039.1:7303-15319 GCA_001790315.1 Candidatus Rokubacteria bacterium RIFCSPLOWO2_02_FULL_72_37 | reverse complement strand
CGAGCCGCGCGTCCTGGACGCGCCGGATCGCCGCGAGGGGCTGGTGGAGGAGATCGCTCGACTCAGTGACCACTGCCGGGCGTGACTCCCGTGAACGTCGCCAGGCGCTTGGCGAGCGGGCTGTTGCGGCTGCGGCCGGTCCGGACGACGCCGTCCACGATCACGCACGCGATCCCGGGAATGTCCCCGCGGGCGATCGCGCCGAGCGCGTCCGCGGCCATCGACGCCGCGGGCGCGTCGCACACCACGAGGTCGGCCGGCGCGCCGGGCGCGATCGTCCCCGTGCCCGGTGCCAGGCGGAAGGCGCGCGCGTTGTTGCCCGTCGCGAGCGCGATCGCCACCTCGGGAGCGAGGTCGGCGAGCGACGCGAGCTCGCAGACCGACTTGATCACGCCCATCGGCATCACGCCGGTGCCGGTCGGCGTGTCGCTCGCCGCGCACACGCGCGCGAGCGCTCCCGCCTCCCGGGCGAGCCGGACGATCAGGAGCGCTGAGCGGAGGTTGCCCGCCTGCACCACCTGGAGCGCCATGTCGGTCTGCCGGACGATGGTGGCGAGCCCCTCCTCGTCGAGCGAGGTGGTACCGCCGTTGACGTGGCCGCACACGTCGGGGCGCAGGTGCAGCAGCACGTCGTGCGTGATCGGGCTCGAGCCCGGGATCGAATTGCCGCCGCTGTGCGACATGACGCACAGGCCGTGCGCCTGGGCGCGCCGGACGTCGGGCTCGCCGTCCCGCGGGTGGGCGTAGCCGCCGAAGCCGTACTTGGCGTGGCGGACACCGGCCGCCGCCATCTCCGCGAAATCGGCGTCGCTGAGGCCCGGCTCGAGGACGACCGAACCCGCGTTCACCTTCATTCCGTTCGGGTGGAAGTGCTCGAAGCACTTCGCCGCGGCGATCGCGAGCGCCTTCGCGGCGACCGGGTCGTGCGGCCGTCCCGGGGCGTGGACGCCCTCGCCCGCGGAGACCACCGACGTGATCCCCCCGTGCACGTAGGAGTCGAGGAAGTCGACGGTCTTCTGGCGCGGCGTGTAGTCGCCGAGCACGACGTGGCAGTGCGAGTCGATGAGCCCCGGGATCACGGTCGTGCCCCGGCAGTCCACCACGACGTCGGCCCTCGCGGCGCCCGTCGCCGAGGCGGCCCCGAGGGCGACGATCCGCCCGTCCTCCGCCAGAAGCGACTCGGCGTCGTTTCGCGGCGCGCCCAGGACGCCCGTCGCGAGGGCACCGACGTTCACGAGCCCCAGCGTCGGCATGGGTCAGTACTCGCCGAGGCAGCGGTCGACGGCCGGACCGGTGAACACCGGCTCCGCCAGGCTCTCGACGTAATCGCCTCCGCGCCGCATGGCCTCCTCCCCGGGCGCTCACCTTGCCACAACCGCTGCCTTCGGGACAAGCGAGGCGTCGGGCTCGGTGCGCCATGACAAATGCGGGCGACGGTGATAAGGTCCTGGCCGGTGAAGCGTCCTCCGCTCCCCGTGGTCCTGGTCGCGCTGCTGCTGCTCGCGCTCGGCGAGACCGCGGGCGCGGCCATGTCGCAGCTCCGGGCGCCGCTCGAGCGCTGGTCGAGCGCGCGCGTCGACGCCAACCGCGCGGTCCACGGCCTGTCGGGGTCGGCGGAGTACGATGACGAGGTCCGCGCGCGGACGATCTTCCTGGTCGAAGCCGGGCTGTCCTTCTTGCATACCCACGCCGAGGGGCTGGGCCTCGTGCTGTTTTTCACCAGCACGCTCGTGGCGAGCGCGGTCGGCGGGCGCCGGTGGCGCGCGCTCCTGTACCCGCCCCTCACGGTCGGCGCGCTCTTCCCCGTGGGCTACCTCGTCTACAGCGTCGCGGTGCTCGAGCTCGGTCGCGACGCCGGCGTGGAGTTCGCCGAGCGGTGGGTCCTGACGGTGCTCGGCGGCCTGGCCATCCTGGGCCTCCTCGGCCTCGGCGCCGCGCTGGCCGCCGGGCGGGGGCGCGCGTGACGGCCGACGACGCCTGGCGCCTGCCGCCGTGGTGGGTGCTGCTCGTCGCCGTGCTCCTGATCGTGTGCGCCGAGCTCGGCGGCGCCTCCATGGTCCGCTTCAAGCTCGAGCTGGCCCGCTGGGCGCGTGACGCGATGCTGGCGCGGCCGGCCGTCCACGGCCTGGTCGGCGTCCGGGACGTGGACGAGCGGATCCTCGACGAGGCGCTCGTGAAGTTCGACGCCGGCCTGCGGCTCTTCCACCTCCACGCCGAGGGCATGGGGCTCGTGATCATCGCCACCACTTCGGTCGCCGCGACCCTCGGCGGGCGGCGCGCCGGGCGTGCGCTGATCGCCCTTCTCACGGCGGGCGGGGCGGGGTATCCTCTCGGCTACTTGCTGTGGAGCGCGCTGATCCCCTACCGCGGGATCGAGGAGGGTAAGGCGATCGCGGAGTGGAGTGTGTGGATCCCGTTCGGCGGCGCGACGATCGTCGCCCTGTGGTGGCTCGCCGGCCTCGTGACGCTGCGGATGCTCCGGCGATGACGGGCCCGCTCGGGCGGCCGGAAGCGCTACGCCTCTTTCTCAGGCCACCCACGGTGCTCACCGTGCTCGCGGTCCTCGCTACAACAGCCTCCCCCGTCGCCGCGCATCACGTCGGCACCTACGTCCCGAAGGACAACGCGGTCAGCGCCAACTTCAAGGAGATCAAGTTCGCCCTCCAGGCCGGGAAGCTCGACGTCGCGCTCCGCCTCTTCGAGGGGGGCGCGCTGCGCCGGGAGATGCGGGCGCGGGCGGCGACGCTCCCGCAGGACCTCGAGGCCGAGGCTCTCGCCGCCGTGCGAACCGGGGACGCCCGCGTGGCCGAAGGCCGCTTGATGGTCTTCTTCGCCGCCCTCGCCCGGGACCTCGCCCGCGAGGCGGTCCGGCAGCTCGCCGAGCCCGGGGTATCGCCCGAGACCCGGGCGGCGATCGGCCCGAAGTTCCTCGAGGCGATCTGGCGCTACTACAACCTGGTCGACTTCGCCGTCTCCATGCGCGACAGCAAGAGCTCGGTCGCCATGCGCCTCGCGTTCGACGAGGCGGAGACCTACGCCAAGACCTCGGCGGCCCCGGCCGCCGTCAACCCGTGCTCCGGGCAAAGGCGCGCGGCCGACCGCGGCCGCACCGCGCCGGACCCGGACCGGCTGCGCGCGTCGCTCGAACGGGTCGCGCAGATCCTCGGAGATCTCGTCGAAGCCTCAACCCCGGCAAGGAGGAACCCATGAAGCGCGTCACCTGGCTCGCTCTGCTCGTGGCGGTCGCGCTCGTTGTGTCGCTCACCGCACCCGCCATCTCCCAGCAGAAGGTCGTCAAGATCGGCGACCTCGGCTCGAAGGTCGGCGTGTTCGAGGGGTACGGCAAGTACCAGACGATGGGCATCCAGCTCGCCGTCGAGGAGATCAACGCCAAGGGCGGCGTCCTCGGCCACAGGATCGAGGTGATCTCCGAGGACGACGACACCAAGCCGGCGCCCGCGATCCGCAAGGCCGAGAAGCTCATCCTCCAGGACGGCGTGAAGCTCCTGATCGGCGCCGTCTCGAGCGGTTCCACGCTGGCCATGATGGACGTGACCAAGAAGCACAAGACGATCCACTGGAACTCGGTCTCGTGCGCGGAGTTCATGCGGACGACCAAGTTCCACAAGTACTACTTCTCGAACCAGCCCGACTCGCGGCAGCAGGCCAACGGCCTGGCCAAGTACATCCTCGACAAGATGGGCAAGAAGACCTACATCTTCTACACCGACTACGCGATGGGCCAGTCCGACGCCCGGCAGTTCAAGACCGCGCTCGAGAAGCTCGGCGGCGAGGTCGTCGGCGTCGCCGGCGCGCCGCTCGACACGAAGGACTTCAGCCCGTGGTTCGGCGCGATCAACCAGTCGAACCCCGACGTGCTGTTCCTCGCGTTCGCCGGAACCGATTCGCTGCGGCTGATGACGCAGCTCCACTCCTTCGGCATGACCAAGAAGTACAAGCTCGCGGGGATCGACTGCTTCCTGCTGCAGCAGGACTTGCAGGCGATCGCGGAACCGATGGAGGGCTTCGTCCAGCTCAATCACTTCTCGGCCTACAACCCGGACCCGAACATGCAGGCGTTCAACCAGAAGTTCAAGAAGAAGTTCAATGTGGACGCCAACATCGCGGCCGGCGCCTACGACGCCGTGTACTTCTGGAAGGCGGCGGTCGAGAAGGCCGGGAACTTCGACCCGGACCAGGTCTCGGCGGCGCACGAGGGCCTCTGCATCGACAACACGCACATCGGCCGGCAGTGCATCCGCAAGGAGGACCACCAGGTCGTGATGGACATGCATCTCTACCGGGTCGAGAAGGGCAAGAACCTCCCGATCGCGCGGATCGACGGCAAGGATGCGATCGGCGAGCCCCTGGTGGGCCAGGATCCGCTGAAGGGCTTCACCTGGGAGATCAAGAAGAAGAACTGACGTCCGGTGGACTATCTCGTCGCGGTCCTGCTGCCGCAGCTCCTGCACGGCCTCGTTTTCGGGGCCGCGCTGGGGCTGCTGGCGCTGGGCCTGACCGTGATCTTCGGCCTCCTGGGCGTCATGAACTTCGCCCACGGGGAGCTGTACATGTTCGGCGCCTACGCCGGGATCGCCGTGATCGGGGTCACCCAGTCCTTCTGGGTGGCCCTGGTCGTGGCGCCGCTCCTGGTCGGCGTCATCGGTGCGGTGACCGAGGTCGCCACGCTCCGCCCGCTCTACCGGCGCGAGCCCCTCTACGGCCTGATCCTCACGTTCGGCCTCGCGCTCGTGTTCCGCGAGGCCGTCCGCCAGATCTGGGGCGGCGACATGCGCCGCATCCTGCCGCCGATCACCGGCTCGACGCCCCTCCTCGGCATGACCTATCCGAACTACCGCCTGTTCCTGCTCGGCGCCTCCTCCGTGCTGCTGCTGGCGATCTGGCTCTTCTTCACCCGGACGCGCGCCGGCATCGTCGTGCGCGCGGCGGTTCAGGACGCCGAGATGCTCGACGGCCTGGGCGTCGACGTCCGCCGGGTGTTCACGCTCACTTTCGCGGGCTCCGCGGCGCTCGCCGCGCTCGCCGGGCTGCTGCTCGCGCCCGTCTTCACCGTGTACCCGCAGATGGGCGTGGAGATGATCCTGCTCGCCTTCATCGTGGTCATCCTGGGCGGCATGGGCTCGATGGGCGGCTCGGTGATCGCCGCCTTCGTGATCGGGCTGGCGCAGAGCCTCTTCTCGCTGTGGATGAACCCGCAGCGGGTGGCGATCGCCATCTTCGGCATCATGATCGTGGTCCTCGTGGTCCGCCCGCGCGGCTTCTTCGGACGGGAGGGCGTCCTTGAGTAGAGTCCTGTCCTGGCGCAGCGCGCTGGTGCTGGCGGCCCTGGTGGCGCTGCCGGCCCTGCCGTTCATGTCGCAGTTCTACCTGCTGCTCGCCTTCGACGCCCTCCTGTTCGGCGCGATCGCGATGAGCCTGGACCTGTTGATCGGCTACACGGGCCTCGTGTCCTTCGGCCACGCCGCGTTCTTCGGCCTCGGCGCGTACTCGACGGCCATCCTCCTCGAGCGGGGTATCGTCTCGCTCTGGGTCTGTCTCGGCTTCGCCGCCCTCGTCGTCGGCCTCTACGCGCTCCTGGTGAGCTACTTCTCGACGGCGCGCCGCGGGATCTACTTCGCGCTGCTCACGCTCGTCTTCGCCGAGGTCGTGTACACGTTCTTCCGTTACACGCAGACCTTCGGCGGCTCGGACGGCATCCAGGGCGTGCCGCCGGCGCAGCTCCTTCCCGGCGTCGCGATCGATACGCCGCTCTCCAACTACTACGCGGTCGTGGTCTACCTCGCGCTGGCGTACGTCCTCTGCCGCGTGTTCGTGACGTCGCACTTCGGCAAGGTCCTGGTCGCGATCCGCGAGAACGAGGACCGGGCGCGCTTCCTCGGTTATAACGTGCAGCGGTACAAGATCGCCGTCTGCATGATCTCGGCGCTGCTGACCGGCATCGGCGGGGCGCTCTACCCGGGCCGCTCGGCCTTCGCCACGCCCGACCTCATGCTCTGGACGGTGTCGGGGGAGTTCATCATCATGGTCATGATCGGCGGCCTCGGCACCCTCGCCGGGCCGATCATCGGCGGCGCCTTCTTCGTCCTCCTGCAGGAGCAGGTCTCCTCGTACGTGGACTGGTACTTCATGGTCATCGGCCTGGTGCTCGTCTTCATCGTGCTGTTCATGCCGCGGGGGCTCCTGGGCTTCCGTCGGATGCTCGGCTTCGGTCAGTGGCGCGCGACGACGTAGTGCTCGAGGTCGAGTCGCTCTCCAAGAGCTTCGGGGCGCTCGCGGCGCTCAGCCACGTGAGCCTCGCCGTGCGGCGCGGCGAGGTCTTCTCGGTCATCGGGCCGAACGGTGCGGGCAAGTCCACGCTGTTCAACGTCCTCTCCGGGCTCCACGTCCCGTCCGCGGGACGCGTCCGCTTCATGGGCCGGGACATCGCGGGGCTCGCGCCGGAGGCGATCAACCGTCTCGGCGTCGCGAAGACGTTCCAGATCACGAACATCTTCCCGGAGATCTCGGTGTTCGAGAACGTGCGCGTGGCCGCGCAGTCGCGCGTCGCGGACTCCGGCCGCTTCGCGTCGCTCTGGCGGCTGCCGGACGTCTCGTCGCAGGTCCTCGAGCTGCTCGAGGCGTTCGGCCTGGCCGGCCGGCGCGACGAGCAGGCGGAGAACCTCTCGCACGGCGAGCAGCGCTACCTCGAGATCTGCCTGGCGCTGGCGACGGAGCCCACGCTGCTGCTCCTCGACGAGCCGACCGCGGGGATGACGCCGGGCGAGACGAAGGACGCGACGGCCCTGATCCGCCGCGTCGCGGCCGCCCGCAGCCTGACGGTGCTCCTCATCGAGCACGACATGTCGGTCGTCATGGGCGTCTCCGATCGGGTGGCGGTCCTCCACTTCGGCGAGAAGATCGCCGAGGGAACGCCCGACGAGGTTCGGAGCGACCCGCAGGTGATCGAGGCCTACCTCGGCGGGGCCGACGACTGATGCTCACGTTCAGGGACGTTCACGCCGGATACGGCGCCACGCCGATCCTGTTCGGCGTCTCGCTCGAGGTGCACCGCGGCGAGGCCGTCGCGCTCCTCGGCAAGAACGGCATGGGCAAGACGACGCTGATGAAGACCGCGATCGGCTTCCTCAAGCCGGCGCGCGGCTCGATCGAGTTCGACGGTACGGATCTGACGCACCTGGCGCCGCACGCGATCGCGCGCCTGGGTGTCGGGCTCGTCCCGGAGAGCCGGCGCATCTTCCCGGGCCTCACCGTGCGCGAGAACCTCGACCTGGGCCTCTCGGCGGTCCGCGACCGCTCCGCGGCGCTCCGCCGCCAGCGCTTCGAGGAGGTCTTCCACCATTTCCCGCGCCTCTCCGAGCGCATCGACCAGCCCGGCAAGACCCTCTCGGGCGGCGAGCAGCAGATGCTCGCGATCGCGCGTGTCATGATGGCCGGGGCCCGGATCATCCTGATGGACGAGCCCACGCAGGGCCTGGCGCCCGCGTTCATCCGCCACGTGCGCGACATGGTCCGCGAGCTCAAGCGGCTCGGCGTCACCGTGCTCCTGGTCGAGCAGAACGCGCGCGTGGCCCTGGCCGTCTGCGACCGGGGGTACATCATGGAGAAGGGCACGATCGTGTTCGCGGCTTCGTCGGCCGAGCTCCGCGAGAGCCCGGTGACGCGTGAGAAGCTGGGTGTGTGACCCGGAGGGGGGCTCCGCCTCCCTTCCGGACACGGCGATGCAGCACGCGGAATGAGAGGTTGGGCGTCGAGCACGCTCCTCGGGGCGGGGCGACGCGAATGGGTGGTCCGCAGCGCGCTCGCCGTCGTGCTCGTCTCGGTCACGCTCTGGGCCCTGCCGGTCCGCCGTCCCGGCGACGAGGGGGGACACCACGCCGAGCCGGCGCCCACGCTGGACGCCTTCGAGCGCGCGGGCATCACCGAGTTCACGGCGGGCCAGCGCGGCCCCGCCTTTCGTCTCGAGACGCTCGCGGGCGGCTGGGCGGCGCTCGCGGA
>MGCE01000039.1:0-7295 GCA_001790315.1 Candidatus Rokubacteria bacterium RIFCSPLOWO2_02_FULL_72_37 | reverse complement strand
CGAGCCCTACGTCGCGAACCTCCGGCTCACCTTCCCCATCCTCCTCGACCCCGACCTGGCGGTGGCGCGGGCGTGGCGCGTCACGGGCCTGCCGGCCACCTTCCTGATCCGCCCGGGGGGCGAAGTCGCGGGCACGGCGGTCGGCGCCCGCGAGTGGGACTCGGCGCCGATGCGCGCGCTGCTCGAGCCGATGCTGCCCGGCGCCCACGCCCGCCATTAGTCTAGTCGCACCGCTCCTTCCGGATCACGTTCCCCTCGCCATCTCTGTAGATCAGCGCACCGGTGGTCAGGTTGTACTCGGGAATGGAGGGATCGTTCCACCGCGCGGCGAAGTACTGGTACAGGGCCGGGTACAGGCCGGTCGGGCTCTGACCGTGAACGAACACGAACTCGGGCAGCGCCTGGGCGTCGAGCCCGGGGTGATAGTGCTGCACCCAGGCATAGTCGCCGAGGATCGCCAGCTTCCAGATCGGCGGGTCGGCGTACAGCTTCAGCCGGACCCGCGCCTGCGCGGCGCCGAGCGCGCGCAGGACGCCGATGGTCCGGCCGACCTGATCCCGGAGACGCTCCACGGTGATGGCGGGATCGTCGATCGTCCGCGCGCGCTCGACCGCGCCGGCGCTCTCCGGATCCAGCAGCATGATCTTCGCCGTCCGGCACTCGTGGATCGCCACGTGCAGATCCCCCGCCGGATCGGCGAGCGTGCGGGCGCCCGTCGAACCGATGATCATGATGTCCCGCATGAGTGCCTGTCGTGCCTTGAGCTTCCGTGTCCGCCGCCGGGCGAGCACGCGGTGTCGCGAGCTGAACTGCACCATGCCCGCCGCCTGTGCCGTCTTCGCGAGGCGCCGGTTCTGCCAGCTCGTCTTGACGTGGCCGAAGCCCAGGATCAGCAGCAGGGCCACGGCCACTTCCGTGCCGACGAGCACGATCTTCTCGTTCTCGATCACCGCCCAGTAGACCAGCAGGCTTTGCGCGACGACCGTCAGCGTGAGCGGCAGGCTCGCCGCGACCGCGGCGCTCAGCACGACGACGAGCACGTGATAGATGAGCGACAGGCGGTCGGTGACGACGGCGAGGGCCCGGACGCCCACACGGGCTGACCGCCCCGTCGCCGTCTTCAGCGCCCCGAACGCCAGCTTCGGCAGTCGCGGTCCATCGGATGTCACGACGCGCTCGGATCCGTGGCTCGAAGCGGTCAGCCCGGCCGCGCCCGCCGCTGTCCGCTCACGACAGGATCAGCATCGCGATGATCAGGAAGAGCGCCAGGCCGTCGGCCGGGCGGCCGCCCTCGACGGCGACGCGTCTGGACAGAGACGTCATCACGCGGAGCTGCTCGTCGCTGAGCGTGACGAGCTTCTGCGCGACCTTCACGCGGATCGCTGGATCCGCGGCGGTCTGGTCGAGCACCGCCAGGATGCTCGCGATCTCGGCCCGCCGGTCGGCTCGGCGCACGAGCGCCGGTCGTGGCGCATCCGGTCGCGGCGCAGCGGTCGCCACGCCCGGACCGACTCCCGGCAAGGACAGCACCACGCCTGCGAGCGCCACGAGCAGGGCGAGGCACCACCCACGCGGAACGCTCCACTCCAGGCGCGCGCTGCGCAGGGTCACGTGCCCGCAGGGCCCGAGCACGATCGACAGGACCCCGTCGCAGGCCTCTCGCCAGTCCTCGATCCACCGCAGCGCGCGACAACGCTCACAGAACATCGTCCTCGTGGAACTCATCGCTCTCCTACCGCCTGACCCACCCCGTGAGCCGCATCCACCAGCCGACGATGTGGTCGACGTCCTCCCGGTGCTCGTCGCACGGTTCGGGCTCGGTACCGGCGAGGAAGGCTTCGCGGACGACGACCGGGCAGGCGTGGCCGGCCAGCTTGCCGTTGGTCGCGTCGATGTCCACGAAGACGACCCCCGGCGGCACGGCGAAATCGGGCTGCGGGTAGGCCTCGAGCGCGTGCCGCATGAAGTCCGCCCAGATCGGCAGGGCGGCCCGGGCGCCGCTGAGACGGTGCGGCTCGCCGTTGTCGAAGCCGACCCATACGAGGGCGAGGAGCCGCGGCGTGAATCCGACGAACCACGCGTCGCGCCCGTCGTTCGTGGTGCCGGTCTTGCCGGCGACCGTGTCGGGGATACCGAGCTCACGGGCCGCGAGCCCGGTCCCCGAGGCGATGACCCCTTTGAGGAGCGAGGTCATCACGTACGCCTCGGCCGGCGAGATGACCCTGACAGGCGGCGCCGTCGGCGTCAGCACGCCCGCGCCGGCGCCGTCGTCCACCGCGCGGATCGCCGCCGGCTCCGCGACGCGGCGGCCCCCGTTCGCCAGGGGCAGATACGCCTGGGCCAGCCCGAGCGGCGTGACCTCGAAGGCGCCGAGGGCCGCCGCCGGCACGGGCATCAGGTGACCGTGGAGACCCAGCGCGCGGGCGGTCTCGACGACGCGCCGCAACCCCGCGGTCATGGCGATGCGGACCGTCGCCGCATTGAGCGACTGCTCGAGCGCCCGCCGCACGCTCACCCTGCCCTCGTACCGAGCCTCGTCGTTGCGGGGGCTCCACCATCGGTCGCCGGCCCGGAGCGTGACCGGCGCGTCCTCCACCTGGCTCGCCGCCGTGACGCGAGGGGCCTCGCTCCGCGCGCGCAGCGCGGTGAGGTACACGAAGGGCTTGAAGGCCGAGCCCGGCTGCCGCTGCGCGAGGGTGGCGCGGTCGAACTGGCTGGTGCGATAGTCGCGGCCGCCGACCAGGGCGCGGATCTCTCCCGTCTCCGTGTCGAGGGCGACCAGCGCGGCCTGCAGCCGTCGAGCGGTATCCCGCCGGCGCAACCGGGGGACGGTCCTCTCGAGCCGATCGAGGCCCCGCGCGACCGCCTGCTCGGCGAACCGCTGGAGCGGCAGGTCGAGCGTGGTGAAGACGTGGAGGCCGCCACGCCCGGCCAGCTCGGCGCCACCGCGCTGCTCGAGCTCCCGCCGGACGTGACCGATGAAGTAGGGCGCCGATCGCGGCAGCGCCGCAAGAACCTGGACGCCGACCCGCTCGCGGCGCGCGCGCGCGCGATCCGCGTCGCTGATCATCTCGAGGGCGCGCATGCGATCGAGCACCACCCCGCGCCGCGCCCGCGCACGCGCAGGCTCGACGGCCGGAGAGTAATTGTTGGGGCTGCGGATCATCCCCGCCAGCAGCGCGGCTTCACCGAGGGAGAGTTGCCGGACGTCCTTGCCGAAGTACGCGCGCGCCGCGGCCCCCACGCCGCGAATCGCGGTGGGCCCGTGCTGACCGAGGTAGACCTCGTTCAGGTAGGCCTCGAGGAGGTAGTCCTTCGAGTACCGCCACTCGACCAGCGAGGCGAGCCACATCTCGTGGAGCTTCCGGAGGAGCGCGCGCCGCGGGCGGAGCAGACGCATCCTGACGAGCTGCTGGGTGATCGTGCTCCCGCCCTGCACGATCCTTCCGGCACGGAGGTTGCGCCAGGCGGCGCGCACGACCGCCCGGACATCGACCCCGCCGTGGTCGAAGAACCGGTGATCCTCGACGGCGAGGACCGCGCTCACGAGCACGCGTGGCATGTCCGGGAGACTCACCGCTCGACGCGCCTCGCTCGGGCGCTCGGGGACGCCCGGCAGGACCTCGGGCTCGAGCGTGACCGCCTCCACGTCGCGTCCGTCGAACGCGAGGCGGGTGACGCGGCCGTCGAGCACATCGAGGCGCACGCGCCCCGCGGCGCCGTCGGCGGCGGCCGCGTCGCGCAGGGCGATGTCCCAGGTCTCGCCGGAGCGCCGGAACTGACCGGGCCCGGCCGGGGCGTTCCGCGTCGCGGTGTACCCGAGCCGCGCGAGCGTCGCCGCAAGGCCGATGCGCTCGAGATCCACGCCAGGCGCCAGGAACTGACCCGCCGCATAGAGGATCGGCGCGCGCTCGAGTCCGGCGCGCTCGAATCGCCTGAGCTCCACGGCCCCGGCGATGATCGTGGCGAGCGCGAGGGAGCCGAGCCCGAGCCCGAGCCCGAGGAGCACCCGTGGGCGAAGCGTGGCGATGATCCTCCAGTCCATCGCGTCAGCCTGGACGCAGGGGGCATGCCAAGAGGTGGGTGTCCGACGACTTCCCGTGGAGCGACGGAGACTTGCGCCGTGGTGCGTCCACGTGCCGGGCTGGCATCTGTCACCCTCCCGACGCACGGTGTCCTGGAGAGGACAGCCTCCTGGGCGGCGAGCGAGTCGTCTGGCGCGGCGCGCGTCAGCCGGCGCCCAGGTAGGCGCGCTGCACCGCCTCGCCCTGGAGGAGTTCGGCGGCGGGCCCCTCGAGCGCGATCCGCCCGGTCTCGAGGATGTAGCCGCGGTCGGCGACCTTGAGCGCCTGCTTGGCGTTCTGCTCGACCAGCAGGATCGTGGCGCCCTCGTCCTTGAGCCGCCGGACGATCCGGAAGATCTCCTTCACGAGCAGCGGCGCCAGGCCGAGGGACGGCTCGTCCAGCATCAGAACCGCGGGACGGCCGAGCAGCGCGCGCGCGATCGCGAGCTGCTGCTGCTCGCCGCCCGACAGCGTCCCGGCGAGCTGCTGCCGGCGCTGGCGGAGCACCGGGAAGCGCTCGAACACCGCGGCGAGGTCGGCCGCGTCGTCGCCGGCGGGGCTCGAAGCGTAGCGGCCCATCAGGAGGTTCTCGTGCACGCTCATCCGCGTGAGGAGCCCGCGCCCCTCGGGGACCAGGCGCAGGCCCCGGCGCGCGATGCGATGCGGCGGCAGGCGCGTGATGGGCCGCCCGTCGAACTCGATGCCACCGGCCTCGGGGTGCAGCAGCCCCGCGATCGTGCGCAGGAGGGTCGACTTGCCCGCGCCGTTGCTCCCGATGAGGGTCACGACCTCGCCGCGGCGCACCGAGAGCGACACGCCCTTGAGCGCCCGGATCTTGCCGTACGAGACCGAGACGTCGCGGACCTCGAGCATCACCCTTCCTCGCCCAGGTACGCCTCGACCACCCGCGGATCCGACCGGACGTCGGCCGGCGCGCCCTCGGCGATCTTCTCGCCGAAGTTCAGGACCGAGACGGCGTGCGAGACGTCCATGACGAGCCCGATGTCGTGCTCCACGAGGACGACGGTGCGCCCGCCCGCGACGACCTCGCGGATGAGGCGGTTCATGCCGGCCTTCTCTGTCGGCGTCATCCCCGCGGCCGGCTCGTCCAGGAGCAGGAGCGCCGGGTCCGTCGCGAGCGCCCGGGCCACCTCGAGCCGGCGCTGGTCGCCGAGGGGCAGGCCCGACGCAGGTTCCTCTCCGCGGTCCGCGAGGCCCACGAGCGCGAGGAGGCTCCACGCGCGGCGCCTCGCTTCCCGCTCCTCGCGGAGCGTCATGAACGGCGGCCGGAGCCAGGCGCGCAGGAAGCCCGCGCGCGTTCGGCAGTGCTCGCCCACGAGCACGTTTTCGACCACGGTCATGGCCGGGAACAGCCGGATGTTCTGGAACGTGCGCCCCAGGCCCGCGATCGTCCGGCGAAAGGGGCGCACGCCGTCGATCCGCCGCCCGCGGAAGCGGACCTCGCCGCCGTCGGGGGCGAGGATGCCGCTCACGCAGTTGAGGAACGTCGTCTTGCCGGAACCGTTCGGGCCGATCAGCGCGTGCACGCTCCCCTCGGTCACGGCGAGGCCGACGCCGTTGAGGACGCGCAGGCCCCCGAACGACTTCGCCAGGCCGTGGACCTCGAGGAGCGCCACGCGGCTCAGTATTCGACCTTCACGAACACGCCGCCCTTCACCTCGAGGACGGTCGACTTGCCGGCGCCCTCGCCATCGGCGTCCATGCCGGTGGCGCCGGTGATCCCGTCGAAGCCCTTGAGCTCCGCCCAGCCCTTGCGGATCTTCTCGCGGTCGAGCTCGAGGTCGCCCGGCTTGTTGGTCACGCCGTACTTCTCGATCACCTGCTTCATGATGTAGACGTTGTCGTACGACCGCATCCCGCCGTAGTTCGGCTTCTTGCCGCCCGCGCGCTCCATGAACTTCTTGAGGAACTCGCGATTCCGGGGCCGCGGGTCGTCGGGCCAGCCGGCCGAGCCGATGATGCTGCCCTCGCCGTCGTCGCCGACGAGCTTGGCGAACTCGGGCGAGCCCGTGCACGCGCCGGCCAGGAACGGCTGCTTCAGCCCGAGCTTGCGCGCCTGGCGCACGATGTTGGCCGCCTGCTGGTAGCACGAGCCGAGGGCGATGCCGTCGACGCCGAGCGACTTGATCTTGGTGAGCTGGGCGCTGAAGTCGATGTCCTTGGTCTGGTACGTGAGGATGTCCTTCTGTTCCACCCCGTACTTCTTGAGCAGGACCGGGAGGATCTTCGCGCCCTCGGCGGCCGAGACGGCGTCGGCCGAGTCGTAGAGGATCGCGGCGGTCTTGATCTTGTACCGCTTCTTCCACACATCGACCGCCGGCTCCAGCTGCTTGTCGCTGGTGAGCGTGTTGCGGAACGCCCACTTCGACAGCTTCGCGAGCCCCGGCTTCGACGAGCACTGCGAGACGATCACGATCTGGAGCCGGTCGAGGAGCGGCGCCAGCGCCTCGTACTCCGACGAGAAGCAGGGCCCGTTGATCGCGAGCACCTTCTCCTCGAGGACGAGCTTCCGCGTGAGCGAGATCGCCTGCCCGACCTCGGTCGCCGTGTCGTGGACGACGACCTCGAGCTTGACGCCCCCGACGCCGCCCGCCGCGTTGATCTCCTCGAGGGCGATGTCGGTCGCGATCTTGCTGTGCTCCCCCCACTCGGCGCCCTTCCCGGTGATCGGGTAGATCCCGCCGAGCCTGACGACCTTGCCCTCGAGCTTCGCCTCGCTCGGGGGAGCGCCCACGAGGGCGAGCAGTGCGACCGCCACGGTCACCGCGCATGCGATCCTGAGCTGTCTCATCGGGTGTCCTCCTCGGTGTTGTCCCTCGACCGTCGCCGCCGCGCCATCCGGCGGATCGCCTCCACCATTCGCCGATCGACGAGCCCCTGGGGACGCGCGATCATCACCAGCACCATCGCGACCCCGAAGAACGCGAGCCGCCATTCCTTCAGGAACCTGAGCCACTCGGGGAGCAGCGTCAGCGTCGTCGCGCCCACGATCGCGCCCCAGAAGGTCTCGAGCCCACCGACCACCAGGAACGTGAACGGCATGATCGAGCGGTGCAGGCCGAACTCCTCCGGGTCGATGAACAGGGCGTAGTGCGCCCAGAGCGCGCCCGCGAGGCCCGCCGCCCACGCGCCGATCGTGAACGCCGTGAGCTTCACGCGCGTGACGTCGACGCCGATCACGTCCGCGGCCAGCTCGTCCGTGCGGATCGC
>MGCE01000038.1 GCA_001790315.1 Candidatus Rokubacteria bacterium RIFCSPLOWO2_02_FULL_72_37 | reverse complement strand
CTGCTCCGCATCCTCGCGGCCGAGAGCGGCCGCAACATCGTCATCGGCGACGACGTCAAGGGCAAGATGTCGATCTCGCTGCGCAACGTGCCGTGGGAGCTGGCTCTCGACACCGTGCTCGAGACGCGCGGCCTGAAGAAGGTCGAGAAGGACGGCGTACTCCGGATCGTCACGAACGAGCAGCTCCTGAAGGAGCGCGAGACGACTGCGCGTCTCCAGGAAGCGAAGCTCAAGGCCGAGACCGAGCAGCGCGCCAAGGCCGCCGAGGCCGCGCTGAAGGAGCAGGAGGCGATCGACAAGCGGCGCGCCGCCGAGCAGGCGCTCGAGGAGCTGCGCGCGCGCGGGCCGCTCCGGGAGGAAACGATCCGGCTGTCCTATGCAAACCCGGAGGAGCTCGCCGCCACGCTCCAGGGCATCCTCGGCATTCCGGCCGAGGGCGTCCAGGCCCAGATTGCTCCGCCACCGCCTCCCGGAGGCCTGCTCCCGACCGCCGAGGCCCCGTTCTCCGCGCTCTACGGTCCCAAGCAAGTGGTTGGTCCGCCACCCGGCCCTGCCGCCGAGGTCCTGTCCAAGGGCATCACGATCCGGGCGCACAAGCCCACGAACTCGATCTTCATCCGTCACTACGACGCGGACCTCGAGCGGATCAAGAAGCTCATCCGCGAGAAGTTCGACATCCCGCTGCCCCAGGTCAAGATCGAGGCGCGGATGGAGATTCTCGACCGGACCGACCTGTTCATCATCGGCGTCCAGTGGGGCGGCGGTGGAACAGCTATCACGGACAAGTTCACCCTGGCGGGTCGAGGCTTCACCTCGAACCAGGCGGTGGGCGCCGGGATCGCACCGGTCGGCATCGGGAGCAACGTGGCGAATTCCAACGCGACACTCACCAATCTCCTGCCCGTCAGCGCGACGACGGGCCTCCCCGTGGGCGGGAATCTGGTCAATCTGCCGCTCGCCACGGCGCTGGGCGGCACGGCCGCCACGACGGGCGTCGGCGGCATCTCGTTCGGGATCATCGGGAGCCGCCTCAACGTCAATCTCGCGCTCGAGGCCTTGAAGTCCGAGGGCAAGACGCGAACGCTCGCGCGGCCCGAAGTCGTCACGGTCGAGAACAACAAGGCGATGATCTCGCTCGGTGAGGAGATCCCGTACGCCACGGTCAGCTCGGCGGGCACGCAGATCCAGTTCAAGGAAGCGCTGCTCAAGCTCGAGGTCACGCCGACGGTGGTCCGGGAACCGAACAACGTGAACAAGATCAAGATGAAGATCGTCGTCGAGAACAACTCCCGCGGCGCGACGGTCGACCTCGGCGGGAGCGGACAGCCGCCCGCCATCAACAAGCGCAAGGCCGAGACGGAAGTCCTGGTCAAGGAGGGCGAGCGGCTGGTCATCGGCGGGGTCGCGAACAACACGGACCAGGAGGAGGTCCGCAAGATCCCGGTGTTCGGGGACATCCCGTTCCTCGGCTGGCTCTTCAAGCAGCGGTCCACGAACTTCACCGGACGCGAACTGGTGGTGTTCATCACCCCGTCGATCCTGGCCACCGACCAGGCGAAGGCGCAGGCGTCTCCAGCGCCCAAGAAGTAGACATGGGCGGGTCGTTCCGCTTCCTCACCGCGGGCGAGTCCCACGGTGAGGCCCTGGTGGCCGTCATCGACGGCGTGCCGGCGGGGTTGCTCCTGGCCGAGGCGGACATCGACGAGGACCTGGCGCGCCGCCAGCGCGGCTACGGGCGCGGCGGGCGCATGAAGATCGAGCGCGACCGGGTTCACATCCTCTCGGGCGTGCGCTGGGGGGCCACCCTCGGCAGCCCGATCACGCTCCAGATCGTCAACCGCGACTGGGAGAACTGGAAGGCGACGATGTCCGTCGCCCCGCCCGAGCCCGGCGTCGCCCAGAAGCAGGTCACCCGGCCGCGGCCCGGCCACGCGGATCTCGCGGGCGCCATGAAGTACGGCCATCACGACATCCGCAACGTCCTCGAGCGCTCGAGCGCGCGCGAGACGACCGCCCGGGTCGCGGTGGCGGGCGTCGCCAAGCGCCTGCTCGCGGAGTTCGGCGTCACGATCCTGAGCCACGTGACCGAGATCGGGCCGGCGCGCATCGCGCCGGACCTCGACCGGCCCTGGGAGGAGATCCGCCGCCGCGCGGAAGCCTCCGAGGTCCGCTGCGCGGACGCGGACGCCGAGGCGGCGATGGTCGCGGCCATCGACGACGCCAAGGTCAAGGGCGACACGCTCGGCGGCGTGTTCGAGGTCGTGGCGCTCGGTTGCCCCGTCGGCCTCGGCTCCTACGTGCAGTGGGACCGACGTCTCGACGGCCGGCTGGCGCAGGCGCTCTGCTCGATCCAGGCGATCAAGGGGTGCGAGTTCGGACTCGGCTTCGAGACGGCGCGCCGGCCCGGCTCGGCCGTGCACGACGAGATCCTGTTCGACGCCGAGAGCGGGTTCAAGCGGGCGAGCAACCGGGCGGGCGGCCTCGAGGGCGGCGTGACCAACGGCCAGCCCGTGATCGTCCGCGCCGCGATGAAGCCGATCTCCACGCTCCGCAAGCCGCTCCGGTCGGTCGACGTCGCCACCAAGGAGCCGGTCGAGGCCGTGGTGGAGCGCAGCGACGTCTGCGCCGTGCCGGCCGCCGGGATCGTCGGCGAAGCCATGATGGCGATCGTGCTCGCCGACGCCTTCCTCGAGAAGTTCGGGGGCGACGGCCTCGCGGAGATCCGTCGCAACTACGACGCCTACCTGGACAGCCTGAAGACCTGGTAACGCGCGAGCGGCCACGCGGTCGCCGCGGGCGGTACAATCACTAGCATGATCGTCGACGTCAACCTCGGGAGTCGCTCCTACGCGATCGTGGTCGAGTCCGGCGCGCTCGGCTCGCTGGGTGCGCGCCTGCGCGCGCTCGGGGTGGGCGCGCGCACGGCGCTCGTGAGCGACGGCGCGGTCATGCGCCTCTACGGCAAGACCGTCGCCGCCGGTCTCGAGGCCGCCGGCTTCGCGGTCACGCCCGTCGAGGTGCCCGAGGGCGAGGCCGCCAAGCGCCTCGACGTCGCCGAGCTGTGCTGGGACGCGCTCCTCGCCGCGGGCCTCGACCGGAGCTCGACGGTCCTCGCGCTCGGCGGTGGCGCGGTCGGCGACCTCGCCGGGTTCGTCGCCGCCACCTACATGCGCGGGACGAACTTCGTCCAGCTCCCCACCACGGTGCTCGCGCAGGTCGACGCCTCGATCGGCGGCAAGACGGCGATCGACCATCCCAGGGCGAAGAACCTCATCGGCGCCTTCCACCAGCCGCGCCTCGTCCTCTGCGACCCCGCGACGACACTCACGTTGTCACGGCGCGAATTCAGCTCCGGCCTCGCCGAGATCGTCAAGCACGGCATCGTGCTCGACGCGGAGTACTTCGCCGAGGTCGAGCGGGACGCGGCGGCGCTGCTCGGGCGTGACCTTCCGGTGCTCGAGCGCGTGATCGGCGGCTCCTGCCGCCTCAAGGCGTCCGTCGTCGAGCGGGACGAGCACGAAGCCGAGCTTCGCGCCGTCCTCAACTACGGCCACACGGTCGGCCACGCGCTCGAGGCCGCCACCGGATACACGCGTTTCGTCCACGGCGAGGCGGTCGCCCTCGGCATCGCCGCGGAGGCGCGGCTCGCGCGGCGGCTCGGTCTCGCGTCGGAGGAGACCGTGGCGCGGCAGGAGCGGCTCCTCGAGGCCGTCGGGCTGCCGGTGCGGGCGGACGCGGTCGACGTCGAGGCCGTGCTCGCGGCGATCGCCCGCGACAAGAAGGCGCGCGACGGGCGCGTACCCTTCGTGCTCGCGCCCAGGATCGGCGCGTTCCGCCTCGTGTACGACGTCTCCGCCGACGACATCCGGGCCGTGCTGGGCGCGCTCCGGGCCGGGCGCGGTTGACAATGCGAAGCCCCGCTACGTATAACCGATCCACCGTGAGCCACGACGACGACGCGCTCACCCATGCCATCCGCCGCCAGGAGGAGCGACTCGCCCGCGACCCGGGCTCGCTCGCGTTCGCGCAGCTCGCGGATCTGTACCGCAAGGCGGGCCGCACGCGGGAGGCCGCCGCGCTCTGCCGCGACGGCCTCGCCCGCTATCCGCACTACACCACGGCGCGGCTCATCCTGGCCAAGGCGCTCGCCGCCGAGGGCGACCTGGAGGCCGCGCTCGCCGAGCTCACGGCGATCCTCGAGGCGAGCCCGAACGACGTCCAGTGCCATCGGCTGGCCGCCGAGATCCATCGGCGGCGCGGACGCCTCGACGAGGCCGTGGCGCACCTCGAAGCGGCCGTGCGGCTCGACGCGGGCGACCGCGAGTCCCGCGCGCTCCTGGGTCTCCTGCGCGCGACGCCGCCGCCCGCGGGCGAGACGAGCGGGCTCGCGCGCGTGCTCGGCGACGACACCTTCGCGACCGTCGCCTTCGGCACCCTCTGCCTCGAGCAGTCCTGCCTCGAGGAAGCCGCGCAGACGTTCACGAAGATCCTCCGGAAAGATCCGGCGAACCGCGCCGCACGGGAGGGCCTGGAGCTGACGCTCCACGCCCGCCAACGACGGAAAGGCTAGAGCACGATGCAAGTGTCGACCGCCGAGTTCAGGAAGGGGCTGCGGATCATGTTCGACCGCAACCCCTATACGATCGTCGACTTCCAGCACGTCAAGCCCGGCAAGGGCGGTGCCTTCGTCCGCACGAAGCTCAAGCACATGAAGCTCGGCAAGGTGATCGACAACACGTTCCGCTCCGGTGAGAAGGTGAGTCTCGTCGACTTCGAGGAAAAGCACATGCAGTTCCTCTACCGCGACGACCGCTACCACTTCATGGACACGACGACCTACGAGCAGGTATCGCTCTCCCCCGACGAGGTGGGCGACGCGCGCGACTACCTCAAGGAGAACACCGAAGTGGACGTGCTCTACATCGAGGGCGCGCCGATCGCGGTGGACCTGCCGAACTTCGTGGAGCTGGCGATCACCAGCACCGACCCCGGCGTCCGGGGCGACACGGCCCAGGGCGGCACGAAGCCCGCGACACTCGAGACGGGTGCGGCCGTCCAGGTCCCGCTGTTCCTCGGCGAGGGCGACGTGGTGAAGATCGACACGCGCACCGGCGAGTATCTCGGCCGCGTCGCGGCGGCGAGCGCCTGATGGCGCCCCGGGGCCGGCGCCCCCGGCGGGGTCGGCCGGCCGTCACGCAGCTCGTCCGCGAGCTCGGCACCCTGCTGTCGGACCTCGATCTGACCGAGGTCGAGGTGACGGTGGGCGGCGTGCACGTCCGCCTGCAGCGTCACGCCGTCGCGGCGGCGGCGCCCGCGGCGCCGGCCGCCCTCACCACGCCGGCCGCGCCCGTCGTGTCCGACGTCGAGGCGGTGAGCGGCGTCACGATCGAGGCCCCGATGGTCGGCACGTTCTATCGCGCGCCGTCCCCGAACGCCGAGCCGTACGTGCACGAGGGCGACGTCGTGAAGGAAGGCCAGATCCTGTGCATCATCGAGGCGATGAAGCTCATGAACGAGATCGAGTCGAAGGTCGCCGGCCGCGTCGTCAGGATCCTCGTCGAGAACGGGCACGGCGTCGAGTACGGCCAACCGCTCTTCCTGATCGAGCCCAGCCGCTGAGGCGGCCGTGAGGCGCTCCGCCGACGTCCGGCTGCTGCTCCTCGTCGCGGTGCCGCTCTGCGTCGGCGCCCTCGCGCTGGGCTGGTCCGAGGGGCGGCGCCACGGCGGGCGCGACGCAGCGCTGACCGCGACGCGCGTGCCGGTGGCGGGCACGGCCCGGGCGCTCACCGACGAGGCCATCGCCTTCTACGCGATCGGCCAGTACCCGCGCGCGTGCGAGCGCCTGAGTCGCGTCGCCGCCGACGACCCGTCGAGCCGTGTGCTCCTCGGAGACGTCTCCAGCTGCTTCGAGACGTGGGGCTGGCAGGCCCTTCGCCAGGGCCGCCCCGACGAGGCCCTCCTCCTGTTCCGCCAGGGGCTTTCGATGACGCCGGAGGCACCGGCGTTGCTCAAGGGGATCGGGCTCGCGGCGGTCCACGCGGGCCGGACCGATGAGGCGGTCGCACCCCTCGAGGGCGTCGTGCGCGCAGGCTACGACGGCCAGGTCGAGCTCCTCCTGGCGCACCTCTACGACCGTCGGGACGAGCCCGATCGGGCCATCGCGCACCTGCGCACGCTGCTCGTGCGCGAGCCGACGAACGACCGGGCGCTGCGCCTGCTCGAGAAGCTCGAGCGCGAGCGCCGTGTCGAGGCCGGCTTCGAGCGTGAGGTGACGCGGCGCTTCGTCGTCAAGCAGCGCGGCATGCCGGACCGGGCGGCGCGCGCCGCCGTGACACGAGCCCTCGAGACCGCCGCCGACCGCGTCGGCGGCGCGCTCGGCCACGCGCCACGCGAGCGGCTGACCGTCATCCTCTACGAGCGCGCGCAGTTCGAGGAGGTCACGCGCGTCCACGGCTGGGCGACCGGCGTGTTCGACGGCAAGATCCGCCTGCCGGTCGGGTCGACGGCGGCGCCCGCGGCCGGGCTCGAGCGCCTCGCCGCGCACGAGTACGCCCACGCCGCCATCCACGACCTCTCGCGCGGCCACGCGCCGCGCTGGCTGCACGAGGGGCTCGCGCAGGCCCTCGAGGGCGCGTCCGTGGACCCGATGCTCCAGGTGCCCGGCGTACTGACGCTGACGGGCGTCGAGGCGCTCGTGGCCGACGCCGATCCCGTGCACGCGCGCGCGGGCTACGACATCGCGCTCTGGGTCGTGCACGATCTCCTGGATCGCGGCGGGATGCCGGCGATGCGGGAGCTCTTGACGCGCCTGGGCGCCGGGGAAACGCTCGGCGAGGCGATGCCACGCGTCTACGGCCTCCGCATGGCGGAGCTCGAGGCGCAGTGGCGCCGGGTCCTCGGAGGCTAACCTGTTCCAGAAGGTCCTGATCGCCAACCGTGGCGAGATCGCGCTCAGGATCGTCCGCACCTGCCGTGAGCTCGGCATCCGCTCCGTCGTCGCCCACTCGACGGCCGACGCCGGCTCACTCCCCGTCCGGCTGGCCGACGAGTCGATCTGTATCGGCCCCGGCTCGCCACGGCTCAGCTATCTCAACATCCCGGCGATCATCTCCGCCGCGTCGGTCACCGACAGCGAGGCGATCCATCCGGGCTATGGGTTCCTCGCCGAGAATCCCGCCTTCGCCGAGGTCTGCCGCGCCTGCTCGATCACCTTCATCGGGCCCTCGCCCGAGGCGATCCGGCTCATGGGCGACAAAGCGCAGGCGCGCCAGCTCGCGAAGCAGGCGGGGGTGCCCATCGTCCCGGGAAGCGACCTGCCGCTCAAGGACGCCGCGGAAGCGCTCACGGTGGCCGATGGAATCGGCTACCCGATCATCTTCAAGGCGGCGGCGGGCGGCGGGGGACGGGGCATGCGGGTCGTCCACGACCGCGCGGAGGCGGCCAAGGCGTTCGACGCCTGCCAGTCGGAGGCGGGCGCGGCCTTCGGGTCGTCGGAGATCTACTGCGAGAAGTTCGTCCAGAACGTGCACCACGTCGAGGTGCAGGTGCTCGGCGACCGGAACGGCATGCGCGTGCACCTGGGCGAGCGCGACTGCTCGGTGCAGCGGCGCCAGCAGAAGCTCCTCGAGGAGTCCCCCGCCCCCTCGCTCTCAGCCGAGACGCGCGCGGGCCTGCACCGCGCGGCGCTCACCGTCGCGGCCGCGGTCAACTACGTGAGCGCGGGCACCGTCGAGTTCCTCGTGGAGGACGGCGGTCGCTTCTACTTCATCGAGATGAACACGCGCATCCAGGTCGAACACCCCGTCACCGAGATGGTCACGGGCATCGACCTCATCCGCGAGCAGATCCGCATCGCCGCCGGGGAAAGCCTCGGGTACCGGCAGGACGCCGTCCGGCTCGAGGGCCACGCCCTCGAGGTCCGCGTGAACGCCGAGGATCCGGACACGTTCGCGCCCAGCGCGGGCCGCATGACGGAGTGGATCCCGCCCGGCGGCTTCGGCGTACGCGTCGACAGCCACCTCACGGCGCCGTGCACCGTCCCTCCCTTCTACGACTCGCTGCTCGCGAAGATCATCGTCCACGGGCGCAACCGCGCCGAGGCCATCGAGCGGATGCGGCGCGCGCTGGCGGAGACGGTGATCGAGGGCGTCAAGACCTCGATCCCGTTCCAGCAGAGGGTGCTGAACGATCCGGTGTTCCTGGAGGGGCGCTTCACCAGCGTCGACACCGCCCGGCTCCGCGCCTGATGGACCCGACGCTCTACGTCATCCTCGACCGCACGGCGGCGCGAGGGCGCGACCTGGAGGAGATCCTCGAGGCGGCCCTCGCGGGCGGCTGCCGGATGTTCCAGCTCCGCGAGAAGGAGTGGCCCTCCGGCCGCCTCCTGCCCCTGGCCGAGCGGCTCCGCCGGCGGTGTCGCGGGGCGGGCGCGACCTTCCTCGTGAACGACCGCGTCGACCTCGCGCTCGCCGCGGACGCCGACGGCGTCCACCTGGGCCAGGAGGACCTGCCGGCCCACGCCGCGCGCCCGCTCCTGCGGCCCGGGATGATCCTCGGGCTCTCGACGCACGACGTGCCCCAGGCCCGCGCCGCCCAGGCGGCCGGCGCCGACTACGTCGCCGTCGGGTCGATGTTCCCGACCGGCACGAAGCCCGACTTCCGGCTCGTCGGGCCGGACCTGCTCGCCCGGCTCCGGCCCGAGATCCGCGCGCCGCTCGTGGGCATCGGCGGCATCACCGTCGAGAACGTGGCCGAGGTCATCCGGGCGGGCGCCGATGGGGTCGCGGTCATCTCCGCGGTCTGCGGCGCGCCCGATCCGGCCGCGGCCACGCGCCGGCTGCTCGACGCGATCCGCGGGGCCCGCGACTTGACCGCCCCGAGGCGGCCGCTATAATGGCGGCGCATTGCGGCACCCGGCACGCCCGCTACGCATGCACAAGGAGGGGGCACGAATGATCCGCAACCTCGTTCGCAACGCGCTCGTCTTCGCCGTGGTCCTCGGTCTCGCGACCCTGCCGTCGGCCTCGAACGTCGGCGCGCAGGGCAAGGGGACGATCAAGATCGCGACCCAGAGCCCCCTGAGCGGCGGGCAGGCCGCCCTCGGCGAGGGCATCAAGCTCGGCGCCCAGCTGGCGGTGGAGAAGTTCAAGGGCGGCCTCGAGAAGCGCGGCTTCAAGGTCGAGCTGGTTCCCTTCGACGACCAGGCCAAGCCGGACGTCGGCGTCGCGAACGCCAAGAACATCATCGCCGACAAGGACATCGCGGTCGTGATCGGTCACCTGAACTCGGGTGTCGCGATCCCCTCCTCCGAGGTCTACAAGGAAGTGAACCTCGCGATGGTCTCGCCCGCGAACACGAACCCCACGATCACGGACCGCGGCTACCCGAACGTGTTTCGCGTCTGCGGCCGCGACGACGTCCAGGGCGTCGTCGGGGCCGAGTTCGCCAAGGGCACCATGAAGGTGAAGACGGCGTACGTCATCCACGACAAGACGGCGTACGGGCAGGGCGTCGCCGAGTTCTTCAAGGCGGACGCCGAGAAGAAGGGCATCAAGATCCTCGGCTTCGAGGGCACCGAAGAGAAGTCGAACTTCGATCCGATCATCACGCCGGTCAGGGCGAAGAACCCCGACCTCATCTACTTCGGGGGGATCTACGAGCAGGCGGCGCCGTTCTTCAAACAGGCGCGCGAGAAAGGCGTGAAGTCGAAGTTCCTCGGGCCCGACGGCCTCGACTCGTCGGACCTGGCGAAGATCGCCGGCAAGGCCGTCGTCGGCATGTACTACACCTCGGTGGCGGGGCCCGTGTCGGTGTACCCGCAGGCCAAGCAGTTCGCGGAGGAGTACAAGAAGAAGTTCGGAAAGAATCCGGAGCCGTTCGCGGCGCAGGCCTACGACTCGACCGCGATCGCCATCAAGGCGCTCGAGGCGGTCACGAAGGGTGGCAAGGCGCCCACGCGGGACGCGGTGACGGCCGCCATCCGTGACGTGCGACACACCGGTATCACGGGCGCCGTCGAGTTCGACGCCAAGGGGGATCCCAAGAAAGCGCTCTACTTCGTGCTCCAGGTCGCCAGCGAGAACCCGGAGAAGTGGAGCGACAACAAAGAGGTCAAGCGTCTGAGCATCGCGGCGCCCGCGAAGAAGTAGCGTCCCGTTCCCGTGGGGGGCCGGCCCGCCCGGCCCCCCACGGTCGCCGGGCCCATGGATTTCGAGCTCCTCGTCGGCATCTTTCCCCAGGTTCTCCTCGACGGCCTGATCCTCGGCTTCATGTACGCGCTGATCGCCCTCGGCTACACCATGGTGTACGGCGTCCTCGAGTTCATCAATTTCGCGCACTCCGAGATCTTCATCGTCGGCGCGTTCGTCGGGGTGGAGATCCTCCTCGGCCTCAAGAGCGCCGGCTGGCTCGGCGCGCTGCC
>MGCE01000037.1 GCA_001790315.1 Candidatus Rokubacteria bacterium RIFCSPLOWO2_02_FULL_72_37 | reverse complement strand
AGCCAGGAGGCCATCGGCCAGGAGCTGTTCCTGTTCCTCACGAGCGGCAAGCCCACGGACCTCGACAACTTCCTCGACAGCGAGGCGCGCCGGGCGCAGATCTGGGTCCAGCTCAAACGGGGGGACAACGTGGACATGGAGCGTGTGGAGCGCGCCGCCCGGGCCTTCGCGCGGACGAGCCCGCCGCCCGCCGGCACGACGCTCCGGTGGTCCGGGCTCACCTACATCAACGTGATCTGGCAGAAGATCATGGTGCGCGGCATGCTCGAGGCCGTCCTCGGGAGCTTCGTCTTCGTGTTCCTCCTCATGGTCTTCATGTTCCGCTCGGCGCTCCTCGGGCTGGTCGCGATGCTCCCGCTCACCGTCGCGATCGTGTTCTCCTACGGGCTCGTCGGGCTCGTGGGCAAGGACTACGACATGCCGGTCGCCGTGTGCGCCTCGCTCTCGCTCGGGCTCGCGATCGACCTCGCGATCCACTACCTTCAGCGCTTCCGGACGGCCCTGCGCGAGGTCGGCGATCCCGGCCGGGCGCAGGCGGCAACCTTCGATCTCCCGATGAAGGCCATCACGCGGAACGCCGTCGTCGTCACGCTCGGTTTTCTGCCGCTCGGGCTCTCGACGCTCACACCCTACGTGACGGTCGGACTGTTCTTCGCCTCGCTGATGGCCTGGAGCTTCGTGGCGACGATCTTCTTCATGCCGGCCCTCACCGGACTGTTGGGGCGAAGCCCTCTCGGCCGGCGCATCCTCACGGGAGAGACGCGATGGCTCTGACACGACGCACGACCGGGTTGACGGCGCTCGCGCTGGGGACGGCGCTGCTCGGGACTGGCGGCCCCGCGGGCGCCCAGCCGACCGCCGACGAGATCATGGCGCGTGCGCACCTTGCGATGTTCTACCCGGGCGAGGACATGCGCGCGAGGGTGACGATGCGCCTCGTCTCCCGTGACGGCAAGGAGCGGCTGCGTGAGCTCACCATGACGCGCAGAGACGTCCAGGAGGGCGGCGAGCAGCGCTACTTCATCTACTTCCACCGCCCGCCGGACGTGCGGGACATGACCTTCCTGGTCTGGAAGTATCCCGGAAAGGACGACGACCGGTGGCTTTACGTGCCGGCGCTGAAGCTCGTGCGCCGGATCGCGGCCAACGACAAGCGCTCGAGCTTCGCCGGCTCGGACTTCAGCTACGAGGACATCTCGGGCCGCGAACCCGAGGAGGACACCCACAAGCTCGTGCGCGAGGAGCGTGTGGGCGAGCGCGCGGCGTGGGTCGTCGAGAGCACGCCGAAGGACGCCAGCAGCGTCGACTTCAGCCGCAAGCTCTCGTGGGTCGACAGCGCGACGGCCTTGCCGCTCAAGGAGGAGTACTACGACCGGCGCGGGGAGCTCGCGCGCGTGTTCACGGCCGAGGAGGTCCGCGAGGTTCAGGGGCTCTGGACCGTGACGAAGCGGCTCATGAAGAACGTCCAGACCGGGCACTCCACGCAGGCGGTGCTCGCCGACGTGCGCTACAACCTCAAGCTCGCGCCCGATCTCTTCAGCGAGCGCGCGTTACGGGCGCCACCGGCGGAACTCGTCCGGTGAAACGCGGCCGCGCCGTCCTCGCGGGGCTCCTCGTTGCCGTGGCGGCGGGAGTTGCCGCGGCGGAGGAACCGCTGCCCCTCCACGGCTTCGTCCAGACGGCCTCCGCCTACCGGCTGGTCCGGCCCCGGGCCTGTCCGCCCACCCAGCGGCTCGCCTGCGACGAGTCCTTCGTCCTCGGCGAGGGGCGGGCGCGGCTCGAGGTCGACCCGCGGGGCGAGCGCTGGGGACTGGTCGCCAAGGGCGAGCTCATCTTGGACGCCGTCGGCGGCGAGGTCGAGGGCGACCTCCGCGAGGGCTATCTCGACCTCCGATTCCCCGCGCTCGACCTGCGCGTCGGCCGGCAGGTGATCACCTGGGGCGTCGGGGACCTGATCTTCATCACTGACGTCTTCCCGAAGGACTGGGTAGCGTTCATCTCAGGGCTCCCGCTCGAATACCTGAAGAAGGGGTCGGACGCGGTGAGCGCCACGGGCCACTGGGCCCGCACGTCGCTCCAGCTCGTGCTGATCCCGCGCTTCGAGCCCGACACGCTGCCGGAGGCCGGCGGGAGGCTGCGCTTCCACGACCCGATGGCCGCCATCGAGGCGCGGCGGACCGACGAGCCCTCGCCGGCCCTCGAGCGCACCGAGGCAGGGGCGCGGCTCTTCCGGAATCTCCTCGGATGGGACGTCTCGCTCTACGCCTACCGCGGGTTCTTCCATGCCCCGGCGGGCGAGGTGGAGTCCGGGCCGCGCCTGCGGCTCTTCTTCCCACGGCTCGACGTGTACGGCGCGAGCGCCCAGGGCGCGGCGCTGGGCGGCGTCGTGAGCTTCGAGGCCGGCTACTACGACTCGCGGTCGGATCGCTCGGGCCGGATGGCGGCGGTGGAGAACTCCTCTGTCAGGCTGCTCGCCGGCTACCAGCGTGAGCTGGTGCCGGACCTCACGGCGTCCGGGCAGTACTCCGTGCAGGTGATGCAGGGCCACGACGCGTACATGCGGGCGCGGGGGCCCGGGATGGCGAAGCGCGCCGCCGCCCGCCACGTGCTCACGCTGCGGCTGACGCAGCTCCTCCTGCACCAGACGCTGAGGCTCGGGGTGTTCGCGCTGGCGAGCCCGAACGAGGGCGACTGGTACCTGGGGCCCGAGGCCCGATACCAGATCACGGATGCGCTCTCCGCGACGCTCGGGATCAACGCGTTCGGCGGTCCTCGCCGTGCCGAGTATGGCCAGTTCGAGGGCAACTCGAACCTGTTCGCGGTCGTCCGCTACGCGTTCTGAGGGGAGGTGACGCCGATGACGTTGTACATGGAGCAGTGGTTGCGCCTGGTGCAGTCGGCCTTCACGAACTTCTGACCGTCGATGCTCGTCCTGCGGGCCGCAGGTGTCAAGGAAGCGGGAGGCCGGTCGCAGCCGCAGCGCGGCTGACGGGAGGCGGATCCAATGGCGACGACAGTGGTTCTCGGCGGGGGCGTCGGCGGGCTCGTGGCCGCGAACACGCTCAGGCGCCGGCTCGACCGGTCGCACCCGGTGGTCGTCGTCGAGCGCCACGCGCAGCACGTGTTCACACCGTCGCTCCTCTGGATGATGCTCGGCCGCCGGGAGCCGCGGCAGATCAGCCGTGATCTGGGGCGGCTCGCGCGGAAGGGCATCGAGGTCGTCCAGGACGACGTCCGCGCGATCGACCCCGTGCGCCGGATCGTGCGGACGGAGCGCCGCGCGCTCGACGCCGATTTCGTCGTCGTCGCCCTCGGTGCCGAGGGATGGCGCGGTGGGATCCCGGGGCTCGGGGAGGCGGGCTACGACATCAACGTCCTCGACGACGTCCTCCGTCTCCGCGACGCGCTCGCCGCGTTCCGTGGTGGCCGCGTCGTGGTCCTGGTCGCCGGGCTGCCGTTCCGCTGTCCCGCGGCGCCCTACGAGACCGCGATGCTGATCGAGGCGTCGCTCCGGGAGCGGGGGCTGCGGGAGCGGAGCGAGGTGGACGTCTACACGCCCGAGATGCTGCCCATGCCTGTCGCCGGCAAGGCGATGGGCGAGGCGCTCAAGGGGATGGTGGAGGGCAAGGGGATCGGGTTTCACGGCCAGCACAAGCTCGCCGCGGTGGACCCGGGGCGACGGGAGCTCACGTTCGAAAACGGAACGCGCGCCGACTACGATCTGCTTGTCTTCACACCGCCGCACCGCTGCCCCGCGGTTGTCGCCGAGGGCGGCCTCGTGGGAGACAGCGGCTGGGTCCCGGTGGATCCCGGCACGCTCGCCACGGCGCACGAGCGCGTGTTCGCGATCGGCGATGTGACCGCGATCAAGCTGCCGGTCGGCCTCATGCTGCCGAAGGCCGGCGTGTTCGCCCACCGCCAGGCCGAGGCCGTGGCCGAGAACGTCGCGGCGGCGATCACGGGGCGCGCGGCCAGGCGCCGCTTCGGCGGCTCGGGCTACTGAATCGTCGAGATGGGCCACGGCGTGGCCGCATACGCGAGCGGGAACTTCTACACCGAGCCGGCGCCGACCGTGACGATGCGCCGGCCGAGCCGCTTCTGGTACTGGGGCAAGGTCGGCTTCGAGCAGTGGTGGCTGCGGCGCTGGTTCTGACGGACGCAACGCGCGGAGGATCACAGATGATGCCGATGGGATCGATGATGGGATGGGACGGCGGTGGATGGGGCATGGGCTTCGGGTTCTTCTCCATGCTGATCTTCTGGGCCCTCGTGATCGTCGCCGTCGTGGCGGTGATCCGCTGGGTGGGCCCGGCCGGGGGCGCCGGCCGGCCGTTTGGCGCGGGTGACCGGTCGCTCGAAATCCTCAGGGAGCGCTATGCGCGCGGCGAGATCGGCAGGGAGGAGTTCGACGCCAAGCGCCGGGACCTGGGCGTTTGACGCCGTCGAGAGTCACCGCCGGGCAGCCGATGGGGAGGCAGACGGAGGCTGCGGCCGGGGAGCTCAGCGCGCGAAGACGGTCCGGCCGCCGATGATGGTCCGCAGCACCTGCACGTCGCGGATCTCCCAGGGGTCCACCGCGCAGGGGTCCCGGTCCAGCACGATGAGATCCGCGAGTTTGCCGGGCTCGATCGAGCCCTTCAGCCGCTCCTCGAACGAGGCGTACGCGGCGTTGATCGTGAACGCCCGGATGCCCTCCATCGGCGTGATGCGCTCCTCGGGCCCGATCACCTTTCCGGCCCGGGTCGTCCGGTTCACCGCGCACCAGATGCCGAACAGGGGCTCGGCGCCGAAGACGGGGTCGCCGATGGCCGCGATCGGCGCGTCGGAGTGGGCGACGGTCACCACGCCCGCCCGCATGGCGGACTTCATCGGGTTCATGCGGCTCGCCCGCTCCTCGCCGATGAACGTCGAGATGTGGCGGTCGGCCCAGTACCAGCTGTGGTGGGGGTAGAAGGACCCGATCACGCCGAGGCGGCGCATGCGCCGCAGCCCCTCGGGCGTCACGCACTGGCAGTGCTCGATCCGGTGGCGCGGATCCGGGCGGGGGGCCTTCCACATCGCGTACTGGATGGCGTCGAGCGCGACGTCGATCCCGTAGTCGCCCTGGGCGTGGAGGGCGACCTGAAAGCCCTTGGCGTGGGCCTCGACCACGAGATCGTTCAGCTCGTTCGGCGTCAGCTGGAGCACGCCGCGCGGGTTGGCGCGGGTGCTGTCGGTGTCGAGCGTGATGTACGGGTCGTAGAAGGCGCACGTGAAGACCTGGATGGAGCCGTCGACGAAGAGCTTGACCGCGCCGAGCCGCAGGCGCTCGTCGCCGAAGCCGGTCCGGAGCCCGAGGTCCTTCTCGAGGTACAGGTGGTTGCCAGGCCAGCCCCAGATCATCGCGTAGACCCGCTGGTGCAGCCGCCCCTCGGCGACGGCCTCGTGGTAGGCGCGGTAGGTGTCGGGGCGCGCCTCGGCGCCGGCGTCGTGCACCGACGTGATGCCGGCCGAGGCGTAGAGCCGGCCGGCGGTGATCACGCCCTCCTTCATCCGGTCCCTGGTCGGCACCGGCAGGATCTTTTCGATCGGCGCCGCCGCCGACTTCTCCCGGAGGACGCCCGTGAGGCGTCCCGTCGCGTCACGGTCCATGTGGCCGCCGGGTGGCTGGGGGGTCTGGTCGGTGATCCCCGCGGCGTCGAGCGCCAGGCTGTTGGCCACGGCGGCGTGGCCCGAGCGGTGCTTGAGGTAGACGGGGTGGCCGGGCGCGGCCCGGTCCAGCTCGTCGCGCGTGGGGAAGCGGCGCTCCTCGAGCCCGCTGTCCTCGACGCCGAATCCGACGATCCAGCTCCCGGAGGGCGTGGAGGCGGCCTTCTCGCGCACGCGACCCAGGATGTCGTCGACCGTCCGGTTGAGCGGCGACTTGCAGTTCACCCCATCGAGCCAGAGCCCGTAGAGCATGAAGTGGTTGTGGGGGTCGATGAAGCCCGGGAGCACGGTTTCGCCCCGGAGCCGGAGCACCTCGGTCCGCGGGCCGATCAGCCCGGCCAGGTCGCGCGCGGCGCCGACGGCGGCGATGCGGCCGCCCCAGACGGCCACGGCTTCCGCCACCTCGTCCCGCGGGTTCACGGTCACGACGCGGCCGCCGGTGATCACCAGGTCAGCGTAGAGTCCCACGCGGTCCTCCTTCGGAGCGTGAGCGACGGGGGAGACGGCGGCTCGCGGGTCACCGCTCGCCGGCCAGGCGAGGGTCGAGGATATCGCGCAGCCCGTCGCCGAAGAGGTTGAACCCCAGCACCGCCACCGTGATCGCCGACCCCGGCGCGATGGCGAGCCACGGGTCGAGCTCCATGAAGCTGCGGGCCTCGCTGAGCATCGAGCCCCAGGACGGCGCGGGCGGCTGGACGCCGAGGCCCAGGAACGACAGCGCCGCCTCGATCATGATCGCCGTGGAGAGGTTGAAGGTCGACTGCACGATGATGGGGGCGAGCACGTTCGGCAGGATCTCGCGCAGCATGATCCGCGCGTTGCCGGCGCCCAGCGCGCGCGACGCCTGGACGAAGTCGTGGTGCTTGATGGAAAGCACGCTGCCGCGCACGACGCGGGAGAAGATGGGGATGTACGCGAGCGCGATGGCCAGGATCAGGTTCGGCAGGCTGGCGCCGAGCGTCGCCACGACCGCGAGCGCGAGGAGCAGGGTCGGGAAGGCCATCAGCACGTCGACCGCGCGCATCAGCACGTGATCGAGCGTTCCCTCGAGGTACCCCGCCAGCAGCCCGACCGCCGTCCCCACCCCGACCGCCGCTGCCACGGCCGTGAACGCCACGAGCATCGAGGCGCGCGCGCCGAACAGGAGCCGGCTCAGCAGATCGCGTCCGAACTGGTCGGTGCCGAGCCACGTCGTGGTCGACGGCGCGGCCAGACGCGCAGGGCTCATCGCGAGCGGATTGGCCGGCGCGAGCCACGGGGCCAGGAGCGCGCCGGTCAGCACGGCCGCGCCGAGGACCAGGCCCAGCAGCGCGGTCTTCCGGCGGCGGACCTGGCGCCAGAGCGCGCGCATGCCGCGCCGGTCCGCGCGGCCCACCGCCGCCGCGGCGGGGGCGCCGGCGGCCGGGTCAGCGACGGATGCGGGGATCGAGGACGCCATGGAGGAGGTCCACCAGGAGGTTGACGCACACGAACGCGGTCGCCAGGAAGAGCGTCGTGCCCGTGATGACCGGGAAGTCGCGCTTCTGGATGGAGTCGAGGAGGAAGCGGCCGATGCCCGGGAGGATGAAGATCTCCTCGGTCAGCACGAGCCCCCCGATCAGGATGCCGACCTGCACGCCGGTGACGTTGAGCACGGCGATCAGCGAGTTGGCGAGCACGTGGCGGAAGACCACGCTGCGCTCCGCCAGTCCCTTCGCCCGCGCGGTCCGCACGTAGTCGAGCCGGAGGTTCTCCAGCATCGAGGCGCGGGTCATGCGCACGACGAGGGGCAGGACCGTCAGGGAGAGCACGAACGACGGGATCAGGAGGAGCGTCAGGTTCCGGACGGGATCCACGCTGAGGGGCACGAACTGGAGGATCGGCATCCGCGGGAAGTAGAGCGATCCGAGCAGCACCGTGAGCGTGGCCACCCAGAAGTTCGGGATCGAGTAGCCCAGAACGGAGCCGAACCGGACGGCGGCGTCGGTCACGGTGTCGCTCCTGACCGCCGAGAGGGCGCCGATGGGAATGCCCAGGAGGAGGGCGAAGCCGATGGCGAGCGCGGTCAGCTCGAGGTTGACCGGCAGCCGCCGGAGAATCTCACCCGTGACCTCGCGGCCCGACACGAAGGAGGTCCCGAGGTTGCCGCGCAGGGCCCGGCCGAGCCAGAGGACGTACTGCTCGACGATGGGCCGATCCAGGTTGAGCTGCCGACGCAGGCGATCGGCGGCGTTCTTGTCGCCGAAAGCCTGGTCGCCCCCGATGACGATGTCGACGATGTCGCCCGGGACCAGGTGCTGCATCGAGAAGACGAGCAGCGAGACCCCGAAGAGGATC
>MGCE01000036.1:10088-11401 GCA_001790315.1 Candidatus Rokubacteria bacterium RIFCSPLOWO2_02_FULL_72_37 | reverse complement strand
AGTAGGCCGCCGCGAGTGTCGCGACGAGCGGCGGCGCGATCCACGCGTGCGGGAACAGCGCGAGCCCGAGGGCGATGATCGAGTTCGCGAGGTACAGCGGATGGCGCACGAGCGAGTACGGGCCGCTCGTGTTGAGCGACGCCGCCTTCTGCCGTCGCGTGTTACGCCCGGAGGTCCCCGGTGCGGCGACGCCCACGGTCCACACGCGGAGGGCCAGTCCGCCGAGCGCGAGCAGTACGCAGCCGATCTCCCAGGCGAGGTCGTCGCGCCAGGCGAGGACGAGCTGGGAGCGCGCGACGGCCGCCGCGAGGAGCGGGGCGAGAATCAGTGGCAAGTAGCTCCGCCACCGGAAGAAGAAGTCGCCGCAGCCCAGCACGACGGCCCGGACGCCGACCGTCACCGGCCGCCTCCCCCGCCCGACGCGGCCGGGCGCGTCACCACCGAGACCGGGCGGAACGCGAGCCGGGTGCGGGCCACGACGACGAGGTCATTCTCGCGCTGCAGGCGGGCGAGCGCCGCGTCGGGGACGACGGCCACCGCGCCCGCCGTCCGGGCCAGCGCCTGCCGGAGGTCGTCCTCGGTCTGCACGAGCGCGACGGGGCGGCCGAGATAGAACGACAGCGGCAGCTCGTGGAGCCCGAGCGTCACGACGGCCGGCGCCTGCGCCAGGACGGGCCCGGTCGTGACTCGCGGGTAGTCGTACACGCTGTTGCGCCGGGGCAGCTTCCAGTGGTAGCCGCCCGCGAGCAGCACCGCCGCGCCCGCCCAGGCGGCGACGAACGCGCGGCGCCGCTCCGGGCGCCGCGCGCTGTACGCGAGCGCGCCGAGGAACAGCACGAGCCCCGCGGCCAGCAGCAGCGCCTCGGTCACCGAGGCCGGCAGCGCGAGCCGCGCATCGCGGAGCCATCGCACCCGGAACGCGACGACGGCGGCCGTCGCCGCGAGCAGCGCGAGGCCGCCCGCTGCGTAGAGGCGCCAGGGCACCGGGCCCGTCCGCCGCTGCCTGACGATCGCCCCGCTCCACCACCAGCCCACCAGGAGGCTCGCCGGCGCGACCAGCGGCAGGTAGTAGCGGAGCCGCTGCTCGCGCGCGACCGCGACGAGCGCGAAGACGACCGCCGCCCACACGAGGACGAAGAGCACGCCGTCGCGCTCCTCGCCCTGCCCGCGCAGGAAGCGCCAGGCCAGGGTCAGCGCGGGCGGCAGGAACACCACCCACGGCACCAGGACGACGACCGCGTTCTGCAGCGGCGCCACGAGCGACGCGAGCGTGGGCGCGCGCGGCGCGTACCACCCGAGGTGGTCCGTGACGA
>MGCE01000036.1:0-10065 GCA_001790315.1 Candidatus Rokubacteria bacterium RIFCSPLOWO2_02_FULL_72_37 | reverse complement strand
CCCGAGGTGGTCCGTGACGACGACCCGGCGGACCGCCTCCGAGTCGGCCGCGAGCCCGAGCAACCACCAGGGCGCCACCAGCACGGCGACGAGCGCGAGCCCGGGGGCGAGGCGCAGGCGTCGCCAGACGTCCGTGCGCGCGTGCGCCGCGGCCCACGCGAGGGCGACGCCCAGGGGCAGGAAGCCGGCGGGCCCCTTCGCCCAGAAGGCGGCGGCCGTGAAGGCGTAGAACCCGAGCCAGTCGCGGCCCGCCGGGCGGCGGAGCGCGCGCCAGAGCATCCAGACGGCCGCGCCGATGCAGGCGGTCATCAGCATGTCGGGCATCGGCAGCCGGGCGTGCAGGAAGAGCCCTTGCGTCGTCACGGCGATCAGCGCAGCGAGCGTGCCGGCATGGGCGCCGAAGAGCTCGCGGCCGAGCCCGTAGAGTGCGCAGGCGGTCGCGAGCCCGGCGGCGGCGGACGGGAGCGCCACGGTGAGCTGCGTGACGTGCCCGAGGGGCCACGAGACCAGCGCGATCAGCCAGGCGAGCAGCACGGGCTTGTTCAGGTACAGGTCGCCGTTGAGCCGCGGGTAGAGCCAGTCGCCGCGCGCCAGCATGTCCTGCGCGAGCACCGCGAAGCGCGCCTCGTCGTTGTTGGAGAGAATCCGCCCGCCCAGGTCGGTCGCGACCAGGAGCGCGGAGGCGGCGAAGACCAGCAGGAAGCGCCGGGCGGCCGCCCGGCTCACGGCGCCAGCACGCGGCCGGTGCCGGCCGCGTGGAATCGCCCGCCGTCGACGGCGACGGCGCCGTTCACGATCACCCAGGGGATCCCCGTCGGGTATCGGTGCGGCTCGGCGAACGTCGCCTCGTCCTTCACGGTCGCCGGATCGAAGATCGTGAGGTCGGCGGCGAAGCCCGGGCGCACGAGACCGCGGTCCGTGAGCCTGAGCCGTGCGGCCGGCATGCCGGTCATCTTGTGGACCGCGGTCTCGAGCGGGAACAGCCGCTGCTCGCGCGCGTACTCGCCCAGCACGCGCGGGAACGTGCCGTACGCGCGCGGGTGCGGCTTGCCCGGTCTGGGGCCCTCGCCCGCGAAGAGGCCGATCGAGTCCGAGCCTACCATGATGGCCGGGTGCGCGAGGACGCGGGCCACGTTGTCGGGGCTCTGCGAGAAGACCACCATCGCGACCGTCGCGCGCTCGTCGAGGAGCAGGGTCATCATCGCCTCGGCCGGCGCCGCGCCGGTCTGGCGCGCGAGCGCCGCGAGGTTCAGTCCTTCCAGCTCCCGCCGCGCGCACGTCGCGATCTGGATCTCGTCGAAGCCGACCGCGCCCATCGACACGTTCCGCCAGCGCTCGCCGTCCACCAGACACTCCTCGACGATCCGGCGCCGGGTCGCGCGGTCGGCGAGCCGCTCGAGCAGCCGCTCGATGCCGCCGTCGTGGACCCACGCGGGCAGCAGGTTGTCCATCTTCGTCGAGCCCGCGTGGTACGGGTAGACGTCCCCGCTCACGTCCACGCCGCGCGCGCGCGCGGCGTCGATGAGCCCGAGCGCGGCGTCCATCTTCGCCCAGTTCTCGCGGCCCGCGGCCTTCACGTGGGCGATCTGGGCGCCGACGCCCCCCTCCTCGCCGATGCGGATCGCCTCGGCGATCGAGGCCTCGAGCATCGAGGACTCGCCACGGATGTGGGAGAAGTAGAGGCCCTGCCGCGGCGCCATCGCCCGCGCGAGCGCGATGAGCTCGCCGGTGTCCGCGTAGGCGCTCGGCGGGTACACGAGTCCCGTCGAGAAGCCGAAGGCTCCGGCGTCGAGCGCCTCGCCGAGGAGCCGCTCCATCGCGCGGAGGGCGTCGGGCGTGGCCGCGCGGTCGTCGGGCCCGATCACGGCGAGCCGCAGCGCGCCGTGGCCGACGAAGTGCACGACATTCACGGAGGGGCGCGCGGCGCGGAGGGCGTCCAGGTACTGCCCGAACGTCTCCCAGCGCAACTCGAGCGCGGCCCCGACCCCGCCCGCCCACGAGCGCACGGCGTCGCGCCGCGCGGGATGGACCGGCGCCTGGGAGAAGGAGCACATGCCGACGACCTCGGTGGTCACCCCCTGGCGCACCTTCGACTCGGCGGACGGGCAGCCGAAGTAGAAGAGATCGGAGTGTGCGTGGGCGTCGATGAAGCCCGGCGCGACCACGAGCCCCGACGCGTCGATCACGCGGGCGGCCTCCCCGCGGAGCCCCCGCCCCACCGCGGCGATGCGATCGCCCTCGACGGCGACGTCGGCGGGTCCGGCGGGGGCGCCCGTGCCGTCGACGAGCGCGCCGCCCTTGACGAGCAGCGACCAGGCCACCCCTACGCCTCGACGATCGTCACGCTCGTCATGCGGTCGCCCTGCGTGATGCGATCCACGTGCTCCAGGCCGGCGACGACCCGGCCGAAGACCGTATAGTTGCCGTCCAGGTGGGGCGTCGGCCCGTAGCAGATGTAGAACTGGCTGCCGGCCGAATCCGGGTGCTGCGCGCGCGCCATCGCCACGGTGCCGCGCACGTGCTTCTGCGCGTTGAACTCCGCCTCGATCGTGTGGCCGGGGCCGCCCGTGCCATCGCCCTTGGGGCAGCCGCCCTGCGCGACGAAGTCGGGAACGACACGGTGGAAGGTGAGCCCGTCGTAGAAGCCCTTCTTCGCGAGCGTCACGAAGTTCTCGACGGTCTTGGGCGCGTCCCCCGGGAAGAACTCCATCCGGATCTCGCCGCCCTTCTCGAGGGCGATGACCGCTGTCCGCTTCACCGGCGCCTCCTCACTTGGTGACGATCGCGATCGACTTCACCCGGTCGCCGACCTTGATCCGGTCGACCGCTGCCATGCCGCTCGTGACCCTGCCGAAGGCGGTGTACTGCCCGTTCAGGAAGTGCGCGGGCCCCAGCATGATGTAGAACTGGCTCCCCGCCGAGTCCGGGTCCTGGGTGCGGGCCATGCCGAGGACCCCCCGGTCGAACGGGACCTTGTTGAACTCCGCCTTGATGGTGTAGCCCGGTCCTCCGGTGCCCATGGCGGGGTGGTCCATGGGCAGCGTCTTCGACTGGGGATCGCCGAGCTGGACGACGAACCCCGGCTCGACCCGGTGGAACCGCTGGCCCTCGTAGAAGCCCTTCTTCGCGAGCGTCACGAAGTTCTCGGCGTGCCGGGGCGCCTCGCGCGTGAAGAGCTCGAGGACGATGCGAGCGCCGCCCTCCAGCGTGATCACGGCGGTCGGCGCCTTGGTGGGCTGCGCGGCGACCGGGGTCGCGGCGGCGAGCAGGGCGGCCAGGAGCACGGCCAGGCGACGGGACATCGGCGACCTCCAGGGCGTGAGCGTGGACGACATTATATACCGTGCTACAGTGAGATGTGATGCAGCAGCGTGAATCGATCCGTAACATCGCCATCATCGCCCACGTCGATCACGGCAAGACCACCCTCGTCGACGCCATGCTCTGGCAGTCGGGGCTCTTCCGCCAGAACGAGTCGGTGCCCGAGCGCATCATGGACTCGATCGACCTCGAGCGCGAGAAGGGCATCACGATCATGGCGAAGAACACGGCCATCACGTACAAGGGCGTGCACATCAACATCGTGGACACGCCCGGCCACGCCGACTTCGGCTCGGAGGTCGAGCGGACGCTGACGCTGGTGGATGGCGTCCTGCTGCTCGTCGATGCGGCCGAGGGGCCGCTGCCGCAGACGCGCTTCGTGCTGAAGAAGGCGCTCGAAGCCGGGCTGCCGCCGATCGTCGTGGTCAACAAGATCGACCGGGGCGACGCCCGGCCCGCCGAGGTCCTCGACGAGATCTACGACCTGTTCATCGACCTCGACGCCGCCGAGGACCAGCTCGACTTCCCCGTCCTCTACACCGACGCCCGGGCGGGCACCGCGACCGCCGACCTGAAGGAGGAGGGGCGGACCCTCGCGCCGCTGTTCGAGACGATCCTCGCGACGGTCCCGGCACCGAGCTTCGACCCCGACGCCGGCCTCCAGTTCCGCGTCGCCATGCTCGACTGGGACGACTACGTCGGCCGCCTGATCATCGGGCGCGTCGTCAACGGCCGGGTGCGGCAGGCGGATCGCGTGACGGTCGTGCACCGCGACGGCGCGGTCGAGCCGGCCAAGGTGACGGTCCTCTACGGCTACGAGGGGCTCAAGCGGGTCGAGGTGCCGGAAGCCAGCGCGGGGGACCTCGTCGCCATCGCGGGCATCGAGGCCGTCGAGATCGGCGAGACGGTCGCGGACGCCGAGAACCCTCGCGCGCTCCCGGCGATCCGCATCGACGAGCCGACCGTCGCCATGCTCTTCTCCGCCAACGTCTCGCCCTTCGCGGGCCGCGAGGGACGCTTCGTGACCTCCCCGCAGCTCCGCGACCGGCTCATGAAGGAGAAGCGGGTCAACGTGGGCATCCGCGTCGAGGAGACCGAGTCGCCCGACACCTTTCGCGTCTCGGGCCGGGGCGAGCTGCAGCTCGCCATCCTGATCGAGATGATGCGACGCGAGGGGTTCGAGACGGAGGTGGGCAAGCCCGAGATCATCACCCGCCAGGAGGACGGGCAGACCCTCGAGCCCATGGAGCACCTGGTCGTGGACATTCCGGAGGAGTACATCGGAGCGGTGACCCAGAAGATCGGGCCGCGCCGCGGCGTGATGGCGAAGCTGGTCAACCACGGCACGGGGCGCGTGCGCCTCGAGTACCGGATCCCGGCGCGCGGGCTGATCGGGTATCGAACGGAATTCCTGACGGACACGCGGGGCACGGGACTGCTGAATCACCTGTTCGACGGATGGGACGGCTGGCAGGGCGACATCGCGCACCGGCAGAACGGCGCGCTGGTGGCCGACCGTGCCGGCCGCACGACCGCCTACGCGATCGACAACCTCCAGGCCCGCGGCGTGATGTTCGTGAACCCCGGTGAGCAGGTGTACGAGGGCATGATCGTCGGCGAGAACTCGCGCGACAACGACATGGACGTCAACATCACCAAGGAGAAGAAGCTCACCAACATGCGCGCGTCCACCGCGGACGAGGCGACCAAGCTCACCCCGCCCCGCCTCATGAACCTCGAGCAGTGCCTGGAGTGGATCCGCGAGGACGAGCTGCTCGAGGTGACACCGAAGTCGCTCCGCCTGCGCAAGCGCCAGCTCTCCGGGCGCCGCCGCTTCTAGCCCGCCCCCGCGGCTCGGCTTGACGGATCGGCGGGAATCGCCGATTGTTGGCGAGACGACTCCAAGGAGACTCCCGCGATGAGGCGATCGATGCGGTGCGCGCGCGTGCTGGGTGCCCTGTGCTGTGTGGTCCTCCTCTCCGCGGCCCGGCCGGCGCCGGCGCAGGAGCAGGCGCCGCGGCAGCCGTTCGGCCCGGACTGGGCGATGTTCGCGGGCTACGACGTGTTCGTGAAGAAAGGCTGCGGACAGTGCCACTCCATCCGCGGCGTGGGCGGCAAGGTCGGACCCGACCTCGCCCGCGTCCCTGTCGAGGCGGGCTTCTACGATCTCGGCGCGGCGCTCTGGAACCATCTGCCGAGGATGGGCCAGCGGATGCGCCAGGAGGGCCGCGAACGGCCCACGCTGACGGCGGCCGACGTGGCGAACCTGCTCGCTTTCCTCTTCACCGCTCAGTACGCGGACGAGTCCGGAGACGTCGCGGCCGGCGAGCGGTTGTTCACCGAGAAGGGGTGCGTGCAGTGTCACGGACCGGGCGGTCAGGGCGGCAACGGCGGTCCGGCGCTCACCACCCTGCGGCGGGCCAACTCGCCCGTGCTCGTCGCTACGGCGATGTGGAACCACGCGCCCAGGATGGCCGAGGCGATGCAGGCGCGCGGCATCCCCCGGCCGACGTTCAAGAACAAGGAACTGGTCGACCTCATCGCCTACCTCGTGCAGTCCGCGCCGCGCCCGGAGGCCTCGGTGACCGTACAGGTCGTCCCGGGCTCGCCGGACAGGGGCGAGGCCATCTTCGCGCAGCGGCAGTGCGTGGCCTGCCACCGGGTCGGGGGCCAGGGCGGGACGGCCGGCCCGGCGCTCGGCCGCGCGCACCACGTGAGCCTGACGGAGTTCGCGGGACGGATGTGGAACCACGGACCTGCGATGTGGGTCAAGATGAAGGAGCGTGGGATCGTGGTGCCACAACTCAGCGGCCAGGACACGGCCGACATCGTCGCCTACCTGTACACGGCGCACTACTTCGACCGCGCCGCCGGCAGCACGACGCGCGGCCGCCAGCTCGTCCAGAGCAAGGGCTGTCTCGCCTGCCACTCGGTCCGCGGCAAGGGCGGTACGGTCTCCGCCGACTTCGCGACGTCCAGGGTCACGGGCTCGGCGGCGAGCGTGATCGCCGCGATGTGGAACCACAGCCGCTCGATGGAAGAGAAGGCGCTCAAGCAGAACGTGAAGCTGCCGGTGCTCACCGGCGCCGAGCTCGCCGACCTCACGCGCTACCTCGGCTCGCTCGCGGCGCGCCCGACCCCGAAGCCGAAATAGCTCAGATGCATCAGGGGGCGATCCCCGGCAGGACTAGCTCCTTCCGGCGATTGCCAACCTCGCGGGCACGCGAGTAGGATAGCGGCCCATGCGGGCCGTCCTCCTCGCCCTCTGCCTCGTCGGCGCTCTCGCGAGCGCCGCGCTCGCGCAGACGCTGTTCAGCCCGACTCAGGATCCCCTGGCGGGCTCGCGCGTCTTCGGCGCGCGGGGCTGCGTGAAGTGCCACGCGGTCAACGGCGTCGGCGGCAAGATCGGCCCTGACCTCGGCAAGCTGCAGCGGCCGCGCTCCTTCTACGATCTCGCGGCGGCGCTCTGGAACCACGCGCCGCGGATGGCGGACCGCATGCGGTCGCTCGGCATCCAGCGCCCGACGCTCGACGCGCGCGAGGCGGGCGACCTCGTCGCGTTTCTGTTCACGCTCGACTACTTCGATCCCCGCGGCGACGTGGACGCCGGACGGCGGCTCTTCGGCGAGAAGCGCTGCATCGTCTGCCACCAGGTCGGCGGCACCGGGGGCGTCGTGGGGCCCAATCTCGACGCGCTCCGCCAGTACGCGTCGCCGATCTATCTCGCCGCGCAGATGTGGAACCACGGCCCGCGGATGGCCACGGTGATGAAGAGCAAGAACATCCCGCGTCCGACCTTCAAGGACAGCGAGCTGCGCGACCTGATCACCTACGTCGGCTCGGCCTCGCCCGTGATCGCGCAGGGGCCGCTCTACGTCCTCCCCGGCGTCGCGGGCCGCGGACGCACGGTGTTCGCCCAGAAGCGCTGCATCGAGTGCCACAGCGCCGCGGGACAGGGCGGCGAGGTCGGGCCCGACCTCGCCGAGCGGAGCATCAACCTGAGCCAGATGCAGTTCGCGAGCGCGATGTGGAACAAGACCCCGGCGATGCTCGACGCGATGCGGAGCCGCGCGATCCCGGTACCCCAGCTCCAGCCCGACGAGATGGCGGACATCGTCGCCTACCTCTACTCCGTCCGCTACTTCGCCGCGGGCGGCGACCCGAAGAAGGGCGTCGCGGTCGCGAACGCCAAGGGCTGCCTCTCCTGCCACGCGCTCCGGGGCGAGCGGGGCAAGCCCGCGGGCGATCTCGCCGCGGCGAAGAACCTCGAGTCGCCGGCCGCCATCCTCGCGGCGCTGTGGGACCACTCCTTCATCCAGGACCCGCGGCCCGCGCGGGCGAAGCCGCCCTGGGCGGAGATCGGGGCCGACGAGATGGCCGACCTCGTGGCCTTCCTCCAGTCGCTGCGCCGCGAGCCATGAGCCGCGTGCAGCGGCTCGTCCTCTTCGCGTCGCTCCTGCTGGTGGGGCTCGCCGTACGCGCGGGGTCGGCCGCGGCGCAGGCCCCCAAGCCTCCGGCGCCCGAAGGCTGCGTCACCTGCCACCTCGACACGGGCGACGAGCGGCTCGCCCAGCCGGCGAAGCTGTTCGACGGCGACATCCACAAGGCCAAGGGCTTCGGCTGCGTCGCCTGCCACGGCGGCGACGGCAAGAGCGCCGACATGGACGCGATGGACCCGGCGAAGGGGTACATCGGCAAGCCCGGCCATCAGCAGGTCGCCCAGGTGTGCGGCCGCTGCCACTCGGACGCCAGGTTCATGAAGCAGTACAACCCGGCGCTCCGCGTCGACCAGGTGGCCGAGTACGCGACGTCGGTGCACGGGCGGCGCCTGCGCGAGCTCAACGACCCGAAAGTGGCGACGTGCGTCGCCTGTCATCCCGCCCACTCGATCAAGCCGCCGTCGGACCCCGCCTCGAGTGTCCACCCGCTGCGCGTGGCCCAGACGTGCGGGCACTGCCATGCGGACGCCACGTACATGGCGGGCTACCAGATTCCCACCGACCAGCTCGCGAAGTACACGCAGAGCGTCCACTGGAAGACGATGTCGGTGAAGGGCGATCTCTCGGCGCCGACGTGCAACGACTGTCACGGCAACCACGGCGCGGCGCCCCCCGGGGTCTCCTGGGTGGGAAACGTCTGCGGGCAATGCCACACCGTGATGGCGGATCTCTTCGCCAAGAGCGTCCACGCGCGCGCGTTCCGCGAGATGGGCGCGCCGGGGTGCGCCGCGTGCCACGCGAACCACGACATCGAGCCGGCGAGCACCGAGATGCTCGGGATCGGCGACAAGACGGTCTGCTCGACGTGTCACGGCGCCGACGACAAGGGCGGCCGGGCCGCCGTCGAGATGCGCGGGTTCATCGACGGCCTGCGGAAGGAGCGCGACCGCGCCTCGGAGATCATCGAGCGTGCCGAGCACGCGGGCATGGAGGTGAGCCAGGCCCGCTTCGACCTGAACGGCGTCACCGACCAGCTCGTCAAGGCGCGCACCGCCGTCCATGCCTTCAAGGTCGCGGTCGTGAAGAAGGAGGCGGACGCGGGGCTCGGCATCGCGCAGAAGGTGTACGAGCGCGGGGTGCGGGCCCTCGAGGAGTTGCGCTTCCGCCGCACCGGGCTCGTCGTCTCGCTGGTCATCATCGTCGTTCTCATCGCCGGCCTCGTCTTGAAGATCCGCCAGATCGAGCGCCGCACGGGGTCACCCGTCCGGGGCTGACGCCGCACCGGAGGCAGACACGATGGAGCAGACGCTCGGAGGACCCGACGCGACGCGGCGGGGGTTCGTCAACTGGTTGCTGGGGACGAGCGCGGTGGCCTTCGCAGCCTCCGTGCTCTATCCGCTGACGCGCTATCTGATCCCCCCGAAGATCGGCGAGTCGCAGGCGGCGTCGGTGACGCTCCCGATCAAGCCCGCTGACGTGAAGCCCAACAGCGGCCAGATCTTCAAGTTCGGCAACCGGCCGGCGATCCTGGTCCGCACGCCGGCGGGCGAGCTGCGCGCGTTCTCGGCGGTCTGCACGCACCTGAACTGCACGGTCCAGTACCGCCCCGACCTCTCCCACGTCTGGTGCGCGTGCCACAATGGGCACTTCGACCTGAACGGCCAGAACATCGCGGGGCCGCCGCCCCGTCCGCTCGACGCCTACGTCGTGAACGTCCGCGGCGCCCAGATCGTGGTGAGCAAGGGCGCCTGAGCATGCCCGGTCCCGACAGCCAGCACGGCCGGCTCTGGACCTGGCTCGACGAGCGCATCGGGCTCGCCGACCTCGAGAGGCTCGCGCACAAGAAACAGATCCCGGTCCACCGCCACTCGGTCTGGTACTACTTCGGCGGCATGACGCTCTTTCTCTTCATCGTCCAGGTGCTGACGGGTATCCTGCTGCTGCTCTACTACCGCCCGAGCGCCGAGGAGGCGTACGAGTCGATCCAGTTCCTGATGGCCGAGGTCCAGTTCGGCTGGCTGATCCGGTCGATCCACGCCTGGTCGGCCAACCTGATGGTGTTCACGCTGTTCGTCCACATGTTCAGCGTGCTGCTCCTCAAGGCGTACCGGCCCCCACGCGAGGTGACGTGGTTCTCGGGCGTCGGGCTCCTCGGGCTCGCGCTCGGCTTCGGCTTCACCGGCTACCTGCTGCCCTGGAACGAGCTGGCGTACTTCGCGACGAAGGTCGGCACCGAGATCACGGGCGCGGTGCCGGTCGTGGGCGCCTTCGCGCTGCGGCTCCTCCGGGGCGGCGACGAGGTGAC
>MGCE01000035.1 GCA_001790315.1 Candidatus Rokubacteria bacterium RIFCSPLOWO2_02_FULL_72_37 | reverse complement strand
AACTGGGCGCCGGTGACGAAGAACGTGAGACTGAAGTCCACGCTCTCGCGCCGCGGCCGCGTGTCGGTCATGGTCTCCGCGATGAGGTCCACCGCGTTGGAGGTCAGCAGCGGGATCCGCGTCGCGGGCGTGGACTCCTTCTTCTCGACCTTGATCGACTTCCCGAGCTTCCGCTCGATGACCGGCTTGATCGCCTGTTCGACCAGGTCGATCGAGAAGCCGACCCACTCGTTGCTCTTGTTCACGAACCCGAACGGCGGCGAGCCCCGGCGCGTGCCGATGGTGAGCGTGCCGGTGCGGCCGATCTTCTCGAGCGTCGTCTCGGCGAACACCGGGACGGCCGCCGCGAGCAGGGTCAGGGCGACGAGCGTGGACAGTAGGCGCTTCATACGGGCCTCCCTCAGTGCGTGAGGATCTTGGACAGGAACTCCTTGGCACGGTCCGACTTCGCCGCGGCGAAGAACGCCTCGGGTGCGGCCTCCTCGACGATGCTGCCGCCGTCCATGAACACCACCCGGTGCGCCACCCGCCGCGCGAACCCCATCTCGTGGGTGACGACCATCATCGTCATGCCGTCCTTCGCGAGGTCGGTCATGACGTCGAGCACCTCGTTGATCATCTCCGGGTCGAGCGCGGACGTCGGCTCGTCGAACAGCATGATCCGCGGCTGCATCGCCAGCGCACGCGCGATCGCCACGCGCTGCTGCTGCCCGCCCGAGAGGTTCGCGGGGTAGGCCTCCGCCTTGTCGGGGATGCGGACGCGTTCGAGCAGCACGCGCGCGGCCGTCTCCGCCTCCGACAGGCTCAGTCTCTTCACCTTCACGGGCGCGAGCGTGACGTTCTCGAGCACGGTCATGTGCGGGAACAGGTTGAACGATTGGAAGACCATGCCGACCCGGGTCCGCAGCGCGGGCATGCTCACGCGGGGCCGCGTGATCGACTCGCCGAGCACCACAAGGTCACCGCCCTGGATCGCCTCCAGTCCGTTCACGCACCGGATCAGCGTGGACTTGCCCGAGCCCGACGGGCCGCACACGACGACCACCTCGCCGGCCGCGACGGCCAGGTCGATGTCACGCAGGACGTGGAGCGTGCCGAACCACTTGTTGACGGCCTTGAACTCGATGACGCTCTCGCTCACGCCTCGAGCACCACGAGGACGTCGCCCGCGTTCACCGCCTGGCCCGCCTGCACCCGCACCTCCGCCACGGTCCCGGCCGCCCCGGCACGGAACTCGTTCTCCATCTTCATCGCTTCGATCACCAGGAGCGTGTCGCCCTTCTCGACGCGGTCGCCGACGGCGACCGCGACGTGCGTGATCTTGCCCGGGAGCGGCGCGGTCAGCGTCTGCCCCGCGTGCCCCGAGGCGTCGCCGCCGTGCGTGCGGATGATGTGCCGCGTCTCCTCCTCGACCCGGATCACCCACGCCTCGTCGCCGACGTCGACGACGCACGCGCCGCCGTCGTCGGTCACCTCGGCCACGTACGACACACCGCCGATGAGCAGCGAGTAGATGCCCTGCGCGGTGAGGCGCGCGTCCACCTCCCACACCTCCGCACCGATCGTGAGTCGGTAGCTGCCTCCCGCGCCGGCCACCTCGACCTTCTCGACGCCGTCCGCCAGCGTGGCCACGAATCTCACCGGCGCCCCCCCCACACGCCCGGGCGGAGCGCCGCCCGCCAGGCGTCGGTCGAGGAGGGCGCCTCCGGCGGAAGCGTCCGGCGGCCGAGGCGCTCGTGCTCCGCCAGCACGGCGGCGACGATCGCCACCGAGCGGAGCCGTCCACGCGAGCCCGCGAGCTCGGGCAGGATCCGGTCCAGGAGATGCGTCGAGAGCCGGCCGGCGCGGAAGTCCTCGTGCGCGACGACGTGGGCGAGGACCGGGATCGTCGTGCGCACGCCGACCACCTTGTACTCGGCGAGCGCGCGCGCCATCCGCGCGATCGCCGCCGCGCGGTCGGCGCCCCAGACGATGAGCTTGGCGAGGAGCGTGTCGTAGAAGCGCGACACGGCGCAGCCCTCGTACACCCCCGAGTCGTCGCGCACCCACGGCCCCGCCGCGCCGCGGAGGCCCGTGATCGTGCCCGGGGACGGGAGCCAGCCCCCGAACGGGTCCTCGGCGTTGATGCGGCACTCGATGGCCGCTCCGCGCGGCACGACGTCGGCCTGCGTGTAGCCGAGCGGCTCGCCGGCGGCGATGCGGAGCTGCTCCCGGACCAGGTCGATTCCCGTGACCAGCTCGGTCACCGGGTGCTCCACCTGGAGCCGCGTGTTCACCTCGAGGAAGTAGAAGTTCCGCTCGGAGTCCACGAGGAACTCGACCGTGCCCGCGTTGACGTAGCCGGCGGCCTCGACGATCCGGCACGCCGCCTCGCCCATCCTGGCGCGCATGGCCGGGTCCACGCACGGCGACGGGGACTCCTCGATGAGCTTCTGATGGCGCCGCTGGATCGAGCACTCGCGCTCCCCGAGGTGCACGACGTTGCCGTGCGTGTCGGCGAGCACCTGCATCTCGACGTGGCGGGGCTCCGACACGTACCGCTCGAGGTAGACCGCCGAGTCGCCGAAGGCACCGGCCGCCTCGCTGCGCGCGGCGCGGAGCGCGCCCTCGAGCTCGCCCGCGGCGCGCACGAGCCGCATGCCCTTGCCTCCGCCCCCGAGCGCGGCCTTGATCATGAGCGGGTAGCCGATCTCCGCGGCGGTGGTTCGGGCCGCGGCGTCGGAGGCGACCGGCTCGATGGTGCCGGGCACCATCGGTACGCCCATCTCACGCGCGATGCGGCGCGCAGCCGTCTTGTCGCCCATCGCACGGATCGCCGACGGCGGCGGGCCGACGAACACGAGCCCCGCGGCGGCGCACGCCTCGGCGAACGCGGCGTTCTCGGCGAGGAAGCCGTAGCCGGGATGGACGGCGTCGGCGCCCGCGGCCTTGGCGGCCGCGACGAGACGGTCGATGCGCAGGTAGCTCTCGGTCGCGGGGGCCGGCCCGATCGGGTAGGCCTCGTCGGCCATCAGGACGTGGAGCGCCTCGCGGTCGGCCTCGGAGAAGACGGCGACCGATGCGATTCCCTGTTCGCGGCAGGCGCGGACGACCCGGACGGCGATCTCGCCGCGGTTGGCGATCAGGACCTTGGTGATCTTCATCGCTGGCCCGCCACGAAGCGTCCCGGATCCCGCGCGCGGAGGCGCCACGCGTGCACTCCCGGCACCGCATCCGTCTCCGTTCTCACGCGGGTCATGATACCCGATCCGTTGATCATCACCGCCCCCCGCGCCCGCCGGCGACGACGCGGGTCACTTGAGCGCCTGGAGCGCCTCGCGGAGAAAGCTCTCGTCGACGATGTCCTTCTCCAGGACCGGCTTCTTCAGGAGTCCGTGCTGGAACCACCACGCGGTCTGCCGCCCGACGTCGCCCGGCAGCAGCCGCCCGTCGCGGTCCTGGTACGGGAACCCCTTGCGAATGATCGCCGCCGGCGCGCCCGTGTACCTGGCGGTGAGCGCGACCACCTCCTCGTAGCCGGGCCCCGAGCGCTGCCGGATGACGGCGTCGAAGTAGTGGCGGGACGCCTTGACGTAGCCCCGGAGGAACGCGACCGCGCGCGCGCGGTCCTTCGCGAACCTATCCGAGTAGAACATGACCGCGATCTGCCAGGGGAAGGTGTCCCCGGTGCGCACGATCGGCACGCCCGTGGTGTCGGCCTCGAGGCGGGAGACGAACGGCTCCGCGGTCACGATCGCGTCCACCCGCTTCGCCGCGAGCGCGTTGGACATCGCGCCGAGCGACTGGAGCGGCACCAGCTCGACGTCGCGGAGCGCCATCCCCTCCTTCTCGAGGAAGCGGCCCATGTTGTAATGAAACGTCGAGCCCACCTGCGTGATCCCGATCTTGCGGCCCTTGAGATCGCGCAGTACGTGGACGCCCGCGTCGTACAAATCCTTGCGCACGACCAGCGCGGTCAGGTTGTGGTCGGGCCACTCGCGCCCCTTGTCGGCGACCACCCAGATCCGGACGCCGCCCGCGACGATGTTGTACAGACCGGCGGTGAGGCCCGTGCCCCCGATGTCGATGTCGCCCGAGGCGAGCGCCACGGCGATCGGTTGCGCCGCCTGGAAGAAAATCAGCTCGGGCTCGACGCCGAACTCCTTGAAGTATCCTTTCTCGACGCCGAGGAAGATCACCGCCGAGGACGTGAGCTTCAGCACGCCGAGCTTCACCTTCTGCGCCTGCGCGGACGCCGGCGTGGCGCCGAGGAGCAGGACCGCGAGCAGCACTCCGAGCACGTGCCTCATGCGCGATTCTCCTTGCGCGCCCGGCGCCGCTGGCGCGGACGCGATGGCCTGGGTTCCGCCGTCCCGCCGGCGATGCGCGCGCGGACGGCCGATCGATGGTCTCACGAACCCCCCCGCAGGGGCGAGGACACGCTCACGAGTGCGATCGCCAGGGAAGCGCCAGGCGCTCGAGCCGGGCGAGCAGCCAGTGCGAGCAGATGCCGAGCAGCGAGAGCAGCACGATCCCCACCATGAGCTTGGTCGTCTCCATGAGATTCTGCGCGTTCAGCACCAGCGCCCCGATCCCCGAGTTGGCCGCGATCATCTCCGCTGCCACGAGCAGCAGCAGCGCGGTCCCGGCTCCGAGCCGGAGTCCCGCGAAGATCATCGGGAGCGCCGAGGGCAGCAGCACCTTGCGGATCAGGCTCCAGCGTCCGGCGCCGAAGCTCACGGCGGCCCGGATGAGCAGCGGGTCGGCGGTCCGCACGCCGGCGAACGTGTTGATGGCCATCGGGAAGAACACGCCGAGCATGATGACCGCCACCTTCGAGGCCTCGCCGATGCCGACCCAGAGGATCAGGAGCGGCAGGAGCGCGATCTTCGGGATCGGGAACGTCGCGGCGATCAGCGGGTTGCCGACGGCCTCGGCGAGGCTCCAGAAGCCGACGGCGAGCCCCACCGCGACGCCCAGCAGCGCGCCCAGCCCGAAGCCGAGGACGATGCGACGGAGACTCGTGATGACGTGGCCCACGAGCTCGCCCGAGCGGAGCATCTCGAACCCTGTGCCGAGCACGTCGAGCGGGGACGGCAGGAAGAGCGGCTGGACCCAGCCCGTGCCCGTCACCAGCTCCCAGAGCAGCACCAGGGTGACGAGCGAGGCGACGCGGACCACCGGGTGGCCGCGCCGCTCGAGCGCGCGCGTGCGGTCGGGCACCGGCAGCCGCGTGCTCACGCCTCGCCCTCGCGCAGCGCGGCCTGGGCCTGCGACCTGATCAGCGACCAGATCCGGTCCACCGCGGCGAGGAACGCGGGTTCGCCCAGCATGGCCTCGGTCCGCGGACGCCCGAGGGCGACCGGGATCATCGTGAGCACGCGTCCGGGCCGTCGGGAGAGGACCACGACACGATCGGCCATGAAGACGGCCTCGTGGATGTTGTGCGTCACGTAGACGATCGTCTTGCGGGTGCGCTCCCAGATCGCGAGCAGCTCCTCCTGCATGAGCTGGCGCGTCTGGGCGTCGAGCGCCGAGAACGGCTCGTCCATGAGCAGCACCGCCGGGTCCACCGCGAGCGCGCGCGCGATCCCCACCCGCTGGCGCATGCCGCCGGACAGCTGGTGAGGATACTTGCTCTCGAAGCCGGCGAGGCCGGTGAGCTGGATGTGCGCGCGGGCCCGGCGGGCGCGCTCCGAGGCGCCCAGGCCGGCCTCCTCGAGCCCGAACTCGACGTTGGCCTGCACGGTGCGCCACGGGAACAGCGCGAACTCCTGGAACACCATGGCCGTGGCCGACCGGCCCCGCGCGGGCTCGCCCTCCAGGTGCACGCCGCCCGCGCTCGGCGCGGTGAGCCCCGCGACGAGGTTGAGGAGCGTGGACTTGCCGCAGCCCGAGGGCCCGAGGAGCGCGAGGAACTCCTCCGACTCCACGGTGAGGCTCACGTCGTGGAGCGCCGGCACGCTGTGGCCTCGGCGGTCGGTGTAGGTCTTCGAGACGTGATCGACGACGACCCGCACGGCTACCCCGCGCGCAGCCGGAACCGCTGGATCTTGCCCGTCGCGGTCTTCGGCAGCTCGGAAACGATCTCGATCGCGCGCGGGATCTTGTAGCCCGGCAGCCGCCCGGCGAGGAACCTGCGAAGCTCCCCGCGGAGCGCCTCGCTCGCCTCGACGCCCTCCTTGAGGGCGACCGCGGCGTGCGCCTGCACCAGCCCGTCGGCGTCGGGCCGCCCGACCACCGCCGCCTCGAGCACGGCCGGATGCTCGCCCAGGTGCGCCTCCAGCTCCGTCGGAGAGACCCACTGGCCGCCCACCTTGAGCATGTCGTCCGCGCGGCCGGCGAAGTAGAAGCGCCCGTCCTCGTCGCGCGCGAACATGTCGCCGGTCCGGAGCCACTCCCCGACCATCGTCTGCCGCGTGCGCTCGGGCCGATTCCAGTAGTAGGGCGCCGTGGTCTCCCCCCGGATCAGCAGATGGCCGACGGCCCCCGGCGGGACCGGGCGCCCCTCGTCGTCCTCGAGCCGCGCGTCGAAGCCCGGGACGAGCCGGCCGGCCGAGCCCCGACGCGCGTCGCCCGGACGGTTGGCGATGAAGTCGTGCAGGTTCTCGGTCGAGCCGACGACGTCCACCAGCTCGAGCCCGAAGCGTTCGCGCCAGCGGTCGAAGAGCGCCGGCGGCAGCGCCTCGCCCGAGGAGACGCAGAAGCGGAGCGAGGAGAGGTCCCACCGGCGCTCGGCGGCCTCCAGCGCGAGCATGCGCGCGTAGAGGGTCGGCACCGCGAAGAAGACCGTCGGCCGCTCGGCCTCGATCACCTCGAAGGCCCGCTCGGGCGTCAGGCGCTCCGGCACCAGCACCGCCGACCCGCCGGCGAGCGCCGGGAAGTAGAGCGTGTTGCCGAGGCCGAACGCGAAACTCATCTTCGAGGCCGAAAACGTGCGGTCGTCGGAGCCGAGACCGAAGACGCCGCGGCCCACCCGCTCGGCGGCAGCGACGAAGTCCTTGTGCGAATGGACCGCGGCCTTGGGGGCGCCGGTCGAGCCCGAGGTGTATCCCCAGTACATGATGTCCTCGCGCGTGGTGCGGGGGGTCGTCGCAGGCCCGCCCGGCGCGCGCTCGAGAGCGTCGCCGGCCACGATCACCTCGCGGAGCCACGGGCAGCGACCCCGCGCCGCCGCGACATGCGGGGCCACCTCCTCGGCGAGGACGGCGATTCGCGCGCGGCTGTCGTTCAGGAGAAACTCGTACTCGCCGGCCGTCATCAGCGTGTTGACGGGCACGGCGACCGCACCGAGCTTCACCACCGCCCAGAACGCCGTCACGAACGCCGGCGTGTCGGGGAGCGCGAGCAACACGCGCTCGCCGGCGTCGAGGCCGCGCCGCGCCAGCTCCCCGCCGGCGGCCTCCACGCTCGCCGCCACATCGGCATAGGTCAGCGAGCGGTCCCGGAAGCGGAACGCGATCCGGTCGCCGCGCCCTTCCGCCACGTGGCGGTCGACGAAGAAGGTCGCGGCGTTGAGGGCGGCGAGCGCGGTCACGTCCGAGATTCTAGCGGAAACGGGGGCCGGCCGGGACGCTCGGGCCCGCGGAATCCCCGTGGGGCGTCAGGCCCCTTCGCACGGCGAGCGGCGGCGCTCCCCCCGACGTCGCATCAAAACAGCCTCCTGGAGTTGTCGCTCGGCGCCTGGCGGTCGTCGGGGGACTGCCGCCACGCCAGCACGGCCTCGTAGGTCGTGGCGCGCTCGGCATGCGTCACGATGAGGTAGACGTGATCGGCCAGGAGCCCTCCGGCGTTGGCCCCGACGACGACACCGATGCCGTGGGCGAGGTCGAGGACAGGCGCGACGTACTTGGTCCACACGTCGCCCCGCTCCTGCGCGGCCCAGAGGAAGGCGAGCTGCATCCGGACCGCCGCCAGCCTGGCCGCGGCGCCGGGCGGCTCGTAGACCTGGTACTGACGGAGCGGGCCCGTGCCCCGGAGCGCGACGCGGACGACGTCCTGGGGCCGGCCGGCCGTCTGGTCGATCACGAACACGCTCCGCTCGCCGGGCTTGCCCTGCCACCGGAGCTCCGCCCACCGGTGCGTCGCCGACTCGCCCGCGGGCTCGATTCGCACGGGCACGCCGCCCCACACGCGGGCGACCGACTCGCGCGCGGGCGCCGGATCGCGCCCACCGATGAGCGCGCCGCTCGGGAAGTCGCGCGAGTCGAGGCTCCGCTCGAGACGGTCGAGACCGGGCCCGCTCACGCCGTCCCTCAGCTCGCCGGGCTTGAGGTACGCGTAGAACCCCTGCTCGTGGACGCTCGCGACCCGCAGTCGGTACTCCTCCGCCGACGCGGCCGGCGCCCCCGCGAGCAGCGTGGCGAGGCCGGCGACCGCCAGGAGCGCGACGCGGAGATCCTCTCTCATGGGTTGCCTCCGGTCGGAGTCTATCACCAGGTTCGACGCCCGTCGGCGCCGGCGCGTTTCAGGCGGCGCCGCCGACGCGCCGACGCAGCGCCGCGACGAACTCGTCGGGACGGTCTGGCGAGAGGCCGACGAGGCCGCGGTCGGTCGCGAGCCAGACGACCCGCGCGTCGTCGGTCACGTACAGCCGGTAGAGGCCGAGCTGCGCGCTCCAGAAGCGGCCGAAGCGGCCGAAGACGCCGCGGCACGCCGCCACGGTGAAGCCGTGGATCGAGCGCGGCTCGCGATCGACCCCGCGGATCGCCCGGTACGGGATCACGCGCGCGCCCGCGCGCCGCTCGACGCGCACGCCGTCGGCCGCCAGGTGGTAGGCCGTGGGCGCGAACCAGGCCGCGACCAGGATCAGGAGCGTGAAGGGCAGGCCCAGGAAGAGCCAGCGCGGGTTGCCGCTCTCCAGGGCGAACAGGATGCCGAGCGCCGTCGTGCCCACGGTGCCGACCAGGATCGCGCCGAGGGTCGTGAGGCGCTCGCCGGGGCCGAGGCGCGCGGCGAACCGCTCGGGCGTCAGCGCGGACAGATCTCGAGGGCCGCGAAGAAGTAGGAAACCTCGAACGCCGCCGACTCGGCCGAGTCGGAGCCGTGGACCGCGTTGGACTCGATGGACGAGGCGAAGTCGCGGCGGATCGTGCCGGGCGCCGCCTTCGCCGGGTCGGTCGCGCCCATGAGGTCGCGCCAGCGACGGATCACGTCGTCGCCCTCGAGCACCAGAGCCAGGCACGGGCCCGTCGTCATGAACGAGCAGAGACTCCCGTAGAACGGCCGCTCCCTGTGGACGATGTAGAAGCCCGCCGCCTGCTCGTGGCTCAGGTGGATCAGCTTGGCGGCCAGGAGGGTGAACCCGCCCTGCTCGATCCGGCTCAGGATCTGGCCGGCGACGCCCTTGGCGACGGCATCGGGCTTGATGATGGCGAGCGTACGCTCGGTCATTGTAGCGGGGGCCGCGGGGCCGGTTCCAACCGTGGGTGGCCTGAGACAGATGCGGGTGGCGTCATCGCCCGAGCACCCGGGCGACGGTGGCGCCCATGTC
>MGCE01000034.1 GCA_001790315.1 Candidatus Rokubacteria bacterium RIFCSPLOWO2_02_FULL_72_37 | reverse complement strand
GTGCAGCCGGTCCCGGGATCGCGCACGTCCGCGACCTTGTCGATCGGGACGTTGGTGAGGCCGAACTCCGGCACCTCGCGCACCTCCCGGACGTAGATGAACGGCTGGATCACGTTCTGGGTCTTGGGGTCGAAGCGGAAGCGGCCGCGCGGGCTGTCGAACTCCACCTTCGCGATCGCCGCCACGAGCTTGTCCTTGTCCTGCGTGTTGCCGTTCACGGCCTTGAGCGCGCGGAGGATGACCTCGGCGGTGTCGTAGCCCTGGCACGCGAAGCCGTCCGGCGTCTTGTTGCCGTACTTGGCCTTGAAGTCCTTGACGAACCGCTTGTTCACCGGGTTGTCGAGGACGGGCGTGTAGAAGTGCCCGGTGAGCACGCCGAGCGCCGACTTGCCCTGCGCCGGGAGCACGTCCGGCTCGGTGAGGAAGCCCGCGCCGGTCAGCTTGACCGCCCCCTTGAGGCCGAACTGGTCGTACTGCTTCACGAAGTTCACCGCGTCCGAGCCCGAGAAGAACGCGAACACCGCCTTCGCGCCCGACTGTTTGATCTTGGTGAGGTACGGCGCGTAGTCGGTCTCGCCGAGCTTCGGGTAATCCTCGGCGATCACCTTGCCGCCCGCGGGCAGGAACGTCTCGCGGAACGCCGCCATCATGTCCTTGCCCGCCTGGTAGTTGGGCGCGACCTGGAAGACGTCCTTGGCGACGTGCTTCGCCACCCATTCGCCCATCGGCTGGCACGGCTGCCAGTTCGAGAACGACGTGCGGAAGATCCACTTGGAGCAGCGCTGGCGGCTGATCGCGTCGGCGCCGGCGTTGGAGACGATCAGGATCGTCTTCGAGTTGTGGACCTTGTCGCGCATGCCCATGAGGATGCCGCTGTGCACGGGCCCCGTGAGGATGTCGACCTTGTCCGAGTCGATCAGCTTCTCCGTCTTCCGGATGCCGACCGGCGGCTTCATCTCGTCGTCTTCCTTGATCATCTCGATCTTGCGGCCCGCGACGGTCCACTTCTCGCGCTCGAACACCAGCTCCATCGCCTGGGTGATGGACTCGCCGAGGACCGCGTACACGCCCGTGTAGGGCAGCACGACACCGATCTTGATCGGCCCGCCCTGCGCCCAACTCCGCAGCACCCACGGCCCCGCCGCCACGCCCACCGCCGCGGCCCCGGCGCCCGTGACGAACGTTCGACGCGTCAGTGCACCCATAGCGCAACCTCCTCAGTGAGTGGTCTCGGGATGGTTCGGGGTCACAAGCCTACCCGATTCCGGCCCGGGCGTCACTCCCCCGCAGGAGCCGCGCGACGTCCTCGGGGATGGGCCGCGCCCGGAGCCGCTCGCCGGGCGCCGTCGGGCGCCCGACCCACGCACGGATCTCGTGCCCCTCGGCACAGAGGCGCGCGCCGACCGCGATCTCGTGCTCGACGCGGAACGTCTTCGCGCGCACCCACGCGACCCGCGAGCGGATCGTCAGGACGTCACCGTAGCGCGCGGGGCTCACGAAGCGTGAGCTCGACTCGACGATCGGCACGCCGACGACATCGTAGCGCGGGAACGCGTCGGGCCACGCGAGCCCGAGGGACGCGAAGAGCGCCTCGCAGCCGAGGTCGTACCACTCGAAGAACCGCGGGTAGAAGACGATCCCGGCCGGGTCCACGTCACCCCACCGCACCTGCACCGACGTCGCGTGCTCGACCGCCATGGGCTCGGCGCCGCGGCTCAGCGTCGCCGCGGGGCGCGCCGCATCACGCTCGCCGCGATGAACACCTGCCAGGCGAGGAACACGGCGACCCCGGTCCACACCGCGACGCCGGGATTCCGCCAGTCGTCACGGGCGGGGCCCCAGGCGGCGATGCCCACGCACGCGTAGTGGAGGGCGGCCAGCGCGACGAGCCAGCCCGGCCGCACGTGCCGCCGGCGCGTCAGGTCCGCGCACGCCGCGTACGCGAGATGCAGCAGCATACCGCCGCCGATGGCCACCCTGAACCCCAGGAGCGCCAGCGGCGCGTAGAGGAGCACGAAGAGACCCAGATCGCCCCGGCCCGAGCGCGCGGCGAGGAACGCGCAGCCCCAGAGGACGAACGCGATCGGGACCGAGGCCTGCGTGAGCCGCCACCCCCCGGCTATCACTGGAAGCGGTTGCTCTTCCAGTCGAAGCTGTCCCAAAAGACGTCGATCCGGTCGATGATCCCGTGGAACTTGTGGCGGCCGTCATCGTGCGCGACCCACAGATCGTCGAGCGAGGCGAACTGGGCGATGTACGCGAGCCCGTACTCGGCGGGCTCCGCCATGGCCAGCTCGCCCGTCTGGTAGCGCCGGTAGCCGTCGCCGGGGTGGATCCAGAATCCCTCGGAGGTCTCCTCCGTGTAGAGGCGCGGCTCCTGACCGCACGGCATCCGGCACAGGAAGAAGCGCGCCGTGAAGCGGATCGGGCTCGACCGCGGCGTGATGAAATGGGAGAAGTAGCGGAGCCCCGACAGGTCGCAGTACCAGCCCTCGCGCGAGACGAGCTCCCCGAACGACGCTTCACCCGCCATGAGCGCGCGCCGGCAACGCTCGATGCCCGCGGCGACCGCGGGGTCGCGCGGCTCGAGCGGGCGGCCCGCGGCGTCACACGCCAGCAGGACGCCGCTCTCCTCGAGGAGCTCACGCACCGCCGTGACCCAGAACGCGAGCGCGGGTGCGCCAGCGTGGCCGGGAAAGACCTCCTCCGCCTCGGGCACGCCGAGCCCGTGGCAGCGCGCGAGCACCTCGGGGGCGGCGTCGCCCGGATCCACCTTGCCTCCGGGGAACGCGTAGTATCCGCCGAGGAATTTCATGCCCTTGTTGCGCCGGATCATGTAGACCTCGAGCGGCTCCGGGGCGCCGGCCGGCGCCTCGCGCACGAGCACGACCGACGCCGCTGGCCTGGGCTCGGCAGGAACGCTCATCGCACGCGAGTGTACCAGGGTCGACGCGAGGCCCGCTCCCACCGGATAGACGCGCGGGGCGGCGCCGCGCCGCTGGCACGCGCAGGGGGGGCTGGAAGACCGCGCCGCGCCGGCAGCGCGCTCAGGGGGGGCTGGGAGACCGCGCCGCGCCGCTGGCACGCAGGGGGGGCTGGAAGACCGCGCCGCGCCGCTGGCACGCGCAGGGGGGGCTGGGGGGCGGCGCCGCGCCGCCCCCCAGCTTCATAGACTAATCAGCTGGGCGACCCGCTCGCGGTGATACGCGGCATCGCCGAAGGTGAATTCGGAAGACTTCGCGCGCTTGAAGTAGAGGTGGAGGTCGTGCTCCCACGTGAACCCGATCCCGCCGTGGAGCTGGATGCCCGTGCCCGCCACCTTGCGGTAGGCGTCCGACACGTAGGCCTTGGCCATGGAGGCCGCGAGACCGGCCTCGGGCGCGTTCTCGTCCATCGCCCAGGCCGCGTAGTACGTGAGGGATTTCGCGTTCTCCACGTCCACGAGCATGTCCGCCGCCTTGTGCTTCACGCCCTGGTAGGTGCCGATGGGCTTGCCGAAGGCGACACGGATTTTCGCGTAGTCCGTCGTCATCTCGAGGATCTTCTGCGCGCCGCCGCACATCTCGGCGCAGAGCGCGACCGTCGCGCGCTGGAGCACGCGCGCGATCGACGGCCACGCGGCGCCCATGGGGCCCAGCAGCGCGCCGGCATCGACGGGCGTGTCCCGGAAGGTCACCTCGCAGAGCTTCCGCGTCTGGTCCATCGTCGGGAGGAGGGCGACCGTCATGCCCGCCGCGTCCCTCGGCACGAGGAAGAGGCTCACGCCATCCTCGGGGCTCTTGCCCTCGGCCACACGCGCCGCGACGACGAGCACGTCGGCCAGGTGGGCGTCGGGAACGAAGAGCTTGGTACCGTTGAGGACGAAGCCGCTCCCGCCCTGGCGCGCGGTGACCGTGACGCCGGCGGCGTCCCAGCGCGCGTTGGGCTCGGTGAGCGCCAGCGTGGTCCGGGCCTCGCCCGCGGCGATCTTCCCGAGCCACTCGTTCTTCTGTGCGGCCGAGCCCGCCTCGAGGATCGCCAGTCCACCGAGCAACACCGTGGAGAAGAACGGCCCCGGCATCACGCAGCGGCCCATCTCTTCCATGAGCACGGTGAGATCCACGAAGCCGAGGCCGGAGCCGCCGAGCGCCTCGGGGTAGACGAGCCCGAGCCAGCCCTGCTCGGCCAGCTTGTTCCAGAACCCGTCGGTCACCCCGACGGGCTCCTCCATCCGAGCGCGCACGAACGTCGAGGGGCACTCGTTCTCGAAGAACTTCCGCGCCGTCGCGCGAAGCAGCTCCTGCTCTTGACTGAACCCGAAGTCCATGGCCGCTAGTCCTTTGGCAGGCCGAGCACGCGCTCGGCGATGATGTTCTTCTGGATCTCCGTCGTGCCACCCTCGATCGAGTTGGCGCGCGAGCGGAGGAAGGAATGCGCCCACGCGCCCCCCTCGACGGCCCACTCGGAGCCCCGACGGAGCTGGGAGTACGGCCCCTGGATCTCCATCGCGATCTCCTGGAGCCGCTGGTTCACGTCCACCCACGTGATCTTCCCCGCGGAGGCTTCCGGACCCGGGAGCTCGCCGCGCAGCAGCCGCGTGAGCGCGCGGGCCCCGGTGTACTTCAGGCTCTCGGTCTCGATCCAGAGCTGCGCGAGCTTCTGCCGGGTGAGCGGGTCCTTGGTCACGGCGCGGCCCGTCTTCTCCACCCGGCGCGCCATCTCGATCAGGCCGTCGAGCGCGATCCGCAGCCTGACTTGCAGACCGAAGCCCAGCGTGAGCCGCTCGTACATCAGGGTCGTCACGCCGACCCGCCAGCCGCTGTTGACGCCTCCCAGCACCTCGGACTCGTGGACGCGCACGCTGTCGAAGAAGACCTCGTTGAACTCCGCGTCGCCCGTGATCTGCCGGAGGGGCTTGACCGTGATGCCGGGCAGCCTCATGTCGAGCAGGAAGTACGTGATGCCCTTGTGCCGGGGCGCGGCGGGATCCGTGCGCGCGAGCAGCATCATCCAGTCGGCGAACTGCGCGAACGACGTCCACACCTTCTGGCCGTTGAGCACCCAGTGCTCGCCGTCACGCACGGCGCGCGTCTGGAGCGCGGCGAGGTCCGAGCCCGCGTTCGGCTCCGAGTAGCCCTGGCACCAGATCTCCTCGCACGAGAGGATCTTCGCCGGGTAGCGCTTCTTCTGCTCCTCGGTCCCGTACGCGATGATCGTCGGGCCCGCCATGCCGATGCCGAGCACGTTCAGGACGGGCGGCGCCTTGGCGAGCGCCATCTCCTGCTGGAGGATGATCTCCTCCACGAAGGTGAGCCCCCGGCCGCCGTACTCGACAGGCCACGTGAGTCCGAGAAAGCCGGCGTCGTACAGCGTCCGCTGCCAGCGGCGCAAGAGGTCGTAGGCCTCCACCCGCGGGATGTCCGAGCCGGCGACCGTCTGTCGGGCCCACTCCTCGGGGATGTTCGCCCGGAGCCAGGTCCGCACGGTCTCGCGGAACGTCTCTTGTTCTGGAGTCAGGGTGAGGTCCATGTGCCCTCCCGGGATCGGGGCCGTCGCCAGCGGATGAACGGTGGTTCATTCTAGAAACCGCCCGCGCGCCAAGTCAAGGCTATACTCCGCCCCATGCCAGCGATCTCGCCACGCCGCCTGCGGGCGCGCATCGAGACGCTCGCGCGCTTCGGCGCCTTGCCCGGGGGTGGCGTGACGCGACCCTGCTGGTCGCCGCCGCACGAGGAGGCGCGCGCCTGGCTCCTGGGGGAGATCCGGGCCGCCGGCCTCGAGGCGTGGGTCGACGCGGCGGGCAACGTGTTCGGCGCCGGCGGCGTGCGCGCGCTCGCCGCCGACCGCCCCGTGGTTCTCACCGGCTCGCACATCGACAGCGTGCCCGAGGGGGGCATCCTCGACGGCGCGCTCGGTGTCCTCGCCGGGCTCGAGTGCCTCGAGAGGGTGTCCGAGACGGGCCTGACTCATCGCCTGCCGCTCGTCCTCGGCGCGTGGAGCGACGAGGAAGGTCGCTACGGGAGCCTCTTCGGCTCGCGCGCGTTCACCGGGCGGCTCGAGATCGAGCGGATCCCGGACATGGCCGCCGTGGACGGCGAGCGGCTGGTCGACGCGATGGCCCGGGCGGGCTTCGACGCGCGCCGGGCACCGGAGGCGCGCGCACCGGAGGGGGCGGTGGCCGCGTACGTCGAGCTCCACATCGAGCAGGGCCCCCGGCTCGAGGAAGCGGGCATTCCGATCGGCGTCGTGGACTCGATCGTCGGCGTGCGCCGGGCGCGCGTCGTCTTCACCGGCCAGGCCGACCACGCGGGCACCACGCCGATGGACCGACGCCGCGACGGCTTCCTCGCGGCCGCCGACTATGCGCTGAGGGCGCGCGACCTCGTGGTCAGGCGCGGCGGCGGGCGCACCGTCACGAACTTCGGCGTCGTCACCGTGCACCCGGGCGTGAGCAACATCGTACCCGCGCGCGGTGAGCTCGTGCAGGAGCTCCGGAGCCCGGACGCGGACGTCCTCGCGGGCCTCGCGATGCAGTGCGAGTCGCTCGCCAGGCGCGTCGCCAGCCGGCGCCGGGTCGGGGTGGAGGTGCGGCCGATGTCGGCGACCGCGCCCGCGCCGTGCGCGGAACGCGTGCAGGCCGCGATCGAGGCGGCGTGCGTCACGGTGGGGCTCGCCTCCACCCGCCTCCACTCGGCGGCGGGCCACGACGCGCAGAACCTCGCGGCGCTCACCGACGCCGGCATGATCTTCATTCCATCCCGGGGTGGCCGGAGCCATCGCGTGGACGAGACCAGCGACTGGGAGGCCATCGAGCGCGGCGCGAACGTCCTGTTCCACACCCTGCTCGCGCTCGCGGCCTAGCTGTCCGCTTGCGCAGCCCGCCCGGGTCGAGTAGGTTTAGCGTTTGTGAATCGACAGACAAGCGACCGGCTCCTCGTGCGTCTCGGGGTGGTCGGCACCGCCCTGACGCTCGGCGGCTGCGCGTGGGACGGGCCCATGACCACCCTGGTCCCGCGCTCGGACTTCGCGCGGGACATCCTCCACGTCTACGGCATCATCACGTGGGCGTCCGTGGTCATCGCGGTGGTGGTCTTCGGCGCGCTCGCGTGGGTGCTGCTGCGCTTCCGCGAGAAGCCGGGCACGCCGCTCCCCGCGCAGATCCACGGCCACACGCTCCTCGAGATCGGGTGGACGATCGCTCCCGCGCTCGTCCTGCTGGTCATCGCGGTCCCGACGATCCAGGTGATCTTCCGCACCCAGGCGGCGCCGGTGGCCCAGGCGCTCGACGTGACCGTGCTGGGTCGGCAGTGGTGGTGGGAGTTCCGCTATCCGTCACTCGGCGTCGTCACCGCCAACGAGCTCCACCTGCCGGCCGGGCGCCCCGTCGTGCTCACGCTCGAGGGCGCCGACGTGATCCACAGCTTCTGGGTGCCGCAGCTGGGTGGCAAGCGCGACGTGATTCCCGGACGCGTGAACCGGCTCACGCTGATCCCGGACACGCCCGGGGAATACTGGGGGCAATGCGCCGAGTTCTGCGGCGCGTCGCACGCGAACATGGGCATGCGCGTCTTCGTCGAGACGCCCGAGGCGTTCGAGCGCTGGCTGGCGGCGCAGCGCGCGACGCCGGCCGAGCCCCCGTCGGGTCTCGCGGCCGAGGGCAAGGCGATCTACACGCGGAGCGCCTGTGTGGGCTGTCACACGATCCGGGGCGTCTCCGCGGGCGTCCTCGGGCCCGATCTGACGACATTCGGCGGGCGGACCACGATCGCGTCGGGCCTGCTCCCCAACACCCTCGACACCGTCACCGCGTGGATCCGCGACCCGGGCGCGATCAAGCCCGGCGCGAAGATGCCCGCGCTCGGCCTGACCGAGGCGCAGGCGCGCGCCGTGGCCACCTACCTGGCGGGCCTCAGGTGAGCGGCGTCTGGTCCTGGGTCACCACCGTCGATCACAAGCGGATCGGGATCCTGTACGGGGTCTCGGCCTTCGTGTTCCTGCTGGTCGGCGGGATCGAGGCGCTCCTGATCCGGCTCCAGCTGGCGGGCCCCGCCAACGCCCTCGTGAGCGCGCAGACGTTCAACGCGCTGTTCACGATGCACGGCACGACCATGGTCTTCCTCGCGGTCATGCCGGCGAACGCGGCGTTCTTCAACTACATCGTCCCGCTGATGCTCGGCGCGCGCGACGTCGCGTT
>MGCE01000033.1 GCA_001790315.1 Candidatus Rokubacteria bacterium RIFCSPLOWO2_02_FULL_72_37 | reverse complement strand
GCACGGCTTCCTTCCCGCCCACTGCGTGGTCCACACGCACGCCGACGCGATCGTCTCGCTCACCAACAACGACCGCGTGCAGGAGGTGTTCTCCGCCGTCTACGGCAAGGACGTGCTCACCCTGCGCTACCTGCGGCCCGGCTTCCGGATCTCGCGCGAGGTCGCCGACGCGATCGCCGGGCACCCGGAGGCGAAGGCGCTCGTGCTCGAGCGTCACGGCACGATCACCTGGGGCGCGACCGTCCGCGAGGCGTACGAGGCGACGATCGAGCTGATCACCCGCGCCGAGGAGGCGATCGCGGAGCGGGCGCGCGGACGGCGCGTCTTCGGAGGACCACGCGTGCCCGTGCTCCCGCCCGGCGAGCGGCGCGCCCGGGCGCTCGCGCTCGCGCCGCGGCTGCGCGGGCTGCTGTCCCGGAGCCGGCGGGTGGTGGTGACGTTCGACGATTCGCCCGCCGTGACCGAGTTCGTCTCGTCGACCGACGCGCCCCGCCTCTCGCAGGTGGGACCCGCCACGCCCGACCACACGATCTACACGAAGCGTCTGCCGTGCTTCGTCGCTCCCGACGGCTCCGTGGAGGAGGCGGTCGAGGCCTTCGTCCGTGACTACACGCGGTACTTCGAGGCGCACCGCTCCGAGGGGGCCGCGCTCGGCGATCCGCTGCCGCGCGTCGTCCTCGTGCCCGGGCTCGGGATGTTCACGGCCGGGCGCGACCGGCGGACGTCGGGCATCGTCCAGGACATCTACCACCACACGATCGACGTGATCGGCGGCGCCACGGCCTTCGGCACGTACGTCTCGCTCTCGGCGCGCGACGCCTTCGACGTCGAGTACTGGCCGCTCGAGCTCTACAAGCTCACGCTGGCACCGCCCGAGAAGGAGCTGGCCCGGCGCGTCGCGCTCGTCACGGGCGGCGCCTCGGGCATCGGCCGCGCGATCGCGCGGCGGCTTGCCGCCGAGGGCGCGCACGTCGTCGTGGGCGACGTGGACGAGCCCGGGGCCGTGCACACGGCGGACGAGATCGTCGCGGCCGTGGGGGCGGGGCGCGCGCTCGGCCTCGCCATGGACGTGACGCGCGAGATCTCGGTGCGCGCGGCCCTCGAGGCGACCCTGCTCGCCTACGGCGGCCTCGACGTGCTCGTCTCGAACGCCGGCACCGCGCACTCGACGCCCGTGGTGGACCTCCGGCTGGAGGACTGGGAGCGCGCGTTCGCCGTGAACGCGACCGGCCACTTCCTGGTGGCGCGCGAGGCCATGCGCGTGATGCTCGCGCAGGGGCTCGGCGGCGCCCTCGTGTTCGTCGCGACCAAGAACGTGATGTCGCCCGGCAAGGACTTCGCCGCGTACTCGGCGTCGAAGGCCGCCGAGGCCCAGCTGGCGAAGGTGCTCGCCCTCGAAGGCGCGCCGCACGGGATCCGCTCGAACATCATCAACCCGGACGCGGTCTTCCAGGACTCGCGCCTGTGGTCCGAGGAGATCAGGCGCGAGCGGGCGGCCGCCCAGGGGATCGCGGTGGCGGATCTCGAGGAGTTCTACCGGAAGCGCAACCTGCTCGGCGTGCGGATCCTGCCGGAGGACGTCGCCGAGGCCGCGTTGTTCCTCGCGTCCGACCGCTCCGCGAAGACCACCGGCTGCACGCTGACGGTGGACGGGGGCGTCAAGGACGCCTTCCCGCGATGAGCGCGTGACCGGCTTCGGCGTCCAGCTCCGCTCGCACCCGCCGGAAAGCCAGTGGCGGATTGTGCGGCGCCTCGAGGCGCTCGGCTACGACTCGGTGTGGACCGGGGACCACATCGCGTTCAACGTGCCGATGCACGAGTCGCTCACGCTGCTCGCCTCGTACACGCCGATCACGAGCCGGCTCCGGCTCGGCACGTGCGTGTACCTGCTGGCGCTCCGCGGTCCGGCGGTGGCGGCGAAGATGACCGCGACGCTCGACGTGCTCTCGGGCGGCCGCTTCATCTTCGGCGTCGGGGTGGGGGGCGAGATCCCGAGGGAGTGGGAGCTGTGCGGCGTGCCGCGGGGCGAGCGAGGCGCCCGCGTCACCGAGGCGATCGACGTCGTGCGAACGCTCTGGCGCGACAGCCCGGCGTCGTTCGACGGTCGCTTCACCCGGTTCAAGGACGTGTCGATCGAGCCCCGGCCGGTCCAGCAGCCCGGCCCCCCCATCTGGGTCGGCGGGCGCTCGGAGGCGGCGCTCCGGCGCGCGGGACGCCAGGGCGACGGCTGGATCTCCTACGTCGTCCAGCCGGAGCGCTACCGGGAGTCCGTCGCGCAGATTCGCGAGGCGGCCCAGGCGGCCGGGCGCAGCCTCGACGGCTTCGCCTGCGGGCACCTCACGTTCATCACGCTCGGACGCGATTACGAGAGCGCCCGGGCGACGTGGGTGCGCATGCTCAGCCGGCGCTACGCGCAGGACTTCTCGCCGCTGGCCGAGAAGTACGGGATCATCGGCACCCCCGAGCAGTGCCTCGAGCGCCTCGAGCGCTTCCGCGAGGCCGGCTGCAACTATTTCATCCTCGACACGATCGTCGACTTCGAGCAGCAGGAAGAGCACGTCGAGAGGATCGCCGCGGAGATCCTGCCGCGCCTGCGCGGCGGCTGAGGATCGCGGGTCCCTGAAAGGGCTGTGGGCATGGCGGATCTGACGGGCGGGGCGCTGGTCGCGCGGACGCTCAGGCAGGCGGGCGTCGGTCACATCTTCACCCTCTGCGGCGGCCACATCCTGCCGATCTACGACGGCTGCCTCGACGAAGGCATCGGGATCGTGGACGTGCGGCACGAGCAGGCGGCCGCCCATGCCGCCGACGCGTACGCGCGACTCACCAGGAACGTCGGCGTCGCCGTCGTGACCGCGGGGCCGGGCGTGACGGACGCGGTCACGGGCGTCGCCAACGCCCATGCCGCCCGGAGCCCGTTGCTCCTGATCGGCGGCGCCGCCCCGCTCGGGCTCCGCGGGCTCGGGGCGCTCCAGGAGACCGAGCAGGTGGCGCTCCTGCGCCCGATCACGAAGGGGGCGTGGTCGGTGGCCGAGACGCGACAGATCCCCGAGGTGCTGACCACCGCGATCCGCACGGCGCTGACCGGCCGACCGGGGCCGGTCTTCGTCGAGATCCCGGTGGATCTCCTGATGACGACACTCGAGGACCGGCTGGCGCCGATTCCGACGGGCTACGTGCACCGGACGCCCGCCCCGGCCGATCCCGACGCGGTCACGCGCGTCGTCGCGCTCCTCGCGCGCGCGGAGCGCCCCGTCCTCGTCGCCGGCAGCGGCGTCTTCTGGGACGACGCGGCGAAGCCGCTGGCCGCCTTCGCCGAGGCCGCCGGCGTGCCCGTGTTCATGAACGGCGCCGGGCGGGGCATGCTGCCCGCCGACCACCCGCTGGCCTTCGCCCAGGCGCGCGGGACCGCCCTCGCGGGCGCCGACCTCGTGCTCGTGCTGGGGGCGCAGCTCGACTTCCGGCTGGGCTACGGGCGCCCGCCGACGTTTGCCGAGGACGCGCGCGTCTGCATGGTCGACTGCGACCCGCTCGAGCTGGGCCGCAACCGGCCGCTCGAGGTGGGGATCGCGGCGCACACCGGTCGCGTGCTGGCCCAGCTCGTGGAGGCGTTGCCCGCGCGGCTCGAGGCGCGGTTCGGGCCCTGGCGGGCCCGGCTCGGCCAGAAGGAGCGGGACGCGCGCGCGAAGCTCCTCGCGGAGGCCGCCTCCGACCAGACGCCCATCTCGCACTACCGGCTCGCCGGCGAGCTCGCGCGCGTGGTCACGCCCGACACGATCGTCGTGGGCGACGGTGGCGACGTGGTCGGCTGCGCGTCCAAGCTGATCCCGCTCCACCGACCCGGCCAGTGGCTCGACCCGGGCCCGTTCGGCTGCCTCGGTGTGGGGCCGTCCTTCGCGATCGCCGCCAAGCTGCTCCACCCGGAGCGGCGGGTGCTGCTGGTCGCGGGCGACGGCGCGTTCGGCCTCAACGGCATGGAGCTCGAGACCGCCGTCCGCTTCCGCACGCCGTTCACCTGTGTCGTCGGCAACGACGGCGGGTGGGGGCAGATCCGCAATCCGCAGCTCTCGTTCTTCGGCGAGACGCGCGCCGTCGCCACCTCGTTGCCGGCCACGCGTTACGACCTGATGGTCGAAGCGCTGGGCGGCCGCGGGGTCCTCGTGCGGGAGCCCCGCGAGCTCGCGGGGGCGCTCGAGCGCGCGCTGGGGTCCGACGAGGTCTGGTGCGTCAACGTCCTCCTCGACCCGGGCGCCTACCGGAGGACGGGGCTGGTCTCGATGGCCATTTGACGCTCACGTTCCTCTGTCCCCATCTCCGGATCGCGGGCGGCGTGCGCGCGATCCTCACGTACGCCGACCGCCTCACCGCCCTGGGCCACACGGTGACCGTCGTCGTGCCCGCGCACGGCATCCTTTCGACGCTCCGTCTCCGGCGCGCGGGCGCGCGCCCGGAATGGCTCCCGGGCTTCCGCGCGCGCATCCGCTGGGTGCGCCGGTGGACGGCGGAGGGCCTCCCCGACGGCGACGCGGTCGTCGCGACGGCCTGGCAGTCGGCGCCGGTCGTCGCGGCGGCGCCCGCGCGCTGCGGCGCCAAGTTCTACCTCGTGCAGCACTACGAGAGCCTCTACCACGGCGCGCCCGACGTGGTGGACGCCACCTACCGCCTGCCGCTCAGGAAGATCGTGATCTCGACGTGGCTCCGCGACGTCATGCGCGAGCGGTTCGGGAGCGACGCCGAGGTGCTGGTGACACCGGTCGACCTCGAGCTGTTCCGACCCGGAGCGCTCGCGGTCGAGAGCCCGCGCCCACGCGTGCTCATGCTCCATCACGAGTACGCGTGGAAGGGCGTCGCCGACGGGCTCGAGGCGGTGCGGCGCGCCCGCCGCGCGGTGCCGACCCTGCACCTGGTCGGCTTCGGCGTCAAGGCGCCCGCCGATCCCACGGTCTACGACGAGTTCCACGCCAATCCGCCGCAGCAGGGGCTCGGCGCGGTCTACGCGAGCGCGGACATCTACCTGTGCCCGTCCTGGGACGAGGGACTCGGGATGCCGCCGATGGAGGCGATGGCGTGCGGGGCCGCGCTGGTCACCTACGACAACGGCGGCTGCCGCGACTACGCGCGCGACGGCGAGACCGCGCTCGTCGCGCGGCGGCGTGACGTCGCCGACCTGGCGGTGAAGCTCGAGCGGCTCGCGACGGACGACGAGCTGCGCGGGAGGATCGCGCGGACCGGCCAGGCGTTCGTGCGGACGGCGTTCCACTGGAGCCGGGCGGTCCGCCGGCTGGAGGCGCTGCTGAGGAACGCGGACTCGCCGGCATGCTAGAATTCCTTGCGCCATGCCGATTTACGAGTACGACTGTCATGGGTGTCGGCGCCGTGTGAGCCTCCTGGTCCTCCGGCCCTCGACGGCGCCCCCTCCGACCTGTCCGCGGTGCGGCGGCACCGCGCTCGCTCGCGTGATGTCGCGGTTCGCCACCGTGAAATCCGAGGACGCGCGTCTGGAGTCGCTCGCCGACTCGTCGAGCCTCGGCGATCTCGACGAGAACGATCCCGGGAGCGTGGCCCGCTTCATGAAAACGATGGGCCGCGAGTTCGGCGACGACCTGGGCGAGGACTTCGAGGCCGCCATGGACGAGGCGACGGCCGAAGGGGAAGCCGACAGCGCGGGGGACGAGACGGCTCAGGCCGAGCCCGGCGGCCCGTCCGGGGCGGACGAGTGAAGGTCCAGACGCACGACCACCTCGAGGCGGTCGGCCCCGTGGCCTGGGACGCGCTGGTCGACGCGTCGCGGCTTCGCTCGCCGTTCGTCACCTGGATGTGGCAGTGCGAGTGGGTGCGCGCCTTCGCCCCGGACGCGCGCCTCGAGGTCCGGACCGTCGAGGACGAGGCGGGCCGGCTCGTCGCGATCCTGCCGCTCGTCGAGGTCGAGCCGGGCGTGCTCCGCGGCGCAGGGGGCACCGATGTCTCGGACTACCTCGACCTCATCGTCCGCGCCGGCCTCGAGGAGGAGGCGTGGGCGGCGCTGCTCGAGGCGCGCGCCGGCGAGCGCGTCGCGTGGGACCTGCACGCGGTGCCCGCGGCCTCGCCGACCGCCGTCGCGCTCCCGCGGCTGGCCCGGACGTGCGGGCTGACCGCGACGGTGCAGGTCGAGGAGCGCTGTCCGGTGCTCGCGCTGCCCGCGTCGTGGGAGGCGTACCTCGCCGGCCTCAGCGGCAAGCACCGGCACGAGCTGGGGCGGAAGCTCCGCCGGCTGGAGCGCGAGCGCCCCGAGGCGCGCGCGACGTGCCTCGAGGGGACGGCGGCCGTCGAGGCGCGACTCGGCGACTTCCTCGACCTGCACCGGCGCTCGCGGGTGGGGAAGGCGCGGTTCATGGACGCGCGCATGGAGGGGTTCTTCCGCCGGACGGTCGTGGCGCTGGCCGCGCGGGGCGGGGCGCGCCTGTGGGTCCTCGACACGGCCGCCGGATCGATCGCGGCGTTCATCACCCTCGAGTGGGACGGGACGGTCGGGCTCTACAACTCGGGCTTCCACCCCGACCACGCGCAGCTCTCGCCGGGGGTCGTCCTGCTGAGCCACCTGGTCCGCGACGCGATCACGCGCGGCCGGCACCGCTTCGACTTCCTGCGCGGCGAGGAGCGGTACAAGTACGAGTTCGAGCCGGTGCCCGAGGACGTGTGCCACGTGCGCATCACCCCGGCCGATCCTCCGCCGGCATCGCCATGAACCTGCGCGTCGCGATGCTCAGCGTGCACACCTGTCCGCTCGCCGCGCTCGGTGGCAAGGAGACGGGGGGGATGAACGTCTACGTGCGCGAGCTGTCCCGCGAGCTCGGGCGCATGGGCGTCGAGGTGGACGTGTTCACGCGCTCGCAGAACCCGTCGATCCCCCGGGTGGTGCCGTTCGCCCCGCACGTGCGCGTGATCCACCTGGCGGCCGGGCCGGAGGCGCCGATGGCGCGGGAGCGCATCGCGGAGCACCTCGACGAGTTCGTCGAGGGCGTCGACGCGTGGCGGGTCGCCCGCGGCGACTACGACCTGGTCCACGCCCACTACTGGCTCTCGGGCGCCGCGGCGCTGGCGCTCCGCGACCGCTGGGGGACGCCCGTGCTCCAGATGTTCCACACGCTCGGTCGGCTGAAGAACCGGGTCGCGCACGTGCCAGCCGAGCGCGAGCCGCGGGCGCGGATCGCGGAGGAGGAGCGGATCATCGCGACGGCCGACCGCATCGTCGCGGCCAACGCGGTCGAGCGCAGCCACCTCGGCCGGGACTACGGCGCCGACCCCCGGCGGATCGCCGTGATCCCGTGCGGCGTCGACACGGAGCTGTTCGCGCCGCGCGAGCGTGTGGCGTCGCGGCGTGCCCTCGACCTCGACGGCCGGTCCGTGCTGCTCTACGTCGGCCGCATCGCGCCGATCAAGGGCCTCGACACGCTCCTCGATGCGGTGGCTCGACTCCGCGCCGCCGACGGCCCACGCCTCCTCGTCGTCGGGGGGGAGGCCGACGAGCCCACCGACGGCCACGAGGCCGCGCTGCGCGCCCGCGCCGACCGGCTCGGCCTCGGCGACGCGGTGCGCTTCCTCGGCGCCCAGCCGCAGGACGTCCTGCCGCTCTACTACGCCGCCGCCGATGTGACGATCCTGCCCTCGTATTACGAGTCGTTCGGCATGGTGGCCCTCGAGGCGATGGCCTGCGCGAGCCCCGTGATCGCCTCCCGGGTCGGCGGCCTCACGACGACCGTGCAGGACGGCGTCACCGGTTTCCTGGTGCCCGAGGGCGACGGGCGCGCCCTCGCCGAGCGGATCGCCGCGCTCCTGGCCGACCCCGACCTCGCCTGGCGGGTCGGGCGGGAGGGGGTGCGCTGGGCCGCGCGGCACCGGTGGCCCTGCGTCGCCGAGGCCGTGTGCCGGGAGTACGCGACCCTCGAGGCCCGGGCGGGCGCGCACCTGGCTGCCGCGCGCTGCCGCTGATCTGCTACACTCGCGCGAGCCGTGGCTAACCTGCTCGAGGTCCAGTCGCTCGTGACGCAGTTCGTGACGCGGGGCGGGGTCGTCCGCGCGGTGGACGATGTCTCCTGGGACGTCGCCGAGGGCGAGACCGTCGCGCTCGTCGGCGAGTCGGGCTGCGGCAAGAGCGTCAGCGCGCTCTCGATCATGCGCCTGGTCGCCGGGCCCGCGGGCCGCATCGTGAGCGGCCGGATCCTCTTCAAGGGCCGGGACCTCCTCGGGCTGTCCGAGGAGGAGATGCGCCACGTCCGTGGGCGCGAGATCGGGATGATCTTCCAGGAGCCGATGACCTCGCTCAACCCGGTGCTCACGATCGGACGCCAGCTGACCGAGGGCCTCGAGATCCACCTGGGCGCCTCGCCGGCCGCGGCGCGCCGCCGCGCCGTCGAGCTGCTGGGCCTGGTCGGCATCCCCGACCCGGCGAAGCGGCTCTCCCAGTACCCGCACCAGTTCAGCGGCGGGATGCGGCAGCGGATGATGATCGCGATGGCGATCGCGTGCGACCCGGCGCTGATCCTCGCCGACGAGCCGACGACGGCACTGGACGTGACGATCCAGGCGCAGATCCTCGAGCTGATGAGGGACCTCTCGCGGCGCCTCGGGGTCGCGATGCTCATCATCACGCACAACCTCGGCGTGGTCGCGCGCTACGCCGATCGCGTGAACGTCATGTACGCGGGCAAGATCGTCGAGCAGGCCACGGCGCGCGCGCTCTACGCGAACCCGCGCCATCCCTACACGCTCGGCCTGCTCCGCTCGGTGCCGCGCCTGGACGAGCCGGAGCGCGCGCGCCTCGATCCGATCGACGGGCAGCCGCCGGACCTCACGCGCCTGCCGCCGGGGTGCGCCTTCGCCCCGCGCTGCGCGTTCCGCGTCGAGCGCTGCACGCACGAGGTCCCGCCGCTCGGCGCCGTCGGCGGCGACGGGCACGTGAGCGCCTGCTGGGAGATCGCGCGGCTCGAGCAGGCGGCCGCACGATGAGCGCGCCCGCGCCGGAGGCGCCGCTCCTCGAGGTGCGGGACCTCGTCAAGGAGTTCCACGTGGGCGGCGGCCTGTTCGGCAAGCCCGGCGTCGTGCGCGCCGTCAACGGCGTGAGCTTCACGATCCGGCGCGGCGAGACGCTCGGGCTCGTGGGCGAGTCGGGCTGCGGCAAGACGACGACGGGCCGCTGCATCCTGCAGCTCGAGCGCCCGACGCGCGGCGAGATCGTCTTCGAGGGGCGGGAGCTGACCACGCTCGCCGACGCCGAGCTGCGCCGCGTGCGCCGGCGGATGCAGGTGATCTTCCAGGATCCGTACAGCTCGCTGAACCCCCGGATGACCGTGGGCCAGATCATCGCCGAGCCGCTCGCCGTGCACGGGATCGTGCCCGACCGCGCCCGGCGCGAGCCGCGGGTCCAGGACCTCCTCCGGCACGTCGGGCTCCTCCCGCAGCACGCCCACCGCTACCCGCACCAGCTCTCCGGTGGACAGCGGCAGCGGGTCGGCGTCGCGCGCGCGCTCGCGCTCGAGCCGTCGCTGATCGTGTGCGACGAGCCCGTGTCCGCGCTCGACGTGTCGATCCAGGCGCAGATCATCAACCTGCTCGAGGACCTCCAGGCCGAGTTCGGCCTCACGTACCTGTTCGTCGCCCACGACCTCTCGGTCGTCCGCCACATCTCGGACCGCGTGGCGGTCATGTACCTCGGCAAGATCGTCGAGCTGGCCGACCGGAAGTCGCTCTACGAGGACCCGCTGCACCCCTACACCCGCGCGCTGCTCTCCGCGGTGCCGATCCCGGACCCCGCGCTCGAGGCCCAGCGCGAGCGCATCGTGCTCGGCGGCGAGGTGCCGAGTCCGCTCAGGCCGCCGTCCGGGTGCGTGTTCCACCCGCGCTGCCCGATCGC
>MGCE01000032.1 GCA_001790315.1 Candidatus Rokubacteria bacterium RIFCSPLOWO2_02_FULL_72_37 | reverse complement strand
TCGGCGAGTCCTCGCTCGACTTCACGCTGATCTGCCAGGTCGCGACGTTCGTGGACCAGTACGTGGTCCAGCACGAGCTCCGCAAGCGCATCCTGCGCCGCTTCCGCGCCGAGGGGATCGAGATCCCGTTCCCGATCCGCACCGTCGAGCTGCGCCCGCCCGGCGCCGCGCCCGGGCCGCCGGGCTAGATGGGCACGGGAGGCCGCTCCCGCACGAGTGCCAGCAGCAGGAGCCCGGCGACCATCGTCCCGGCGAGGCCGATCCAGGGCCCGCGGTAGCCGCCCGCCCACTCGACGAGGGCGCCGAACACGGGCGGCGCGACGGTGACGCCGATCGAGGAGAGCGCCAGCCCGAAGCCGACGGCCGCTCCCGCCGCGCCCGGCGCCGCCAGCTCGGCCATCAGGGTGTGCTGGACGCCGTTCCAGCCGATGCCGACGAAGCCGAAGACCGCGCAGAGGAGCGCCAGCGAGAGCGCCGGGCTCCCGCGTCCCGTGAGGGCGATCGCGACCGAGCAGACCGCGGTCCCGCAGCCCGCGATCGCCAGCGGGAAGCGGCGGCGGCCGCCGAACGCGCGGTCGGACAGCACGCCGAAGACGACGCGCCCCGCCATTCCGCCGGCCTGGGCGAGGGCGAGATAGCGGCTGGCCGCGAGGAGCGTGAGGCCGACGACGCCCTGGAGGTAGAGCGCGAGGTAGGCCATCCAGACGGTCTGCACGGCGGCGAAGATGAGCGTCGCGACGGCGACGAGCCAGAGATCACGATCGGCGAGCACCCGGCGCGCGGCGCCGCGCCCGGACGGGGCGGCCGCGCCCGGCGGCGGGGGCGGGTCGCGATAGAGGACCGCCGAGGCCAGTGCGCCGGCCACGATCACCGCGGCGGAGGCGACGACGGCCCACCGCCAGCCGAGCGCCAGCCCGAGCACGGGCAGGAGGGCCGCGCCGAGCATGGCACCGAACGGAAAGCCCACCTGCTTGAGCCCGACGACCGTGGCGCGCTGTGACGGCGGATACCAGCCGATGATCGCCTTGGTCGAGGTCGGATTGAGCATCCCGTAGCCGACGCCCGAGACCATCATGAGCAGGATCAGGACCCCGTACGAGTCCGAGAGCGCGACGGCGACGAGACCGCCCGCGATCACGACCTGGCCGAGGACCAGCGTGCGCTTGACGCCCCAGCGGTCGGCCATCGCGCCGGCGGGGAGCGACATGAGCATCGGCCCGACGTAGTAGGCCGAGAGGAACGAGCCCGCCTGGGTGAGCGTGAGGCCGAGATCGTCGCGCACGAGCGAGGCGATCGCGGGAAAGCCGAGCGGGCCGACGTTGGCGAAGGTTTGGACGGCCAGCACCAGCGCCAGGATCGTGTGGCGCTCGCGGCCCGGCGCGGCGGTCACGCGCCGCGCGCCCGCAGGAGCGCCTCGACCGCGTCGAGATCGGCCTCCGTGTCCACGCCGATGGTCGGCTCGTCGGTCTCGACCACCGTGATCGGGATCCCGTGCTCGAGAAAGCGGAGCTGCTCGAGCCGCTCCGTCAGCTCGAGCGGCGACGGCGGAAGACGGTGGAAGGCGTCGAGCGCGGCCTTCGTGTAGGCGTAGAGGCCGACGTGCTTGAAGCGGACGACGCCGCGGCCGTCGCGATCGAAGGGGATCGGGTACTTCGAGAAGTAGAGCGCGCGGCCGTCGGCGCCGCAGACGACCTTGTTGACGTTAGGGTTGTCCACCTCCTCCGGCAGGAGGCGGATCCTGAGTGTGCTCACCCGGGTGTCCGGGCGCTCGGCGAACGGCGCGACGAGCCGGGCGATGTGCCCCGGCGTGATCAGCGGCTCGTCGCCCTGGACGTTCACGTAGACGTCCGCCGGATGCGTCTGGGCCACCTCCCACACGCGGTCGGTGCCCGACGGGTGGTCGGGCGAGGTCAGGACGGCCGGCACGCCGTGGGCGCGGCAAGCGTCCACGACCTCCCGCGCGTCGGTCGCGACGAGCACGTCCCCGAGCTCCGGGGCGCGCCGCGCCGCCTCCCACACGCGCACGATCAGCGGGCGGCCCGCGACCTCGCGCAGCACCTTGCGCGGCAGGCGCGTGGACTGCAGACGCGCCGGGATCACGCAGAGGACCTTCATCCGGGGAACGCGCGGAGCGTGCGGAGGAGCGCGGGCGTGTCGCCGGCGCCGCCGGGCGCGACCGGCAGGATCACCGGCATCGTCAGGCCGGCGCGGATGAATTCCGCGACGCGCGCGCGGCAGAACGCCTCGTCGCCCACGACGCCCAGGCCGTCGAGCATGCGCGGCGAGACCTGACGGACCGCGCCGGCGCGGTCGCCGGCCTTCCAGGCGGCGCCGAGCGCGTCCATCTCCGGGCCGAAGCCCGCCGACCGGAAGAAGCTCGAGTAGACGTCCACGGTCGCGTAGCCGGTGATGTCGCGCGCGAGCCACTGGCGTGCGCCCTCGACGTCGTCGGTCGCGCAGGTGCGGATGAACGAGGCGATCTCGAAACCCTCGAGGGTCCGCCCGGCGCGCCGGGCGCCGCGCTCGAGGTGACCGATCGAGACGGGCACGCGCTCGGGCGGAATCCAGTTGAGCACGACGCCGTCCGCGATCTCGCCGGCGAGCTCGAGCATCTCCGCGCCGAGGGCGGCGAGGAAGATCCGCACGGGCCGGGCCGGCGGCGGGGCGGCGAGGCGGAAGTTCTTCGCGCGGAAGAACCTCCCCTCGAAGCTCGCGCGCTCACCCGCGGCGACCTGGCGGATGATCTGCACGGCCTCCCGGATCTGCTCGAGCGCCGGCGAGAAGGCGAGACCGTGCCAGTCGCCGACGACGATGCGACTCGAGAGCCCGAGGCCGAGGACGACGCGGTCGGGAGCGAAGTGATTGAGGCTCGCGGCGCTCATGCCGAGCAGGACGGGCGTGCGCGTCTGGACGGGGACGACGGCCGAGCCCACCTGCAAGCGCTCGGTGTGGGTGGCGATGACCGCCATCACCGTGAGGGCGTCGTAGCCTGCGACCTCGCCGACCCAGCCGGTGTGGTACCCCCGCTGCTCGGCCTCGCGGGCCACGGCGAGGAATTCGGCGGTCGGGAGTGGCGTGAACGCGGAGAGGACGATCCCCAGGCGCTGCTTGACGTGGTTGGCGAGCATGACCGTCCTTTCGAGCGGGGAACTTGCCGCGCCGCGAGTATACCGCCTTCGCGGGCCGCACTCGCGGGGCGGAGGAGCGGCCTAGCGCTTGAGGGGGATGACCGACAGGTCGCGCTGACCGGAGGCGGAAGCGGGCGCGGTGTCGACCGGACGGGCCTTGGTCATCCGGCAGTGGCCCTCGAACAGCACGCCTTCCTCCACCACGACGACGGGTGCCTCGACGTCGCCGTAGACCCGTGCGTTCCCACGCAGCTCCACGCGCTCGGAGGCGAGCACGTTGCCGACCACCTCGCCGTTGATCGTGACGACGCCGGCGCGGATCGAGGCGTTGACGACACCCTTCTCGCCGATGACGAGCGTATCGTTCGAGACGATCTCGCCGCGAAAGCGGCCGTTCAGCATGACCGTGCCGCTGAACGTGTACTTGCCCTCGATCTCGGAGCCCTCGTCGATGAAGGCGGTGAGATCGTTGGCCTTGGGCGTCTTCGTGCGCTGTCGTTTCCAGAGCATGGACGGCGGCCCGCGCGCGCGGGTTACCTCTGCTGGGCCGTCTGCTGCCCGGCCCGCTTCTCGTCGATCAGGACGACCTGGCGCCCGCCCGTATGCTCGTTCATCTTCGTCACGTTGCCGTTGAAGAAGCCGCCCTTCGAGATCACGAGCGAGTCGGTCTGGATGTTGCCGCTGACGCGGCCGGTCTCGGTGATCTCCACGTTGCCGGTCGCGACCATGTTGCCCTCGTAGTGGCCCATGATGATCGCGTCCACGGTCTTGACGTCGGCGTGGACGACCCCCTTCTCGCCGATGACCAGCTTGCCGCCGACGTTCAGCTCGCCGCCGATCTCGCATTCGATCTGGATCGAGTCGGCGATGTCGAACTTGCCTTCCATCCGCGCCCGATCGCCGACCACGGTGAGGAGCGTCATGGCCGCGGCCGGCTTGCCGTTCTCGGGGACCGCTTGCGGTGCCGTCTTCTGGGGACCTTTCTGCTGTCCGAACATCCAAGGCCTCCTTCGGTTCGGGACCCGCTCGGGTGAGCGCCGCCGGTGAGTGACGTGGGACGCCAGAATTGCATCCTCCGGGAGGAGCTGTCAACCACCGCCGGTGGGGGTGGCGGCCCCGGCTAGAACGAGCGGATGAGGCGCTCGACCCGCTCGTCGTGTGACTGGAACGGGTCCTTGCAGAGGATGGTCTCGCGCTCCGGATCGTTGAGCTTCAGGTAGACCCAGTCGACGCGGTAGTCCTTGCCCTTGAGGTTGGCCTGACGGATGAACTCGCCGCGCAAGCGCGCGCGCGTCGTCTGCGGCGGAAGATGCTTGGCCTGCTCGATCGTGTCGTCGTCCGCGATCCGGTCGACCTGGTCGTTGGCCACGAGCCGGTAGTACACCCCCTTGTCGGGGCGGATGTCGTGGTACTGCAGGTCGAGCAGCGAGACCTTCGGATCGCGCCACGACAGGCGGTGGCGATCCATGAACTTGTCGATGAGCTGGCGCTTGATCACCCAGTCGAGCTCCCGGGCGAGCAGCATCGGATCCGACTCGAGCTTGATGAGGACGTCCGTCCAGCGAGCCAGCACGTCCTTCGTGGTCGGATCGGGGCTGATCGAGCCGACGTAGCGGGTCGCGTACTCGAGGTACTCGAGCTGCATCTCGAGCGCGCTGATCGTGCGTCCGTCCTTGAGCTTGACCGTCTCCCGCAAGCCCGGGTCGTGCGAGATGTCGCGGATCGCCTGGACCGGCGACTGCAACGAGTAGTCGCGGTCGAAAAATCCGTCCTCGATCATGTCGAGGACCAGTGCCGTCGTGCCGACCTTCAGGTACGTGGCCACTTCCGACATGTTGGAGTCGCCGACGATCACGTGGAGGCGGCGATAGCGCTCGGCGTCGGCGTGCGGCTCGTCGCGCGTGTTGATGATCGAGCGCGACGACGTGGTCGCCCCGGAAATCTCCTGGCAGATGTGCTGCGCGCGCTGTGAGAGGCAGTAGTGGAACCCGCGCGGCGTCTGCAGGACCTTGCCCGCGCCTGCGAAGATCTGGCGGGTCACGAAGAACGGGATCAGCGCCTCGGCCAGACGCTGGAAGCTCACGTCGCGGCTCACCAGGTAGTTCTCGTGGCAGCCGTACGAGTTCCCGGCCGAGTCGGTGTTGTTCTTGAAGAGCAGGATGTTGCCCGAGATCCCGTCCTCGCGCAGCCGCTTCTCGGCCTGGTGAAGGAGGTCCTCGACGACGCGCTCGCCGGCCTTGTCGTGGACGACGAGGTCCAGAACGTCGTCGCATTCCGGCGTGGCGTACTCCGGGTGGAATCCGGTGTCGAGATAGAGACGCGCGCCGTTCTCGAGGAACACGTTGGCGTTGCGGGCGCCCGGGATGACCTTTTCGAAGAGGTACCGCGCGACGTTGTCCGGAGACAGGCGTCGCTGGCCGTTCAGGGTGCAGGTGAGACCATACTCGTTCTCGAGCCCGAAGATGCGGCGCTTCATCCGTGAGTCAGACTAGCACGACCTACCGGGCCGTGCCCAGGAGTTGGCCGAGCGCCTCCATCGGAATGCGGCGGAACTTGCGCCGCGCCTTGGTGCGATCCAGCACCGCGACCTCCAGGTCGCGCTCGCTGAGGGGCTTGTTCTGCGTCATGGTCAGGGCCCGCACGCCGAGCTGCACGGCGTCGGCCAGCGACAACCCCTCGCGGTAGTGATCCTTCAGGAAGCGTCGGATTTCCTCCGCCTGCCCGCCCATCGCCGCGTAGTCGCGCTCGTCCTCGATCGTGCCGTCATAGAGGATGTGATAGATCTCGTTCTTCCCGCCATCGCCTTCGCCGACCTCGGCCACGAGCACCTCGACCTCGAACGGCTTGATGTCCTGGGTGAAGATGTTGCCGAGCGCCTGGGAGTAGGCGTTGGCGAGGGCTTTCGCGGTCACGTCACCGCGGCTGTACGAGTAACCCTTGACGTCCGCGTGCCGGATGCCGGCGATGCGGAGGTTCTCGAACTCGTTGTACTTGCCGACGCCGGCGAACGCGATCTTGTCGTAGATCTCCGAGATCTTGTGCAGCAGCGTGGACGGGTTCTCCGCCACCAGGAGGATGCCGTCCGCATACTCGAGCGTCACGATCGACCGCCCGCGGGCGATGCCCTTGCGGGCATACTCCGCCTTGTCCTTCATCATCTGCTCGGGGCTGACGTAGTAGGGGAGGGGCACGGCTCAGCTCCCGTCCGCGTTGCGCGTCCGCTCCGCCAGGATCGTCTCGCACACGCGGCGGATCTCGTCCTCCGGAACGTCCTGGAAGCCCGAGCGTGTGATGGTCTTGACCGTCGGGAAGATGCCCCGCACCAGGTCGGGGCCGCCCGTGCCGACATCCTCGTCGGCGGCGTCGATCAGTGCCTCGAGCGCCACGCGCAGGGCCTCGTCCCGCGGCAGGTCGCGCTTCCACAGCTTCTTCAGCGCGTCACGCGCGTCCTTGGCGCCCGACCCCTGCGCATCGTAGTTGGACTCCTCGTAGCGGCCCCCCGTGATGTCGTACTTGAACAGGCGGCCCACGCCCGCCTTCTCGTCGAAGCCGGAGAAGATCGGGACCACGACGAGGCCCTGCATCGCCGCCGGCAGGTTCATGCGGATCATCTGCGAGAGGCGGTTCGCCTTGCCCTCGAGCGACAGGTTCTCGCCTTCGACTTTCTCGTAGTGCTCGAGCTCGGTCTGGAAGAGCCGGGCCATCTCGGTCGCCGGCCCCGCGGCTCCCGCGATGCCGACGCCGGAGTACTCGTCGGCCTTGAAGATCTTCTCGATCCGCCGACTCGCCACCTGGAGGCCTGCGGTCGCCTGGCGATCGCCCGCCATGACGACGCCGTCGCGGTAGCGGACCGAGAGCACGGTCGTGCCGTGCGGAGGCTCCAGGGCCGGCTCGGAGGCCGCCGGGCCGCTCCCCGGCATCAGGTGCGGTGACTCGCGACGGAGCAGCTCCACGAAGCTCGCGCTCCCGTAGTCGCGGAGGACGCCCTGCCAGCGCTCGAGCGGCATCACATCCCCGCCGAGCGGGAGATGTTGCGGAGCAGATCGGCCGCCGTCGGCGATTCCGTCAGGAGTTGACGCACGTGCGCCTCCGTGCCGCGGAGGGGCTCGAGCATGAAGATCTTCTTCAGCGGGCCCTCCTTGAGGTCGAAGATCACGGAGTCCCAGCTCGCCGAGACGATTTCCTCCGCGTAGCGCTGCAGACACATCCCCCGGAAATACGCGCGCGTGTCCTTGGGCGGGTCGTAGATCGCCTTGGAGATCTCGTCGTCCGTGGTGATGCGATCCACGGCCTCGGCCTCCTCGAGCTTGTAATAGAGCCCCTTGCCCGGACGGACGTCGTGGTACTGGAGGTCGATCATCTGCACGCGGGAGTCGTTCCAGCCGAGCCCGTGCTTGGCCATGTAATTCTCGATGAGCCGGCGCTTGACGACCCAGTCGAGCTCGCGCGAGAGCTGCATCGGGTCCTCCGCGAGGCGATCGAGCGTGCTCTCCCAGCGCGCGAGCACATCGCGCACCCACGGCTCGTGCTCCCGCTCGCGATAGTAGCGCTCCGCCATCGCGAGGAACTCGCGCTGGAGATCCACCGCCGTGATCGTGCGGCCGTCCTTGAGGCGGATCGTGTCACGGCAGCCGAGGTCGCGTGAGACCCGCCGGAGCGCGGCCACCGGCGAGTCGACGGAGAAATCGCGGTCGATGAAATCGTCCTCGACCATGCTGAGCACGATGGCCATCGTGCCGACCTTGAGGTACGTCGTGATCTCGCTCATGTTCGCGTCGCCGACGATCACGTGCAGGCGGCGATACTTCTCCGGGTCCGCGTGGGGTTCGTCGCGCGTGTTGATGATCGGGCGCGAATGCATGGTCTCGAGGCCGACCTCGGTCTCGAGGAAGTCGGCCCGCTGCGAGATCTGGTAGTCGCAGGGGTCGGCGTTGTTTTCGGCCCCGACCTTGCCCGCGCCGGTGAAGATCTGGCGCGAGATGAAGAACGGCATCATGTGCTGGACGATCCGTGCGAACGGCACCTTGCGGTCCATGAGGTAGTTCTCGTGGGTGCCGTACGAGTTGCCTTTGTTGTCGGTGTTGTTCTTGTAGATCAGGATCTGCTGCTCGGGCGGTGAGACCGCCTCGGCTCTCTGCCGCGAGAGGTTGAGCACCCGCTCCCCTGCTCTGTCCCAGATCACCAGGTCGCGCGGGTTCGTGGTCTCCGGGCTCGAGTACTCCGGGTGCGCGTGGTCGACGTAGAACCGGGCGCCGTTCGACAGGATGAGGTTGATGAGGCGGGACTCCTCTTTGGAGGTGCCCTCCTTCTCCTCCATGTACTCGAACCCGCGCGCGTCGCGCAGCGGGCTCTCCGCCTCGTAGTCCCACCGGACGCGCGACGAGCGATAGGTCTCATAGGAGTTGATGAGCAGGAGGGACGAGAGGATCGGATTGAAATCCGGCTGGTTCCTCACGGTGATCCCGTACTCGGTCTCGATGCCCATGACTTTCGGAATGGCCATGCGCTCCCTCGCCTCGGTGCAGAAACGAACCCCCGGCCCGGGATTGCTACGGGCCGGGGGGAAATGGGGGGGCGTCCGACGCCCCCCTATTCATCACAGATACTGACCGGTGTTGACGATCTTCTCGACCCCGCGCTGCTTCTCCTTCGTCTCGCCCATGAGCGGCTTGACGTAGACGATGCGCTCGCCCTTCTTCCCGGCGATCTTCGCCCAGTCATCGGGGTTCGTGGTGTTCGGCAGGTCCTCGTTCTCTTTGAACTCCTCGCGGACCGCCGTCTTGAAGTCGTCGGCGACGATGCCCTTCGCGCCCCCGCCGATGTAGCGCTTGAGCGCGAGCTTCTTGGCGCGACGCACGACGGACTCGATCATCGCGCCCGAGGCGAAGTCCTTGAAGTAGAGAACCTCCTTGTCGCCGTTGGCGTAGGTGACCTCGAGGAAGCGGTTTTCCTCGCTCAGCGCGTACATGGCGTCGACGGTGGCCACGATCATCGCGTCGATGGCCGTCGCCACGTCGCTCCCGCGGGTCTCGGTCTCGGCGATCGGGACGTCCGCCGTCAGGTACTTCCTGAAGATGTCCGACGCGGCGTCGCGATCGGGCCGCTCGATCTTGATCTTCACGTCGAGTCGGCCGGGTCGGAGGATCGCCGGATCGATCAGGTCCTGGCGATTCGAGGCGCCGATCACGATGACGTTCTTGAGCCCTTCGACGCCGTCGATCTCCGCGAGGAGCTGGGGAACGATGGTGGTCTCGACGTCGGAGGAGATCCCGGTGCCGCGCGTGCGGAACAACGCGTCCATCTCGTCGAAGAACACGATGACCGGCACGTCCTCGGCCGCCTTCTCCTTCGCCTTCACGAAGATCTCGCGGATTTTCCGCTCGGTCTCGCCCACGTACTTGTTCAGCAGCTCGGGGCCCTTGATGTTGAGGAAGTACCCCTTGATCTTCTCGCCGCGCGTCTCCGAGATCTTCTCGGCGAGGTTGTTCGCGACCGCCTTGGCGATCATCGTCTTGCCGCAGCCGGGCGGCCCGTAGAGAAGCACGCCCTTCGGCGGCGTGAGCTTGTGCTCCTTGTAGTATTCGGCGTAGAGATAGGGCAGCTCGACGGCGTCCTTGATCGCCTCGATCTGCTCGCCGAGGCCGCCGATATCGTCGTAGCCGATGTCCGGCACCTCCTCGAGCGTGAGGTCCTCG
>MGCE01000031.1 GCA_001790315.1 Candidatus Rokubacteria bacterium RIFCSPLOWO2_02_FULL_72_37 | reverse complement strand
GCACAACGTCGTCTTCCTCTCGGGCGTCAACGAGGATCTCGGGGCCACGGCCGTCTTCGGCAGCCAGCTCGCCAATCTCTTCCCGAACCCGAAGTACGACGGCGTGCTGGGCATGTGGTACGGCAAGGGGCCGGGCGTCGATCGCTCCGGCGACATCTTCAAGCACGCCAACTTCGCCGGCGTCGGTCGCTACGGGGGCGTGCTCGCCCTCGCCGGCGACGATCCGCTCTCGAAGTCCTCGACGATCCCCTCGCACTCGGAAGTCGCGTTCTACGATGCGCTCTTCCCGGTGCTCTTCCCGGGCACGATCCAGGAGATCCTCGACCTGGGCCGCCTGGGCTTCGAGCTGTCGCGCTACTCGGGGCTCTGGGTCGGCTTCAAGATCGTCACCAACGTGGCCGACGAGGTCTCGACCGCGGAGGTCGCGCCCGACCGGATCCGCATCGTCGATCCCGGCTTCCTCCGCGAGGGGCAGCCCTGGCGGCCGCGGCAGAACCCGCTCCTGATGCCGCCCTACGGCCTCGAGACCGAGCGCGAGATCCACTACGGCCGGCTCGAGGCGGCGAAGGCGTTCGCCGCCGCCAACGGCCTCAACCGCATCACGCTCGACACGCCCGACGCCTGGCTCGGCATCGCGGCCCCCGGCAAGACCTACTACGACCTGCGCGAAGCGCTCCGCGAGCTCGGGCTCGACGACGCGGCGCTCCGCCACCACGGCATCCGGCTCCTCAAGATCGGGATGCTCTTCCCGATGGAGCCCGAGATCGTCCGCACGTTCGCCCGCGGGTTGCAGGAGCTGCTGGTCATCGAGGAGAAGCGGGCGTTCTGCGAGCTGTTCATCCGGGACGTCCTCTACAACCAGGCGGACCGGCCGCGCGTCACCGGCAAGCGCGACCTCGAGGGCCGGCCGCTCGTCCCGGCCGACGCCGAGCTCGACGCCGACCGGATCGCCCGGATCGTGGCCTCACGGCTCGAGCGGAAGCTGTCGCTCGCGTCCATCACCGCGCGCGTCGCGCTGCTCGAGGCCCTGCGTCAGCGGCCCGAGCCCGTGACGCTGGCGCGCCAGCCCTACTTCTGCTCGGGGTGCCCGCACAACCGCTCGACGGTCCCGCCCGAGGGCTCGCTCGCGAGCGCCGGCATCGGCTGCCACGGGATGGCGCTCCTGATGGACCGCAACACGATGGGGTTGACCCACATGGGCGGTGAGGGCGTGCAGTGGGTGGGCATCGCGCCCTTCACGGAGACCAAGCACATCTTCCAGAACCTCGGCGACGGGACGTTCTTCCACTCGGGCTCGCTCGCGATCCGGCAGGCGGTCGCCTCGGGCGTGAACGTCACCTACAAGATCCTGTACAACTCGGCGGTCGCCATGACGGGGGGCCAGGACGCCGCGGGCGCGGTCCCGGTGCCCGAGCTCACGCGCCAGCTCGAGGCCGAGGGCGTCAGGCGCGTCATCGTGATGACCGACGAGCCCGACAAGTACCCCAAGGGCGTCCGGTGGGCCCAGGGCGTCGAGGTCTGGCACCGCGACCGGCTCCACGAGGCGCAGCGCCTGCTCCGCGACATCCCGGGCGTCACCGCCCTCGTCTACGATCAGCGGTGCGCCGCGGAGAAGCGGCGCCTCCGGAAGCGCGGCAAGCTCCCCGACCCGGCCATGCGCGTGTTCATCAACGAGGCCGTCTGCGAGGGCTGCGGAGACTGCGGGGCCAAGAGCAACTGCCTCTCGGTCCACCCGGTCGAGACCGAGTTCGGGCGCAAGACCCAGATCCACCAGTCTTCCTGCAACAAGGACTACTCGTGCCTGCAGGGGGATTGCCCCTCGTTCCTCACCGTCGTGCCGCTCGGCGCGCCGCGGAAGAAGGAGCGGCGGCTCTCTGCCGTGGACCGCGCGCTACCGGAGCCGGTGCTGCGCGTCCCGCGCGACGCCAACGTGTTCATGACGGGCATCGGAGGCACGGGCGTCGTGACCGTCAACCAGATCCTCGGCACCGCGGCGCTCATCGACGGCCGGCTGATCCGCGGCCTCGACCAGACGGGTCTCTCCCAGAAGGGCGGCCCCGTGGTCTCGCATTTGAAGCTCTTCGACGCCGCCCCGGAGGTCTCGAACAAGGTCGCCGCGGGCGGGACCGACTGCTACATCGGCTTCGACATCCTCGTCGCGACCGCGCCGCAGAACCTCGACCACGCGCGGCCCGACCGGACGATCGCCGTCGTCTCGACGAGCCAGGTGCCGACCGGCGCGATGGTGACGCACACGGACGTGGAGTTCCCCGAGGCGAACGCGCTGATCACGGCGATCAACCGGTTCACGCGCAAGGACGAGAACGTCTTCCTCGACGCGCTCGGGCTCGCCGAGGCGCTGTTCGACGACCACATGGCCGCCAACATGATCGTGCTCGGCGCCGCCTACCAGGCGGGGGCGATCCCGGTGCGCGCCGCGGCGATCGAGGAGGCCATCGCGCTCAACGGGGTCTCGGTGCCCATGAACACCCACGCGTTCCGCGTCGGGCGGCTGGTCGTCGCCGACCCCGCCTGGGTCCAGACGGCGAGGCGGCAGCGGGTCGGCGCCGGGGACGTGAGCCGGGCGCTCACCGACGAGGCCCGTGCGCTGATCGAGCGCGTGCGCGCGACCGGCGAGCTCCGCCGGCTCCTCGAGATCCGCGTGCCCGAGCTGATCGCGTATCAGAACGCCGCCTACGCGCGCGACTACGTCGACGTCGTCCGGCGCGTGCGGGAGGCGGAGCGCGGCGCGTCCCCCGACGACTCGCGGCTGAGCGAGGCCGTCGCGCGCAACCTCTTCAAGCTCATGGCGTACAAGGACGAGTACGAGGTCGCGCGCCTGCACCTCCGGAACGACGTCGTGCGGGCGCTCGCCGCCGAGTATCCGGGCGGCGTCCGGGTGCAGTACCACCTGCACCCGCCGCTCCTGCGGGCGCTGGGTCTCACGAAGAAGCTCCGGTTCGGCACGTGGGTCGAGGGCGTCTTCCGCCTGCTCGCGGCGATGAAGGGGCTGCGCGGCACGGCGCTCGACCCGTTCGGCCGTGCCGCGGTGCGCCGCGTCGAGCGGCACCTCATCGGCGAGTACCGCGGGCTCGTCGACAAGGCACTGATCGGGCTCTCCCCGGAGAGCTACGAGCGGGCGCTCGAGCTCGCAGGCCTCCCCGACCTGATCCGCGGCTACGAGGACGTCAAGCTGCGGACCGTCCGTCGCTTCCGCGACGAAGTCCGCGCGCTGGGGTTCTAGCCATGACTGGACTCGAACAGCAGATCCGGAAGCTCCAGGCGCAGCTCTCGATTCTCCGGAGCCAGACGACGAAGGCCCGCGGCCAGGCCCGTCGGCGCGCGAAGCGGCTCGAGCGCCGTACCCGGGTGACGGTGGCGCGCACGATCCGCACCGTCGAGCCCAAGGTCCGCTCCGCCGTGGCCGAAGCCCGGCTGATCGCGCGCGGCGTCCAGGCCGGCGTGCGCGCCGGCACGGCCGCCTACCGCGCCGGACGCCGCCCGCCCAAGACCTGACCCTCACTCCCGGTCGCCCGGGCCCACGCGTCCGCGCTTGAGCGCGCCGCGGCGCTTCTTCGCGGAGAGGCGGGCTTCCACGGAGCGCGCCGACGGGCGCGTCGGGTGCCGGCGCCGGGGCTCGACCAGCGCCGCCGCCACCAGCGCCCGCACCTTGCCCCGCGCATCCTCGACGTTCCGCGCCTGATCCCTCGTCGCCTGGCTCGTCACGCGGAGCCGCCCCTCGGCGTCGAGGCGACGCCCGGCGAGGGCGCGCAGGCGCGCCCGCGCAGCGCCCGACAGCCCTTCGATGGCCCCGACGTCGACCCGGAGCTCGACCCGGGTCGCGACCTTGTTGACCCGCTGCCCCCCGGGGCCCGCCGCGCGCGAGGCGCGGACGGTGAGCGCCGTCGCGGGGACGCGCACGGTGTCGGTCACGTGGATCGGCAGCATGCCGCTTACAATAGTCGCCGGTGGGGCCGACAGTCCAGGGTCGACAGAAGCTCGTGGCCGTCGCACGGGGCGCGGCGCCGGCGGACCTCTACGTGCGCGGCGGTACGCTCCTCAATGTCTACACGGGCGAGCTCCACGCGGCGAACGTGGCGGTGGCGGGCGAGCGCATCGCCTACGTCGGCGCGCGCGAGGACATGGTCGGCTCGCGTACCGAAGTCCTGGACGCGACGGGGCGCATCCTCGTGCCCGGCTACGTCGACCCGCACGTGCACGTGGGCCACCTCGTGAGCCCGGCCGCGTTCGCCCGCTACGTGCTGCCACTGGGCACCACCGCGTTGTTCGCCGACACGCTCCAGTTCTGGGAGCTCGGTGGCCTCGCGGCGTTCCGCGCGCTGGCCGACGCGCTCGCCGGCTCGCCGGTGAAGTTCTACTGGATGATCCGCCCGCACGGACAGGCGCGCACGACCGACGAGTGGCGCCGCTTCCCCGTGCGCGACCTCCGGCGCGCGCTCGCGCACCCGTTGGCCGTGGCCGTCGGCGAAGTCACGCGCTGGCCCGAGGCGTGGGGCGGGGAGCCGGAGCTGCTCCGCCGCCTGGCCCTCGCGCGCCCGCCCCTGCGGCGGGTCGAGGGCCACACGGCGGGCGCGGCGGCCGAGCGCGTCGCGGCGCTCGCGGCGGCCGGCTTCACCTCCGACCACGAGCCGATCACCGCGCGGGAGGCGCTCGAGCGCGCGCGGCAGGGGATCGCGGTGATGCTCCGCGAGTCCTCGCTGCGCCCCGACCTCGGCGAGCTGCTCGACGCGCTCAAGGCCGCCCCGGGCCTCGCCTCGCGGCTGATGCTGACCTGCGACGGGTCGATGCCGGCCTTCGTCCGCGCTCACGGCTTCGTCGACCACCTGATCCGGACCGCGCTCGCGCGCGGCGTGGCGCCCGTGGATGCCTACCGGATGGCGACACTCAACCCGGCCACCTATTATGGTCTCGACGGCGACCTCGGCGGCATCGGACCGGGCCGCTACGCCGACATCCTGCTGCTCGACGACCTCGCCGAGCCGCGGCCCGCCGTCGTCGTCGCCCGCGGCCGGCTCGCGGCGCGGGACGGGCGACCGCTGGCGCGCATCCCCGAGCCTCCGTGGCGGCGTGTGTTCGCGTCGGCGGCGGCGCGGCTCGACGTCCGCTGGCGCGCCCGCGGCGCCGACTTCGCGCTGCCGCCCCGGACGCGGTATCCCGTCATCCGGCTCGTCAGTGCGGTGATCAGCCGGCTCGAGGAGCGTCCGCTCGCGCCCGGCGACCTCCACGCGGCGCTCGTGGACCGCCGCGGGCGCTGGGTCGCGCCGGGCATCGTCGCGGGGTTCGCCGACGAGCGCCTCGACGGCTTCGCGGCGACGCTCAGCACCGACTTCAACATCCTCGCCCTCGGCCGCCGGCCCGAGGCGATGGCGCGCGCGGTCAACCGCGTGCTCGCGCTCCGCGGCGGCGTGGTGCTCGTGGAGGGCGACGGGGTCGCCTGGGAGCTCCCGCTGCCGCTGGGCGGCATCATGGCCCGGGGCACCTACGCGGATGCGGCCGACTGGGAGCAGGCGCTCCGCGCGGCGCTCCGCGCGCGCGGTCACGCCCACCACGATCCGATCTTCTCCCTCTTTTTCCTGTCCGCCGACTTCCTGCCCGCGGTGCGGCTCTCGCCGCGCGGCGTCTGGGACGTCAAGCGCAAGCGCGTGCTCCTGCCGGCCCGCCGCCGGGCGCCGCGCGCCGGGCGGTGAGGCGGTGCGGCGCCTCCTGCAGGTCGGCGTCGCCGCGGCGCTGCTCGTCGCGGGGGCCGCGGGCGCGGAGGAGGGGACCTTCGCGCGCGCCGCGCACGCCGGCCGGGCGTACCGCCTCTACGTGCCTGCGGGCGCGGCGACGGCGCCGCGAGCGCTCGTCGTCGCGTTGCACGGCTGCTTCCAGACGCCCGAAGACCTGGCGCTCGGCACGCGCTTGAACGAGGCGGCCGCGCGCCGCGGGCTCCTCGTCCTCTATCCCGCCCAGAGCCCCGCGGACAACCCGAGCCGGTGCTGGAACTGGTTCGAGCCCGCGAACCAGGGCCGGCGGTCGGGCGAGGTGGCCGAGATCCTCGCCATCGTCGCGGACGTCACGCGCACCCACGCGGTGGCCCGCGGGCGCACGATCGTGCTCGGCCTCTCGGCGGGGGGCTTCATGGCCGTGAACCTGCTCTGCGCGGCGCCCGACGTCGTCGCCGGCGTGGGCGTCGTCGCCGGGGGACCCTATCGCTGCGGGGTGGGCGAGGTCGGCGCGCTGCAGTGCATGCGCGGCCACCGGCTCGACGGCGCCGCCTCGGCGGCGGCGTGTCTCGCGGCGTCCGGAACGCCGTCGGTCGAGGCGCGGGCGTCGCTCTGGCAGGGCGCCGAGGACACCGTCGTCGCGCCCGCGAGCCTGACGGCGCTCGAGACGATGATGGTGCGACTCGCCGGCACGGTGTCGGCCACGACCGAGCGGCAGGAGGGCGCGCTCCGCTCGGTCTGGCGGGACGGCGACGGCCGGGCGGTGCTGGAGACGTGGCTCGTGCCCGGCCTGGGTCACGCGTGGAGCGGCGGCGATTTGCGCGGCACGCACGCCTCGCCCCACGGCCCCGACGCGACCACCCACATACTCGATTTCCTGCTCGAGCCCAGTGCGCGGTGAGCGTCGGCAGCGGCGGCTCGCGCTCGGCGTCCTGCTGGCGGCCGGCGCGCTGGCCGTCCTCGCCCTGCCGTTCCGCGAGAGGTGGTGGGGCGGCTTCATCCTCGCGGTCGCCGAGGCGGGCGTCGTCGGCGGCCTGGCCGACTGGTTCGCGGTCACCGCGATCTTCCGCCGCCCGCTCGGCCTGCCGATCCCGCACACGGCGCTGATCCCCGCCAACTGGGAGCTGATGGCCGCGCGCGTCGGCACGATGGTCGGCAGCCGTGTCCTGACGAAGGAGTACGTGAGGCAGGAGCTCGCGCGCCTGGACGTCGCGGGGCTCCTCGCCGCCGGCGCCGAACGGCTCAGCCGGAGCGATCTGGACACGGCCACGCGCGCCGTCGTGCGCTGGGTCGTCGGCGAGCTGCCGGCCGCGACGACCACGGACCTGGTCGGCCGGCTCCGCGCGCTCGCGCTCCGGCGGCCTCTGGCTCCCGCCCTGGCCGCCGCGCTCGAGGCCGCGCGGCGATACCGCTGGGACGAGCGGCTCACCGAGGCCCTCGCGCAGACGCTGGTCACCGCGCTCGAGCGCCCGGCGTTTCGCGCGACCGTCGCCGAGCTGGTCGACGAGCTGCTCCTCCGCTACCGCGAGCGCTTCACGTCGTACCCGCGCTTCTGGGTCGGCCTCGCGAGCCTGTTCGGACTCCTCGACCGTGACCGGATCGTCGCGGCGCTGCACGCGGGCCTCCGGCAGGTCGCGGGGGACCCGTCGCACCCGCTGCGCCGGAAGCTCGCCGAGACGATCGCGGAGCTGCCGCACCGGCTCCGGAGCGACCCGGTGCTCGCCGCGCGGGTGGACGCGGCGTTCCACGACCTGCTCGCGACGCCCGCGGCGACGCGCATGCTCGAGGATGCCGCGGCGGCGCTGCACCGGGCGCTCGCCGCCGACCTGGCGCGCCCCGCCTCCGAGGTCGTCGCCTGGATCGGCGAGCGGCTCGACCGCGTGCGCCGGGCGCTCGGCACCGACGCCGGGTTGCGCGCCGACATCGACTGCTGGGTCAAGGCGCGCGTGGCCGACGCGATCGAGCATCACCACGCGCGGCTCGCCGAGTTCATCGAGAACGGCGTGCGCGCCCTCGGGCCCGAGGGCGCCGTGCGCCTCGTCGAGGAGCACGCGGGCGACGACCTGCAGTACATCCGCGTCAACGGCACCGTCGTCGGCGGGCTCGCGGGGGGCGCCATCTACGCGGTCCACCTGCTGCTGCGCCTCGTCTGAACCGATGTCGGGGGGAGCGCTCGCCGCTCCCCAGGACCCAACGAGATCGCGTGTGCCCGATTCCCTGACGTTTCCGATGCGACGTCGGGAGGCGTGTTCGACGCACTGCGCCGGGGACGTCGTTGTCCGCGTGAGCGTTTTCACGTACACTCGGGCAACTCGCAAGGCTCCAAACCACTGGGAGGTGCCCATGCCCCGAAGGCGCAGCACGCTGTCGCTGGTCACTCTGTCGCTGGTGCTGGCCGTGGCCGCCGTCAGCACGCCCGCGGTCGGTCAGGCGCCGAAGTACGGCGGGATCCTGAACCTCGCCCAGCGGGCCGACCCCGCGCAGGGGTTCGCGATCCACGAGACGGGCACGATCGACGTGGTCTGGCCGGGCTCGCCCTGCTTCAACAACCTG
>MGCE01000030.1:34744-38773 GCA_001790315.1 Candidatus Rokubacteria bacterium RIFCSPLOWO2_02_FULL_72_37 | reverse complement strand
CGACCGCCGAAGTGTAGTGGCGACTTTTCGCCTAAGTGCCCGAAACTACAACCCTGCCCCCCTCGAACTGCGGAAGTTGGGCTAACCCGCGCCCCCTCCCGCACTCGCAGGCTATAATGTCCTGTCCGCCGTATGCATGCTCTCCGTCTGCTCAGGCCCCTCGTTGCGGCGGCGCTGGTGCTCCTGTCCGGCGCGCCCGCCCACGCCGAGCTGCGTATCAGCGACCTCGACGTCTTTCTGAACGATCACGTCGTGACCGTCCACGCGGTGCTGCTCGACGCGATTCCCGAGGGCTTCCAGGAAGGCGTGAAGAGCGGCATCCCGGCGCACGTCAGGCTCACGATCGAGCTCTGGCAGTATCGCCGGCTCCTGCCGGATAACCTGCTCACCGCCAAGGTCATCGAGCGGACGCTCGTCTACAACGTCGTCACCAAGGAGTACAAGGTGACGGCCGTGCGGGGCGAGACCCGTCCCGTGTACGCCACGCGCGACCTGCGTGACGCTCAGCGCGTCCTGTCCGAGATCCGCGGGATCAAGATGACGCCGGCGACGGCGCTCGATCCCTTCCCGGTGATCTACGTGCGCGTCAACGCCGAGGCCGCGCTGAACGGCGAGAACACGTTCGTGGCCCGCATGAACGGCACCGCCGAGCAGACGTCGCGGCAGTCCGATTACCGAACGATCAAGCGGATGCAATGATGCCCCTGCTCAGCGACGACAACCGGCGCAAGCGGAACCTGGTGATCATCGGGGCCTTCCTGCTGCTCGCCGGTGCCGCGAGCGTGCTCGACATCGGCACCTACGCGCCCGATGTGCCGCTCGCCTCGAACATCACGGTGTTCGCCCTCTTCAACCTGAACCTGATCGTCCTCCTCCTCCTCGTCGTGCTCCTCCTGCGCAACCTCGTCAAGCTCTGGTTCGAGCGGCGCCAGCACGTCATCGGCGCGCGATTCAAGGCGAAGCTCGTCTTCGCCTTCCTCCTGCTCTCGCTCGCGCCGGCGAGCCTCATCTTCCTGATCGCCTCGAACTTCATCAACAAGTCCATCGAGGGGTGGTTCAAGCCCCAGGTCGAGCGGCCCCTCGACCAGGCGCTGGCCGTCGCGCAGACCTATTACGCGAACCTCGAAAGGACCGCGCTGCGCCACGCGCAGCACATCGGCCGGGCGATCGACCGAGACGAGCTCCTGGCCGACGAGCGGCGCGACTCGCTCAGGACCTATCTGGCCGGGCAGCAGGAACAGCTCGGGCTCAGTGCGGTCACGGTCTTCGGACGCGAAGGGCAGGAGCTGGCGCACGTGAGCGATCCGGTCCTGGGCGACCTCCCGACACGCGACGTCAACGAGAGTCAGCTCAGGCGCGGCGCGAGCGGCCAGGACGTCACGACCGTCCGCGAGCTGGCTTCGGGCGACCTCATCGAAGCCGTCGCGCCCATCTGGAACGGACAGGGCGCCGAGCGGCACGTCGCGGCCGTCGTCGTCGTCGGCACCCACATCACCGAGCGGCTCGAGTCGAAGGTGCGCGGGATCTCGCAGGCGTTCCGGGAATACAAGCAGCTCAAGCTGCTGAAGACGCCGATCAAGGGAATCTACATCCTCCTCTTCCTGCTCATGACGCTCATCGTCGTCTTCTCGTTCACGTGGTTCGGCCTGTACCTGGCCCGCGGCATCACCGGCCCGATCGCCGAGCTCGCCGAGGGCACGCGCGAAGTGGCCGCGGGCAATCTGAGCTACAAGGTCCAGGCGCGGGCCGACGACGAGATCGGCGTCCTCGTGGAGTCCTTCAACCGCATGACCGACGACCTCGGGGAGTCCAAGCGCCGGCTCGAGGAAGCCTACATCGACCTGTCGGACAAGCACACCGAGCTCGAGGACCGCCGCCGCTACACCGAGACCGTGCTCGAAGCCATCACGACGGGCGTGGTGTCGTTCGATCCCCTCGGGCGCGTCACGACGATCAATCGCGCCGCCGCGCGGATGTTCGGGCTCGGTGCCGAGGGGACGGTGGGCCGGCTCCTCGAGGAGGTGTTCGCGGGGCCCGACGTCAAGGCCGTCACGACCCTCGTCGCGCGCACGCGGCGACCCCGGGCGGACGCCGCGGCGCTCCAGCTCCACCTGCGGCGCGACGGCGCCTCGCTCTCGCTGCTGGCCTCGGCGACGGCGCTCCACGGGCCGGACGGCGAGTACGCCGGCGCCGTGGTCGTCTTCGACGATCTCACCGAGCTCCTGAAGGCGCAGCGGGTCGCGGCGTGGCGGGAGGTCGCGCAGCGCATCGCGCACGAGATCAAGAACCCGCTCACGCCGATCCAGCTCTCTGCCCAGCGGCTGCAGCGTCGCCTCGGGCGGATGGCGGGCGAGGAGCAGCAGCTCGTCAACGAGTGCACCGAGACGATCGTCCAGGAGGTCGACGGACTGCGCCGCCTGGTCGACGAGTTCTCGAGGTTCGCGCGCATGCCGGTCCTGACGCCGCGGCCCACGGACCTGCGCCAGCTCATCGAGTCGGTGGCGAGCCTCTACCGCGATTCCCATCCGGCCCTGACGCTCGTGGTCCGGCACGCCGAGGACCTCCCCTTGCTCGAGGTGGATCCGGACCACATGAAGCGTGCGGTGCTGAACCTCGTCGACAACGCCGTCGAGGCGGTCAAGGGCTTCGGCACCGTCGTCGTGGAGACCCTGCACGTGCCCGCGACGGGCCACGCGCGGATCGTCGTGGCCGACACGGGCCCGGGGATCCGCCCCGACGACAGGGAGAAGCTGTTCCAGCCGTACTTCTCGACGAAGGTCGCGGGCATGGGCCTCGGGCTGCCGATCGTGCACGAGATCGTGACCGAGCACGGCGGCTCGATCCGAATCGAGGACAACCAGCCGAGCGGCAGCCGGTTCATCGTCGAGGTGCCGGTCGCCCGCGCCGCGGCGCCCGTCGAGGCGTAGGTGGCCGGCGAGCACATCTTGATCGTGGACGACGAGCCATCGATCCAGGCCTCGCTCCGCGGGGTGCTCGAGGACGAGGGCTACCGCGTCTCCGCCGTCGGCAGCGGCGCCGACGCGCTGAGGTTCTTCGCCGACGAACCGCCAGACCTGACCTTCCTCGACATCTGGATGGAGGGGATGGACGGCCTCGAGGCGCTCGCCGCGATCAGGCGCCTCCGCCCGGAGGCCGTCGTCGTCATGATCTCGGGCCACGGCACGATCGAGACGGCCGTCAAGGCGACGCGCCTCGGGGCCTGGGACTTCATCGAGAAGCCCCTCTCGCTCGAGAAGACGCTGGTCACGGCCGCGCGCGCGCTCGACCACGCGCGGCTGTCGAGCGAGAACGCCGCGCTCCGCGAGACCCTCGGTCAGCGGACGGAGATCATCGGCGAGAGCGCCGCGGTCCGACGCCTCAGGGAGCAGATCGTGACCGCCGCGCCGACGAGCGGCCGCGTGCTCATCCACGGCGAGAACGGGAGCGGCAAAGAGCTGGTGGCCCGCGCGATTCACGCGGGCTCGCCGCGCCGCGACGCGCCATTCGTCGAGGTGAACTGCGCCGCGATCCCGGAGGAGCTGATCGAATCGGAGCTGTTCGGTCACGAACGGGGCGCGTTCACCGGCGCCCTCGCCCGCCGCCGCGGGAAGTTCGAGCTGGCCGACGGCGGCACGCTCTTCCTCGACGAGATCGGCGACATGAGCCTGAAGACCCAGGCCAAGGTCCTGCGCGCCCTCGAGGAGCAGGCGTTCGAGCGGGTCGGCGGCAAGGACACGATCCGGGTGGACGTGCGCGTGATCGCCGCGTCGAACCGCGACCTCGAGGGCCTCATCCGGTCGGGGCGCTTCCGCGACGACCTCTACTACCGGCTGAACGTCATCCCGATCGAGGTGCCGCCGGTGCGCGAGCGCCGCGACGACATCCCGGCGCTGATCGACCACTTCGTCGCGCTCTTCTGCCACGAGAACGGCAAGCGCCCGAAGACGCTCTCGGGCGAGGCGCTCGCGTACTTCCTCGCCTACGACTGGCCGGGCAACGTGCGCGAGCTGCGCAACATGCTCGAGCGGC
>MGCE01000030.1:2584-34722 GCA_001790315.1 Candidatus Rokubacteria bacterium RIFCSPLOWO2_02_FULL_72_37 | reverse complement strand
TGCGCAACATGCTCGAGCGGCTCGTGATCATGGCGCCGGGCGACGTCATCGACGTCCGCGACCTGCCGGCGCCGCTCCGCCCGAAGGACGCGCCGTCGGAGGACGCCGAGCCGCGCGCGCGGTCGCTCAGGGAGGCGCGCGACCACTTCGAGCGCTCCTACATCCTCGCCGAGCTCCGCGCGAACGACTGGAACATGACGCGGACGGCCGAGCGCCTCGGCATCGAGCGCAGCCACCTCTACCGCAAGATCAAGGCGCACGGGATCGCCCCGCCGAAGTAGCGTGCCGGCCTGGAACTTCGTCCGGAAGGGCTTCTACCAGGACTCCGTCACGCTCATGCGCCTCGCGCGGGACATGGAGGCGGTCCCCGGCGTGAGCCGCGCCGCGGCCATGATGGGCACGCCCGAGAACCGCGCGCTGCTGCGGGACGCCGGCCTGCTCGCCGCGGAGGGCGAGGCGGCGGGCGCGACGGACCTGGTCATCGCCGTCAGCGCCGAGTCCATCGCGGCCGGCGAGGCCGCCCGCGCGGCCTGCGAGGCGGCGCTCGCGGCGCGCCGCGGCCCGGCCGGCGTGGGCGCCGCGGCCCGGCCGCGCACGCTCGCGGCGGCGCTCCGCGCGCTGCCGGACGCGACGCTGGCGCTCGTCTCGGTGCCCGGCGCCCACGCGGCCACGGAGGCGCGCCGGGCGCTCGAGGCCGGGCTGCACGTGATGCTGTTCAGCGACAACGTCGCCCTCGCGGACGAAATCGCCCTCAAGCGGCTCGCGCGAGAGCGCGGCCTCTTCCTCATGGGGCCCGACTGCGGCACGGCGATCCTCGCCGGGGTCCCGCTCGGCTTCGCGAACGCGGTGCCGCGCGGCCGGATCGGCGTCGCGGCGGCGTCGGGCACGGGCCTGCAGGAGGTCACGTGCCTCGTCGCGGCCGCCGGCGAGGGGATCTCCCACGCGATCGGGGTGGGCGGGCACGACCTCGCTGACGAGGTCGGCGGCCTCATGCTGGAGCAGGCGCTCGACGCCCTCGCCGCCGACCCGGCGACCGCGGTCGTCGTCGTCGTCGGCAAGCCCCCCGGTCCGGCCACGCTCCCGAAGCTCCGGTCCCGCGTCGCGGCGCTCGGCAAGCCAACGGTGCTGCACCTCGTAGCGGGGACCGCGGGGGCGGATTGGGCCGTGGGGGGCGCGAGGCAGATGCCCGGGGCTCCGCATGTCGCGTCAACCCTCGAAGATGCCGCCCTCGCGGCCGTGGCGCTCGCGCGGGGCCTGACGCCGGCGCCGGTCGAGTTCAGCGCGCCGCCGGGCGAGATCGCGGCGCGGGTCGAGGCCGCGGCACACGCGCTCCGCACCGGGCAACGCTGGGTGCGCGGCGTCTACGCGGGGGGCACGCTGGCGTGGGAGGCGCGGGAGCTCCTGGCCGCGCGGCTCGCCGACGTGGCGCCGGGAGTGGACGGTGACGGGAACGGCCACCGGGTCGTGGACCTCGGCGGCGACGCGTTCACGCGGGGCCACCCGCACCCGATGATCGATGGCTCCGTCCGGCGCGAGCGGATCGCCCGCGAGACCGACGACCCGGCCACGGCGGTTCTGCTGCTCGACGTGGTCCTCGGCTTCGGCGCATCACCTGATCCCGCCGGTGAGGTGCTCTCCGCGATCCGCGCGGCCCAGCGCCGGGCGGAGGCGGAGGGACGGGGGCTCGCCGTCGTCGCCTCCGTCTGCGGCACCGAGACGGACCCCCAGCGGCGCTCGGCGCAGGTCGCGGCGCTCGAGACCGCGGGGGTGCGCGTGATGCCGTCGAACGCCCAGGCGGCCCGGCTCGCGGCGCTCATCGCGGCCCGGCGCGCCTGACGCCGCCACCACCCCCGCGCGCGTCTCAGAGGGTCGCCAGCATCCGATTCACGAGCCGACGCACCTTGTCGGGATCGAACGGCTTGCCGAGGTTCAGCCGGCCCGTCGTCTCGATGAAAGCGGACACCTCCGCGCCCAGGGCGTCGCCGGTGAGGAAGACCATCCGCGCGGCGAGATGCGGGAACCGGCGCTCGACTTCGCGGTAGAGACCGCGGCCGTCCAGGTTCGGCATCTTCACGTCGCTCAGCACCAGGTCGTAGGCGCGGCGACCGAGCTTGTCGAGCGCGTCGAGCCCGTCGCTCGCCGTGTCGACCTCGTGGCCATCGGCGGCGATCAGCTCGGCGAGGAGACCGCCCACCTCCGCCTCGTCGTCCACGACCAGGACGATTCCGCGCCGGGCCGGCGGCGCCAGCTCCACCGTCTCGGGCTCCGCACGGGCCTCCGCTCCCTCGCCCGCCGGCAGCTCGACGACGAACGTCGCGCCCGGCGTCCCGTCGGCGACGCCGATGGTCCCGCCGTGGCCCTCCACGATCCCCTGGCAGATCGAGAGGCCGAGCCCGGTGCCTTGCCCCACCGGCTTCGTCGTGAAGAACGGTTCGAAGACGCGCGGACGGATCTCCGGCGGGATGCCGCGCCCCGTGTCGCTCACCTCGAGCCGGAGCCGGCCGCGCGCGGCGTCGGCGCGCGTCGTCAGGGCGACGCGGCGCGGGGGCAGCGTCTCGCGCACCGCCTGGTGGGCGTTGGTCAGGAGGTTGACGACCACCTGGTGGAGCTGGTGCGCGTCGCCCCAGATCGGCGCGAGGTCGGGCGCCAGGTCGAGTGTCACCTCGACGTCGTCCACGCGCAGCGGGTAGGCGACCAGCTCGAGGGCCTCGCGGACGACCTGGTTCAGCGCCACCTTCTGGCGTGTCGGCGGCCGCTGGCGCGCGAGCGCGACGAAGTTCTTCACGATCCGCGAGCAACGCTCGGCGGCCTCGGCCAGCTTCCTCACGGAGGGCTCGAGAGGACCACCCGCGAGCGCGCGCCCGAGCATCGTCGCCCGCCCGATCACGACGGTGAGCGGGTTGTTCAGCTCGTGGGCGACGCCCGCGAGGAGCTGACCCATCCCCGCGAGCTTCTCGCTCTGGTAGAGGACCTCCCGCTGCTGCCGCAGCTCCTCGTCGACCCGCTTCCGGTCGGTGACATCCTGCTTGACCGCGATGAAGTGCGTGATCTGCCCGCCGGCGGCGCGCACCGGCGTGATCACCTGCTCCTCGGTGTAGAGCGACCCGTCCCGCCGCCGGTTGACCAGCTCGCCGCGCCACGGGACACCGGAGACCACGGTTTCCCACAGCCGGGTGTAGAAGGCGTGCTCGTGCCGGCCCGACTTCAGGAGCCGCGGCGTCTGCCCGACGACCTCCGCCGCCGGGTAGCCCGTCATCCGCGTGAACGCCTCGTTGACCCAGACGACCCGCCCGTCGCGGTCCGTGATGACGATCCCGTTGGCGGCGGCGTCGAGCGCGCGCGACTGCAGCGCCAGCTCCTCCTCCGCGCGCCGCTGCCCGGTCACGTCGCGCGAGTTGACGACGCCGATGACGACGCCCGCCTCGTCCACGAAGACCTGGCCGACCGAGTGCATGTCGCGCCAGGTCCCATCCCTGTGACGCGCCCGGAACCGGAACGTCTGCGCCACTCCCGCCGCCCGGAATCCCCGTGCGATGCCGTCGGCGGCCACGGCCACGTCGTCGGGGTGCACCAGCTCGCCGTGCGGCCGGCCGACGCGCTCGGCCGGGGTCCAGCCGAGCACGCGCGTGATCGCCGCGCTCTCGTAGACGACCACGCCCTGCGCGTCGACGACCGTGACCATGTCGAGCGCGTTCTCGAGGAGCGAGCGGTAGAAACGCTCGTTCGCCCTGAGTGATGCCTCGGCGCGGCCCCGCTCCGCGCTGGCGGCCTCGAGCGCACGCGCCACTCGCTCCACCTCCACGATCGACGACGGCGGCCGCTGGACGGGTTCGCCGCGGCCGAGCGCCCCGGCGGCGTCGGCGAGCGCGGTGATCGGGGCGGCGATCCGGCGCCCGACGACGATCGCCAGGCCGAGTCCCCCGAGAACCACCACGAGCCCGGCCAGCGAGAGGTATCCCAGCGCCCGGTACACCGGCGCCTGCACGACCGCGGACGGCACCGTGACGACCACCGCCCAGCCGGACACGCTCGACCGGCGCACCGCCGCGCGCACATCTTCGCCCTCGAGCGTCCTGCCATCCCAGAGGGTCTCGTCGGATCCTGCGAGCCGTGCGGCGAGCGGCCCGCTCACCCGCCCGCCGACGAACTGCTCGGGCGCCAGGCTACGCGCGACGATCACGGCCCCGCCGTCCACGATGGTCGCGACGAAGTCCGCCGGAATGCGCTGGTCGGCCAGGAGCGCCCGCACGCGCTCGGGCGAGGTGCTCGACGTCAGCACGAACCTGACCGCGCCGTCGCGCACGACGGGAACGGCGAGCGCGATCACCGGACGCTTCGCCACGGGGCCGACGAACAGATCGGAGACGCCGGGCCGCCGGGTGGCGATCGTCCGCGCGACCAGCGCGGCCAGCCCCGTCCGCGGCAGCGGCGTTCCCGGCGCGACCCGGGTGTTCACGAACTGCTGGCCGCCGGGATCGACGAGCACGATCGCCTCCCAGGCGGGCGACATCGCGATGGCGCGGTCGGCTTCCAGGCGGAACCCGCGGAGGTCGCCGACGTCCAGGTGATGGGACGTCGCCAGCACCTCGAGCGCCCGGATGTGAGCCTCGAACTCGCGGTCCAGGGCGCGCGAGAGGCTTCGGGCGGTCGAAGAGAGGTCCCGGTTGACCTCGGTCTGCCGGTCGCGGCTGTAGAGCAGCGCCAGAAGCCCCGCGAAGAGCACGACCGGGACGAGGGCCGAGACGACGAGCGCCGACAGCTGAGTACGCAGCCTCACCGGCTCACCGCACTATCGGTGCTCTCTTTCTGCACGCCGAGCCTGGTGGGATCGACGATTCGCTCGTTCACGCGCCTCGGTCAGACCTCCATCTCATGGTGCCGGGGCGGGCGTGGTAATGTCAACTTCTCACGGGAGGGCACATGACGCCGGAGCACCCGTTGCTGGCCGCGCCGCCGCGCGTCGTCAACGTGGGCCTCGAGCTGTTCGCCGAGACGCTCGCCGCCCTGCGCGTGCCGGTCGTCCACGTCGCCTGGCGGCCGCCGGCTGCCAGCGCCCACGCCCTCGCCCTGCTCGCGCGCCTGGACGCTCGGCGCGAGGCCGTCGAGCGCGCGAACGCCGTCGCGTTCGATCGGCTCACCGGCGGCGAGCCCGCGCTGGTCGACTGCCGCCCCGCCCGCGAGGCGCTCGAGCTGCCCGAGCGCACGGTGCTCCACGCGGGGCCGCCGCTCGCCTGGGAGCGGATGTGCGAGCCGATGCGCGCGGCCGTCCGCTGCGCGATCCGCTACGAGGGCTGGGCGGCCAACGACGACGCCGCGGAGGACCTCGTGCGGCGCGGCGCGGCGCGCCTGGCGCCCTGCCACGACTGGCGAGCGGTCGGCCCGATGACGGGGATCGTCACCGCGTCGATGCCGGTCCTCGTGGTCGAGAACCGCGCGCACGGCACCCGCGCCCACGCGACGATCAACGAAGGCCTCGGCAAGGTGCTCCGCTTCGGCGCGACCGACGACTCCGTGCTCGCGCGCCTGCGCTGGCTCGCCAGCGAGGCCGGGCCGCTACTCGGCGCCGCGCTCAGGGCGGCGCGCGGGATCGAGCTGCGCCCGCTCATCGCCCAGGCACTGCGGATGGGCGACGAGCTGCACCAGCGGAACGTCGCCGCCTCCTCGCTCCTAGTGCGCGCGCTGATGCCGCACGTGGCGCGCGCGGGCCAGCGCCACAACGCGGTCGCGCGGCTCGCCGAGTTCATGGCCGGCAACGATCAGTTCTTCCTGAACGTCGCGATGGCGGCAGGCAAGGCGCTCGCCGACCCGGCGGCCGGCATCCCGGAGGCGACGCTCGTCACCGCGATGGCGCGCAACGGCACGGACTTCGGCATCCGGGTCTCCGCGACGGGCGACCGGTGGTTCACGGCGCCCGTCGAAATGCCCACCGGGCTCTACTTCCCGGGCTACGGCGCCGGCGACGCAAACCCGGACATGGGCGACAGCGCGATCGTCGAGACGGTCGGCCTCGGCGGCGGCGCGATGGCGGCGTCCCCCGCGGTCGCCCGCTTCGTCGGCGCCGGCGGGATGGCGGACGCGCTGGCCGCGACCGAGGAGATCCGCGACATCTGTCACGGCGAGCACCCGTACTTCTCGATCCCCGCGCAGGACGAGCGTGGGGTGCCCGCGGGCATCGACGTGCGGCGCGTCGTCGAGACCGGAATCACGCCGCTCATCAACACGGGCATCGCCGGGCGGCAGGCCGGGACCGGCCAGATCGGCGCCGGCGTCGCCCGCGCGCCGCTCGCCTGCTTCGAGCTGGCGCTCGCGGCGCTCGCCGGATGAAACCACGCGTGCCTGCAGCAGGCCACCCACGGCGCGAGCCGGCCGCGCGGACCCCGCTCCAATCAAAGCCACGCGTGCCTGCAGCAGGCCACCCACGGCGCGAGCCGGCCGCGCGGACCCCGCTCCCATGACCCGGCTCGTCGTCGCCATCGGCGGGAACGCCCTCCGGACCGACGACGGCGGGTCGGCCACCGAATGGTTCGACGCGCTCACCCGCTCGCTCCCGCCGCTCCTCGACCTGGTCGCGGCGGGCCACCGCCTCGTGCTGACGCACGGCAACGGCCCGCAGGTCGGCGAGGAGTTGCTCCGCATGGAGATCGCCAAGCTCGTGATCCCCGCCCTCACGCTGGATCTCTGCGTCGCCGAGACGCAGGGCAGCATGGGCTTCGCGATCCAGCAGGTGCTCGGCAACCTGCTGCGCCGGCGCGGGCTTCCCGACCGCGTCGCGGCTCTCGTCTGCCAGGTGGTCGTGGACCCCGCCGACCCGGCCTTCGCGCGACCGACCAAGCCGATCGGGACGTTCTATCGAGAGGCGCAGGCCGCGCGGCTCGCGAAGGAGAGCGGCTGGCAGGTCGTCGAGGACGCGGGGCGCGGCTGGCGGCGCGTCGTCCCCTCGCCGCGTCCCGTCCGGGTCGTCGAGGCGCCGCTGGTCCGGGCGCTCGTGGACGCCGGCGCGATCCCCGTCGCCGTGGGCGGCGGCGGCATTCCCGTGGTCGAGACGCCCGGCGGGCTCCGTGGCGTCGAGGCCGTGATCGAGAAGGACTTCGCGAGCGTCGTGCTCGCGCAGGCACTCGGCGCCGACGCCGTGCTGTTCCTCACCGGCGTCGAGCGCGTGGCCGTCGGCTGGGGCACGCCGCGGCAGCGCTTCCTCAGCCGGCTCACGATCCGCGAGGCGCAACAGCTGCTCGCCGCGGGCGAGTTCCCGCCGGGCAGCATGGGGCCGAAGGTCGAGGCGGCGGCCGAGTTCGTCGAGGCCGGTGGCCGCGCGGTCATCACCTCGCTCGACCGCGTCGCCGAGGCCGTCGCCGGGCGCGCGGGCACCGCGATCGTACGGGACGCGCCGTGAAGCTCGCGACCTGGAACGTCAACTCGATCCGAATCCGCCTGCCACGCCTCCTGGCCTGGCTCGAGCGCCGCCGGCCCGACATCGTGTGCCTGCAGGAGGTCAAGGTGACCGATGAGGAGTTCCCGCGCGCCGAGCTCGAGGCGTGTGGGTACCGGTCGCTCGTCGCCGGGCAGCGCACCTACAACGGCGTCGCGATACTCTCGCGCGCGGAGCCGACCGAGGTCGCGCGCGCGCTCCCGGGCGACGCCGACGACGCCCAGCGCCGGTTCCTGGTGGCCGACGTCGCCGGCCTCCGCGTCGTCAACGTCTACGGCCCGAATGGCCAGGAGGTGGGCTCGGAGAAGTACGTCTACAAGCTCGACTGGTACCGGCGCCTCCGCGCCTTTCTCGACGCCGGCGCCGACGCCGGGCGCGACGTCGTCGTCTGCGGCGACCTCAACGTCGCGCCCGAGGACCGGGACGTGTGGGACCCCGAGCAGTGGCGGGGGAAGATCATGTGCAGCGAGCCGGAGCGTGCGGCGTTCCGGGACCTCCTCGCCTGGGGGCTCAGCGACGCGCTCCGCCTGCACCGCGAGGCGGGCGAGCTGTTCACGTGGTGGGACTACCGGGCCGGGGCGTTCCACCGGGGCTGGGGGCTCCGGATCGATCACATCCTCGTGTCGGCGTCCGTGGCGAGCGCCTGCACCGCGGTCGAGATCGACCGTGAGGAGCGCAAGGGTGAGAAGCCATCCGACCACGTGCCCGTCGTCGCGACGCTCGCCGGCGGTTGACAGCGGCGGGAACGCGCAGGTAGAGTGACGTAGGTTCGTTCGTGCTTGTCCTTTAAGTGGGCCCCGAGAGGCCCGTAAGGAGAGCAGTGTGAGTAGTCCCGCCCGGCCGTTCCGCGAGAAGGCGCAGGTGCTCGACGAGGCCGCGCTCGATCGCGCGCTGACGCGCATCGCCCACGAGATCCTCGAGCGGAACGGCGGCGCCACCGAGCTCGCCTTCGTGGGGCTCCGCACACGCGGCGTCACGCTGGCCCATCGACTCGCAGCCAAGATCGCCAAGATCGACGGCGCCACGCTGCCCGTCGGAACCCTCGACATCACGCTCTACCGGGACGACCTGGCGATGCGCGGCACGCCCGTCATCCGCGGCACCGACATCCCGTTCTCCATCAAAGGCAAGACCGTCGTCCTCGTGGACGACGTGCTCTTCACCGGCCGCACGATCCGCGCGGCGCTCGACGCGATCATCGACCTCGGGCGCCCGACGGCCATCCAGCTCGCGACCCTGATCGACCGCGGCCACCGCGAGCTGCCGATCCGTCCGGATTACGTCGGCAAGAACCTCCCGACCTCGCGGCGCGAGAGCGTGTCGGTGCGCCTGCGCGAGCACGACGGCGAGGATCGCGTGGTGATCGAAGAACCCGAGGAGGTTTGAGCATGGGCTGGACCCGGAAAGACCTCTTGGCCATGCGCGATCTCGACGCGAGCGAGATCCTCCTGCTGGTGGACACCGCGGCGTCGCTGCAGGAGATCGCGACGCGCGAGATCAAGAAGGTGCCGGCGCTCCGGGGCAAGACGGTCGTGAATCTCTTCTACGAGGCGTCGACGCGGACGCGCACGTCGTTCGAGATCGCCGGCAAGTGGCTGTCCGCCGACGTCGTCAACTTCGCCGCGAGCGGCTCGAGCACGGCGAAGGGCGAGAGCTTCGTCGATACCGCCAAGAACATCGCCGCGATGAGTCCGGACGTGGTCGTCGTCCGCCATTCCTCCTCCGGCGCCGCGGCGCTCCTGGCCCGCGAGCTCCCCTGCTCGATCGTGAACGCGGGCGACGGCACCCACGAGCATCCGACGCAGGCGCTCCTCGATCTCCTGACGATCCGCGAGAAGAAGGGCCACGTCGAGGGCCTCCACGTCGCGATCGTCGGCGACATCGCCCACAGCCGTGTCGCGCGGTCGAACATCCACGGCATGCGCAAGCTCGGCATGACGGTGACCGTGGCGGGGCCGCCGACGCTGATCCCGCCGTTCGTCCAGGAGCTGGGCGTCAAGGTGAGCCACCGCCTCGACGACGCGATCCGCGACGTGGACGTGATCATGATGCTGCGCCTGCAGCACGAGCGCATGGCCGCGGGCCTGATCCCGTCGCTGCGCGAGTATTCGCGCTACTGGGGGCTCTCGCTCGACCGGCTCGCGCGGCACGCACGGCCGGACGTGCTGATCATGCACCCCGGGCCGGTCAATCGCGGCGTCGAGCTCTCACCGGAAGTCGCCGACGGGCCGTACTCGGTGATCCTCGACCAGGTCGCGAAGGGCGTCGCCGTGCGGATGGGTGTCCTGCTCTTGCTCGCGGGCAGCAAGGGAGGGAACGGCGCATGAGTCTGCTGCTCCAGAACGGCCGCGTCGTCGATCCCGCCAACGGCCTCGACGCCGTGCAGGACGTCCTGCTCGTCGAGGGGCGGGTGGAGCGCGTCGGAAGAAGGCTCGAGGCGCCGGCTGGCACCGAGGTCCTCGACGTGACGGGGAAGGTGGTCTGCCCGGGCTTCATCGACGTGCACGTCCACCTGCGCGAGCCGGGCTACGAGTACAAGGAGACGGTCGCGACGGGAACGCGCGCCGCGGCGGCCGGCGGCTTCACGGCCGTGGCGTGCATGGCGAACACGCATCCCGTCAACGACAACGGCGCCGTCACGGATTACATCCTGGCCAAGGCGAAGGTCGAGGGCGTCGTGCGCGTCTACCCGATCGGCGCGGTGACCCGCGGCCTCAAGGGCGAGGAGCTCGCCGAGCTGGCGGAGCTCGCCGAGGCCGGCTGCGTGGCCTTCTCCGACGACGGCCGGTGCGTGATGAACGCCGGCCTCTACCGGCGCGCGCTCGAGTACACGCTGCCCTTCGGCGTGCCGGTCGTCAGCCACGCGGAGGACACGACGCTCTGTCACGGGTGGGCGATGAACGAGGGCGTCGTCTCCACGGAGGTCGGCCTGCCGGGCGCGCCGGCGGCGGCCGAGGACGTGATGGTCGCGCGCGACATCCTCCTCGCGGAGCTGACAGGGGCGCACGTGCACATCGCCCACCTCTCGACGGCGGGCGCGGTCCGGCTCGTCCGCGAAGGGAAATCGCGAGGCGTGCGGGTGACCGCCGAGGTGACGCCACACCATCTGGTCCTCACCGAAGAGGCTGTCCGGACGTACGATCCGAACACGAAGATGGCGCCACCGCTCCGGACCAAGCGCGACACGGAGGCGCTCCTCGAGGCGCTCGCCGACGGCACCATCGATTGCATCGCGACCGACCACGCGCCGCACGCGCTCGCCGAGAAAGAAGGCGAGTTCGACCGGGCCGCGTTCGGCGTCGTCGGCCTCGAGACCGCCGTGTCCGTGCTGCTCGACCGGGTCGTCGGCCCCGGCCTCCTGTCCCTGGCGACGCTCGTCGCGCGGCTCTCGCGCGATCCGGCGCGCCTGTTCGGCCTGCCGGGCGGGAGCCTCGCTCCGGGCGCGCCGGCGGACGTGACGGTGCTCGACCTGGATCGGCGAGTCACCATCGAGCCGGCGCGCTTCAGGTCGAAGAGTCGCAACACGCCGTTCGCCTCCTGGCAGCTCACCGGCGCGCCCGCGCTCACCATCGTCGCCGGCGGGGTCGTGCGGCCGTGACGCCCGCCATCCTCGTCCTGCGCGACGGTCGCGTGTTTCGTGGCGGGGCGCTCGGAGCGCTCGGCGAGGCCTCCGGCGAGGTCATCTTCAACACGGCGATGTCGGGCTACCAGGAGATCCTGACGGACCCGAGCTACCGTGGCCAGATCGTCATGATGACCTACCCGCTGATCGGCAACTACGGCGTGAACCTGGAGGACGTCGAGTCGCGGCGCCCGTGGGTGAACGGGTTCATCGTGAAGGAGGCCTCGCCGATCGCGTCGAACTTCCGGGCCTCGACGAGCCTCCACGACTACCTCAGGACCCACGGGATCGTGGGCCTCCAGGGCATCGACACGCGCGCGCTCACGCGTCATCTGCGGGATCACGGCGCCCAGGACGGCATCATCTCCTCCGTCGAGGCCGATCCCGCGCGCCTGCTCGAGCGTGCCCGCGCGCTGCCGGGCCTCGTCGGTCGCGATCTCGTCGCGGAGGTGACGACGGAGGCGCCGTTCGCCTGGCAGGAGGGAAGCTGGGAGCTCGCACGGGGCTACGTGCCGCCGCCCGCGCCCCACCTCCGCGTCGTCGCCTACGACTGCGGCGTCAAGCTCAACATCCTGCGGCAGCTCCGGATGGCGGGCTGCGAGGTCACGGTCGTCCCGGCCGCCACCTCCGCCGCCGAGATCCTCGAGCGGCGGCCCGACGGCCTGTTCCTCTCCAACGGCCCGGGCGACCCCGAGGGCGTCCCGTACCTCATCGCCTCGGTGCGCGAGCTGCTCGGACGGCTCCCGATCTTCGGCATCTGCCTCGGCCACCAGATCCTCGGCCTCGCCGGCGGCGGCCGCACGTACAAGCTGCCCTTCGGCCACCACGGCGCCAACCACCCGGTGAAGGATCTCGCGACGGGCAAGGTCGAGATCACCGCGCAGAACCACGGCTTCGCCGTCGATCCGGACTCGGTCGGCGCCCGCGGCTGGGAGCCGACACACGTCAACCTGAACGACGGCACCTGCGAGGGCCTGCGCCACCGCGAGTGGCCCGCGTTCTCCGTGCAGTACCACCCGGAGGCCTCGCCGGGGCCGCACGACGCGAACCACCTGTTCCATCGCTTCACCGAGCTGATGGCGCGGAAGGGAGGCTGATCGACGTCATGCCCAAGTACCTGATCTCGTACCGGAAGACGGAGGGTTCGGGCCAGAAGCCCGAGTGGACCTCGTTCACCACGCAGAGCGACACCTCGCTCGAGGCTCACGCCGTCCGCGAGCGCGTCGACCGGCGTATGAGCGTCCTCGGCGAGACGCTCTGGGGCAGCGGCGAGGCCGCGTGGATCGGCAGCGGGCGGCTCGACGACGTCCTCTACCGCCGCGAGGAAGCCGCCCCCGAGACCTCGATCGTGTATGGACTGGTCGAGGAATAGGACGAGCCCGATCGGTGCCCGACCGGCTGCCCGCGCGGGCGATCGCGCTCGTCGTGCTCCTCACGGCGATCTGGGGCGGATCGTACACGATGGTGAAGCTCGGGTTCCGCGACCTGCCGGTCTTCGGCTCGCTCTTCCTGCGGGTGGTCGTCGCGAGCGCGCTGCTGTTCCTGTACTCGCGGCTGGCGGGCGTCCCCGTTGTCTACGGGCGCCGGGCGCGGCGCTTCCTCCTGGCCGGCGGCGCGGCCTTCTGCTGGACGATGGCGCTCTTCTACCTCGGCGCCGCCCGCACGACGGCGGGGCGCGCGTCGATCCTGTTCAACACGCAGCCCTTCTTCACGCTCCTGCTGCTGCCGCTCTTCGTGCCGGCCGAGCGGCTCACGACGCGACGGCTCGGTGGGACGGTGCTCGCGTTCACGGGCATCGTACTGGTGTTCGCCGACCGCCTCCCCGGCCAGGCGTCGCTCGTGGGCGACGCGTTCGTGTTGCTGGGGACGCTCGGCTGGTCGGCGGCCACGATCCTGGTCAAGACCATGCCGCGCGAGGTCCACTCGGCCTCGGTCATCCTGTGGAGCGCCGCGGTGGCGATGCCCGTCATGGGTGTCCTGACGCTGATGCTCGAGCCCGACGCGCCCTGGCGGCTCAGTCCGCTCGCCGTCGGGAGCGTGCTCTACCTCGGTGCCGTGGCCGCCGCGTTCTCGTTCGCCGTCTTCAACTGGCTGATCCGGAGCTACTCCGCGGTCCGCGTCAACGCCTTCGTGTTCCTCTCGCCGGTCTTCGGCGTGCTGATCGGCTGGGCGCTCCTCGGCGAGCCGCTCTCGCTCTTGCAGGTGGCGGGCGCGCTGGCCGTCGCGGGCGGCATCCACGTCGTGAACTCGGCCGCCTGACGCAGGCCCGCGGACCAGAGCTGGCGTGGCGGGCCCGGGCGGGGCGGGGCGGCGGGCCCCGCGAGACCCGTGTTGTCAGGGTCTCCGGAGCCGGCGCGCGCCCTACGTCACCCAGAGCGTCGCCGCGCGCGTGGTCGAGCGGGGCCCGCCGCCCCGCCCCGCCGGGAGCCGCCCGTGCCTAAGCGCACCGACCTCCACAGGATCCTGATCGTCGGTTCGGGACCGATCGTCATCGGTCAGGCGTGCGAGTTCGACTACTCCGGCACGCAGGCCGTCAAGGCTCTCCGCGAGGAGGGCTTCGAGGTCGTGCTCGTCAACTCGAACCCGGCGACGATCATGACCGACCCGGAGCTCGCGCACCGCACCTACGTCGAGCCCCTCACGCCGGAGTTCGTCGCCAAGATCATCGCGCGGGAGCGGCCGCAGGCGCTCCTGCCGACCCTCGGCGGCCAGACCGGGCTGAACCTGGCCGTCGCGCTCGCCGAGGACGGCACGCTCGACCGCTTCGGCGTCGAGCTGATCGGCGCGAAGCTCCCCGCGATCAAGAAGGCCGAGGATCGCGACCTCTTCAAGCAGGCCATGCAGCGGATCGGGATCGCGCTGCCGCGCTCCGGCTACGCGCGGAGCTTCGACGAGGCGCGCGCGATCGTGCGGCAGATCGGCTATCCGGCGATCATCCGGCCCTCGTTCACCCTCGGCGGCACCGGCGGGTCGATCGCGTACAACCCGGAGGAGCTCGAGGAGGCGATCCGCTGGGGGCTCCAGATGTCGCCGGTCGGGACCGTGCTCGTCGAGGAATCCGTGATCGGCTGGAAGGAGTTCGAGCTCGAGGTGATGCGCGACCTCGCCGACAACGTCGTCATCATCTGCTCGATCGAGAACGTGGACCCGATGGGTGTCCATACCGGGGACTCGGTGACGGTCGCTCCCGCTCAGACCCTCACCGACAAGGAATACCAGCTGATGCGCGACGCCGCGATCGCGATCATCCGAGAGATCGGCGTCGAGACCGGCGGCTCGAACATCCAGTTCGCGGTGAACCCCGAGGACGGGCGCCTCGTCGTCATCGAGATGAATCCTCGGGTCTCCCGCTCCTCCGCGCTCGCCTCCAAGGCGACGGGGTTCCCGATCGCCAAGATCGCGGCCAAGCTCGCCGTCGGCTACACGCTCGACGAGATCAGGAACGACATCACGCGTGAGACACCGGCCTCGTTCGAGCCGGCCATCGACTACTGTGTCGTCAAGTTCCCGCGCTGGGCGTTCGAGAAATTCCCCGAGGCCGACCGCACGCTCACCACGCAGATGAAGTCCGTCGGCGAAGTCATGGCCATCGGTCGAACGTTCAAGGAAGCGCTGCAGAAGGCCGTGCGGTCCTTGGAGGAGGATCGCTGGGCGCTGACCCTGGGCCGCACGGCCGACGCGGACGAGCTGCGCGCCCTCCTGCGCGTGCCCACCCCAGAGCGGCTCTTCGCGGTCGGCGATGCCTACCGCGCAGGCTTCGCGACCCAGGAGATCCACGGTCTCACGCGCATCGACCCGTGGTTCCTCGAGGGGATCCGCGAGATCGTCCTCTTCGAGCCCGAGATCGCCCGCGCCGCGCTCGCTGATGCCGACGTCCTGCGCCGCGCCAAGCAACTCGGCTTCGCCGACCGCCGGATCGCGGAGCTGGCGGGGACCACGGAGGGGGCCGTCCGGCGCCTCCGTCGCGAGCGCGGCGTGGTCGCGACGTTCAAGATGGTGGACACGTGCGCGGCCGAGTTCGTGGCCCACACGCCCTATCTCTACTCCACGTACGAGGAGGAGGACGAAGCCCCGCCGACCGACCGGCCGAAGGTCGTCATCCTGGGCTCCGGCCCCAACCGCATCGGCCAGGGAGTCGAGTTCGACTACTGCTGCGTCCACGCCGCGTTCGCCCTCCGCGACCTCGGCGTGGAAGCGATCATGGTCAACTGCAACCCCGAAACCGTCTCCACGGACTACGACACGTCCGACCGCCTGTACTTCGAGCCCTTGACGCTCGAGGACGTCCTGAACATCGTCGAGCGGGAGCGACCGCTCGGCGTGATCGTCCAGTTCGGCGGCCAGACGCCGCTCAAGCTCGCGGTACCGCTGCGGGAGGCCGGCGTGCCGATCCTCGGCACGCCGCCCGACGCGATCGACCGCGCCGAGGACCGCCAGCGCTTCAACGAGCTGATCACCGAGCTCGGGCTCCACCAGGCCGCGGGCGCGACGGCGCGCTCGCTCCCCGAGGCCCAGGCGATCGCCATCGGCGTCGGGTACCCGGTGCTCGTGCGGCCCTCCTACGTGCTCGGCGGCCGCGCCATGCGCCTCGTCTACGACGACGAGGATCTCCGCGAGTACATGCGCGAGGCCGTCCTGGTCTCGCCCGAACATCCGGTGCTGATCGACAAGTTCCTCGAGGACGCGATCGAAATCGACGTGGACGCGGTCGCCGACGGCGAGCGCGTGATCGTCGGCGGCGTCATGGAGCACATCGAGAAGGCCGGGGTCCACTCGGGCGACGCCGCCTGCGCCCTCCCCCCCTACTCGCTCGGCGAAGACCAGGTTCGCGAGCTCGCGGCCGAGGCACGGGCGCTCGCGCGCGCGCTCGGCGTCGTCGGGCTCATCAACGTGCAGTTCGCGATCCGCAACGAGACGGTCTACGTCCTCGAGGTGAACCCGCGCGCCTCGCGTACGGTCCCGTTCGTCTCGAAGGCCATCGGCCTTCCGCTCGCGAAGGTGGCGACCGCCGCCATGCTGGGCCAACCGATCGCCCCGCACGGGTGGATCGAGGAGCGCGAGCTCGCCCACATCGCGGTCAAGGAGTCCGTGTTCCCCTTCATCAAGTTCCCCGGCGTGGACATCGTGCTCGGGCCCGAGATGAAATCCACCGGCGAGGTCATGGGCATCGATCGCGACTTCCGTAAGGCCTACCTCAAGGCGCAGATCGCCGCGGACTCGGCGCTCCCCACCTCCGGCAAAGTCTTCGTCTCGGTCAAGAACCGCGACAAGCGGCTCGTGATGACCCTCGCCAAGCGGCTCGTCGAGATGGGTTTCGCGCTGGTGGCCACCGCCGGAACGGCGCGCGTCCTCGAGCGCCACGGCATGTCGGTCGAGTTGATCCACAAGGTCGCAGAGGGCTATCGGCCGAACGTGATCGACCTGATGAAGCGGGGCGAGATCGCGCTGGTGCTCAACACGCCCGAGGACGGGCGCGCGCGCAAGGACTCGTACATGATCCGGAGCACGGCCGTCACGCAGCACATCCCTTACTACCTGACGATGGACGGCGCCCAGACCGCGATCGGCGCGATCGAGGCGCTCCTGAAGGGCGAGCAGCACGTGTTGAGCCTGCAGGAGTACCACGATGCCGGCCGGTAGCCCGGCGGACCGTGTGCTGGTCGCCCTCGACGTCGAGGCCCTCGGCGACGCGGAGCGGTTGCTCGACTGCCTCGCCGGCACGCTCACCGGCTGCAAGATCGGTTCACAGCTCTTCACGGCGGCCGGACCGAGGGCGGTCGAGGCCGCCAGGAAACGCGGCTTCGGCGTCTTCCTCGACCTCAAGTACCACGACATCCCCAACACGGTCGCCGGCGCCGTCCGGGCGGCGGCGCGCCTCGGCGTCTCGATGCTGAACGTCCACGCGAGCGGCGGCCTCGCGATGATGCGTGCCGCGGCCGACGCCGCCACGAAGGCGGCCGCCGATTTCGGGACCGCGCGTCCCGTCTGTCTCGGCGTCACGGTCCTCACGAGCCTCGACCGGACGGCGCTCCACCGGGAGGTCGGCGTGGCCGCCACCGTGGAGGCGCACGTGCTCCACCTCGCGGAGCGCGCGCGCGAGGCGGGGCTCGACGGCTGTGTGGCGTCGCCGCAGGAGGTCCGCGCACTCCGGCTCGGACTGGGTCGGGACTGGGTGATCGTCACGCCCGGCATCCGCCCCGGGGGAGGCGAGGGAACGGACGATCAGGTACGCATCGCGACGCCGTGCGCCGCGCTCGTTGCCGGCGCCGACTACCTCGTCGTCGGCCGGCCGATCACGGGCGCATCGGACCCGGCCGCCGCGGCCGCCGCCATCGTCCGGGAACTCGGGGGCTCGTGACCGAGCGCGAGACGCTCGATCTCTACGAGAAGACCGGCGCGCTCATGCGCGGCCACTTCCGGCTCACGTCGGGGCTTCACTCGGACCTCTATCTACAGTCCGCGCTCGTGCTGCAGCACCCGGAGTACGCCGAGGCGCTTGGCCGCGCTCTCGCCGCGCGTCTGCCCGGCGAGAGCGTCCGGACCGTGCTCGCGCCCGCGATCGGCGGCATCCTCGTGGCGTACGAGGTGGCGCGCACGCTGGGTGTTCGCGCACTCTTCAGCGAGCGGGAGAACGGCGTGATGCGCCTGCGCCGCGGTTTCGCGCTCGCGCCCGCCGAGCGCTGCCTGGTCGTCGAGGACGTGATCACCACGGGCGGGTCGACGCGCGAGGTCGTCCGCTGCGTCGAGGAGGCCGGCGGCGCCGTCGCGGGCGTGGGGTCGCTGATCGACCGGAGCGGTGGTGCCGTCTCCTTCGCCGTCCCGTTCGCCGCGCTCGCGACGGTGGAGGCCACGATCTGGGCGCCGGAGGCGTGCCCGCTCTGCCGGAGCGGCAGCCAGGCGATCAAGCCCGGCAGCCGCACCTAGCCACGCATCCGCCGGGCCACTTCAGAGCGCCACGCGGAAGACTTCTTCCAGCGGCGTCTCGCCGAGCAGGGCCTTGGCCAGGCCGTCCTGGAACATCGTCTTCATCCCCTGGTCGACCGCGGCGGCCCGGATCATGGACGCGTCGCGCCGGTCCATGATCAGCGCGCGGACGGCGTCGTCCACCTCGAAGAGCTCGAACACCGCGACGCGCCCGCGGAACCCACTGCCGTTGCACTGGGGACAGCCCCGTCCCCGGAACATCTGCAGGCCACCGAGGGGGTCGGTACCGCTGCCGAGGATCCCCTCGGATCGCAGGACCTCGAGGGTGCGGTCGAAGTCCGGGCGCGCGTGCAGTGAGCGCACCAGCGCCGGGTCCGGCGTCACGGACTCCCGGCACCGCACGCAGATGCGCCGGACGAGGCGCTGGGCCAGGGCGAGCGCGAGCGTGGAGGCGACCAGGAACGGCTCGATGCCCATGTCGAGGAGGCGGGGGACGACTCCCGTCGCGTCGTTGGTGTGCAGCGTGGAGATCAGCAGCCGCCCGACGAGCGCCGCGCGCACGGCGATCTCGGCCGTCTCGCGGTCGCGGATCTCACCGACCATGATGATGTCCGGGTCCTGCCGGAGGAGCGCGCGAAGCCCGGTGGCGAACTCGACCCCGGCGCCGGGGTTGACCGCCATCTGGTTCACGCGCGGCAGCGTGTATTCGATCGGGTCCTCGATGGTCGAGATGTTCACCACGCTCTGCCGCTCGATGCCGAGGCGCACGAGCATCGAGTAGAGGCTCGTCGTCTTCCCGGACCCCGTGGGCCCGGTGATCAGGACCATCCCGAAGGGTCTGAGGAGGTTGCGCAGCACGATCTCGTAGTCCCGCGCGACCAGACCGAGGTCCTCGAGGTCGATCACGAGGCTCTCCCGCGAGAGGACCCGCATCACGATCTTCTCGCCCCACATCGTCGGCAGGGAGGAGACGCGCATGTCCATCTTGTAGCCGCCCAGATCCGCCTCGAAGCGGCCGTCCTGCGGCGCCCGCCGCTCGTCGATCCGGAGCCGGCTCACGATCTTGATGTGGGCCACCAGTGGGGTGAGCATCGGCGGCGGCAGGTTCAGGACCTCGTGAAGCGCCCCGTCGATGCGATAGCGGACGATCGCCTCCAGCTCGTAGGGTTCGATATGGATGTCGGAGGCGCGTGCCACCGCGGCGTACTCCAGGATCCGCGTCAGCAGCTCGGCCGTCGACCGCTGGGCGACCGCGCTCTGCTGCTGCACGAGCGTGAGGCTCTCGTCGGCGATGGCGCGCTCGAGCATCTCGCGGAGATTGCCCCTGTACAGCAGATGCCCCCGCAGGATGGCCGCCTCGGGGGCGAGGTACGGAACCACCCTGTGCCTCGTCGTGCGCTCGATCTCGTCGATCGCCTGCCGGTCCCGGGGGTTCCACATCGCGACGTGGAGCCGGTCGCCGTCGACGTCGAACGGCAACAGCATGTGCTGGCGGGCGTACTCCTCCGTCAGGAGCGCGAGCGCCTCCGGCTTGACGTCGCTCACGCGGAGGTCGACGAACCCGACGCCCCACATCTCGGCGACGTGGGTGAGGATGAAGTTGACGGGCACGCGGCCCCGCTCGATCACCGCGCGCTCGAGCGGGATGCGCAGGCGCGTCGCCATCTTCCGCGCGCGCTCGAACTCGCCCTCGTCCAGGATCTCGAGGCGCTGGACCAGCAGCGTGTGGAGCTCGGCGTCCTCGATGCGGAGTCCGGCCATCTACCGTCCTCCCAGCACGTCATCGACCTTCGTGACGAGGTCCTGGAGCGAGAGATGCGCCTTGACGAAATACGCCCGGGCGCCCAGCGCCGTCGCCTGCTCGACGTCGCGGTCCTGTCCCAGGTTCGAGAGCACGACGACGGGGATGCCCGCGGTGGCCGCATCCGCCTTGAGGCGGCGGAGCACCTCGAATCCCTGAACCTTCGGCATGATGAGGTCGAGGAGGATCAGGTCCGGGATCTGCTCCCGCGCCACCCGCAGCGACTCCTCGCCGTCCATCGCGCTGAAGACCGTGAAGCCGTGCTGGCGGAGCCGCGCCTCCGCCGCCTTGCGCAGGAATCGGTCGTCCTCGCAGAGCAGGATACGACGCGCGCGCTCAGCCACGGGGACCTCCGAGGAGCTGCTCGATGCGGTCGCCGAGCTCCTTGAGCGACAGGTTCGCCTTCACCAGGTACCCGGACACGCCGAGCGCGGTCACCTCGGACACGTCCTGCTCGCGCGACGAATTCGAGAGGATCAGGACGGGCAGCATACGCGTCGCCTCCTCCTCCCGGAGCGCCCGCAGCACCGAGAGCCCGGAGAGCTTCGGCATCAGCATGTCGAGGAGCACGAGGTCGAAGCCCCGACTCCTCGCCAGTCGCAACCCCTCCTCGCCGTCCTCGGCCGTCGTCACGGTGAAGCCACGCTGGCGCAGGCTCGCCTCGCACGCGCGCCGAAGGAATCGATCGTCCTCGACCAGCAGGATCTGCCGTCCCGTCGTCTCCATGCCCTCACCTGTCCGCCGGCAACGTGAAGATGAACGTCGCGCCCTTGCCCTCCTCCGACTCGCACCAGACCCGCCCGCCGAGCTTCTCGACGATGAGCCGGACCAGGTAGAGTCCGAGGCCCGTGCCCTCCGTTTCGACCGTGTGCGCGTTCTCCGCCCGGAAGAACTTCTCGAACAGCCGCGCCTGCGACGCTCCGGGAACGCCGATGCCGCTGTCCCTGATCTCCCAGCGGACCGCGCCATCCTCCGCGCGCATGCGGATCGCGATCTGCCCGCCCGTCGGGGTGTACTTGATGGCGTTCGAGGTCAGGTTGAGCACGACCTGTCGCAGGAGCTGCACGTCCGCGAGCACCGGCGGCAGCGCCTCGGTTCCAGTCACCGACAGCCGGTGCCGCTTTCCCTCCAGGAGCGTCGCGATCTCGCCGAGAACGCCCGCCGTCAGCGCCCCGAGGTCCGTGGGCTCGAGATTGACGGTGAGCTTGCCGCTCTCGAGCCTGGAGATGTCGAGGAGATCGTTCACGAGTCCGATGAGCCGCTCGGCGGCCTCGCGCGCGTCCTGGACGTACCCGGCCGCCTCGCCCGGGGCGTCCGGAGCCTGCGCCGCAAGCTCCAGCATCCACTTGATTCCGGCCAGTGGCGTGCGGAGCTGGTGCGTGACGAACGACACGAAGTCCGACTTCATCTGGCTGACCTGGCGTTCCTCAGTGACGTCGCGCAGCGTGAGGGTGAACCCGATCGTCGCGCCCGTCGCGTCCCGCGTCGGCTGCCCGGTCCAGTGGACGACGCGACTGCCCCGCGTCAGGTCGAGGTCGCCCGCCCCGCCGCGCTCGGGATCCCCCAGCAGCGCCTGCAGGGCGCCGAACGTCCTGTCGTGATCGGGCACGGAGCTCCGGAACCCGGCGAGCAGGGCGGTGAGGGAGACGCCCAAGACCTCGCCGGCGTCGAAGTCGAGCAGGGCGCCGGCCCGACGGTTGGCGGCCCTGATCTCGCCCTCGCGACTCACCAGGATGATCCCGTCCGACGTGGAGTCGAAGATCTGCGCGAGACGGACCTGCTGGGTCTGGGTCTGCTCGTAGAGCTGTGCATTCTCGAGCGCCGTGCCGAGCTGGTCGGCGTAGGAGGCGAGCAGACGCACCTCGCCGTCCGGGAACTTCTGCGTCGTGGTGTAGTAGAGGAGCAGCGCGCCGAGCACGTGCGCGCCCTGGCCGACGATGGGGAACGCCGCGATCGCCTTCACGCCGCGGACGAAGTTCTCGGGATGGACGATGTCCCGACGCGCGCCGATGTCCGCGATCAGCATCGGCGCGCGGGCCGTGCGGACCGCCTGGCTGATCCCGTGCTTGCGGGCGGGGTGCGCGCGGCCCTCGACCCCGGGGAGCCAGTAGCCGACCGAGCGCTGCTGGGTCCCGGCAGCGTCGAAGATGTTGACGACCGCGCCGCTCGCGCCGAACGCCTTCGCGAGGTCGTCGAGCGCACCGGTCAGCATCTTGTCGACTTCGAGCGTCCGGTGCAGCGCTCGGCTCGCCTGGTTCAGCAGCGCGAGCCCGTCCGAGAGCGTCTTGGCTTCCCGCTCGCGCGCCCGGGTCTCTTCGAAGAGCCGGGCGTTCTGCAGCGCGATCGCCGAGTGGTCGGCGAGCGTCTCGACCAGCTTCACCGCGTCAGGGCTGAAGTCCTTCGGGACGAAGAAGTACGCCATCAGCACACCGTGGACTTCGTCTCGGCTCGCGATCGGGACGCCGAGGACCGCGCGCATGGCGGAGCCGCCGACCAGCCTCCGCGACACCGGCGAGAACTCGAGGGACGCGTCCGCCCGCACGTCGCGCGTCCACACCACACGCCGCTCCTGGAAGGCTCGGCCCGCGACGCCCTCTCCGGGACGCAGGAACTGGGCGCGGGTGAGCTCGGGCTCCAGGTTGAGCCCCCGCTGGTAGGTGAGGCCACCCCGTGCCCCGTCGTAGCCGAAGATCGCCGCGGCGTCGCAGCCGAGGAGCTCGACCGTCTGGGCCGTGACCCGGTCGAGCACCTGGTCGGCCTCGAGACTCGTCGCGAGCTCGCGTGTCAGCCCGTGGAGGCGCGTCGCCTGTCGCTCGCGCGCCTGCGCCTCCGCATACAGCCGGCTCTCTTCGAGCGCCATCGCCAGGTCCTGGCAGAGCATGCCGAACGGCTCGACGCTCGCCGCCGCGATCGGCCGGCGGCTCGGCTTGTTGTCGGCGCTCGCCGCGCCGATGACGCGGTCGCCGATCACGAGCGGTGCGACGACGAAGCGCCGGCTGCGGAGGTCCGGATGCGCGCGGAGCGCCGGCGCGATCGCCGCGGCGCGCGCCAGGTCCTCGTCCGAAAGCACGGCGACCGCGCGCCGGCGCTGCATCGCCTGCCAGAACGGGCCGGCGTCCGGCGAGAAGGGCAGGCCGACCTCCCCCTCTGGGGCCTCAGGACCGAGCGTACGCACCGGCTCGAGCCTCGTGCCGTCCGCCGTGAGGAGCAGGACGCGCACCCGGTCGAATCCGACCACGTCGTGGGCCGCCCTGATGAACGCGTCGAGCCGCGCATCCCGGTCCCACGACGTCTGCATGGACATCGCGGCCCGGTAGAGGCGCTCGAGCCGTTGCTGCCCTTCCTCCGTGTCGCGGAACAACCGAGCCTTCTCGATCGCCACCGCCGCCTGGTCGGCGAGACCCGAGAGCAGCGCGATCTCGTCGGCGTCGAAGCGGCGCACCCCTTTCGTATAGATGTTGAGCGTGCCGGTCACTCCGCCCCGGCTCCGGAGTGGCACGCCGACGAAGCCGCGGAAGCCGAGCTCGAGCGCCCCCCGCTTGTGGAGCGGATCGTGCCCGGTGTCCGCGGACAGATCCTCGACCACCACGGTCTCGCCCGTCGCGACGACCCGGCCCGACAGGCTCTCGCCGACCTTGATCCGCGGGCGCGCCATCACGCGGGCGGCCGACTCGGTCCGGGCCGCGACCAGCAGGTCGTCGCCCTCGCGGAGCCGGATGCCGGCCGCCTCGGCGCCCAGCAGGCGCGCCGCCTCGTTCACGATCAGCCCGAGCACCTCGTCGGGCTCGTGGACGGCGGCGAGCCGGCGCGACACCTCGTTGAGCACCTCGAGCTGGCGCCGGTTCCGCTCGGCGTTCTCGAACAGCCGCGCGTTTTTCAGGAGGAGCCCGACCTGGTCGCACACGCGCTGCGCGAGCTGGAGCTCGCGTCCCGTCGGCGAGCGACGCGCCTTCCACCACACGAGGTAGAAGGCCCCGGCCGTCGCCGTGTCGAGGATGATCGGGAGGAGGAGCCCAGACTGGTGGGGGAACGCACGGAACAGCGCGTGCGTGAAGCGGGGATCGTGCGCCACGTCGTCGGAGAAGACGGGCCGACGCTCCCCCCAGATCGGAAGGTGAAAGCCCTGCTCGCGCAGCGGAAGCGACGCGACCGCGAGCGTCTGCACGTATTCCTTGGGCACGTGGTACGCCGCCGCTGGGACGAGGTCGTCCGTGGCGCGGTCGTGCAGGTAGGCCGCGGCCGTCTCCGCACCGAGCAGGCGCGCGAGCTCGCGGCAGATGCGCCGGAGCCCTTCGCGCACGTCCAGCGTCGAGCTGACCGTGGCCGAGACCGCGGCCAGCGCCTCGCTCTCCGCGACGCGCCCGCTCAGGTCCCGCTGGAGGGCCGCGTTCTCCCTGAGCAGGTGACGGCGCTCGACCACCCGGCGGACGATCGCGGCGAGGCGGTTCAAGTCGACGGGCTTCACGATGTAGCCCGCGGCGCTCCCCTCGACCGCCTGGATCGCCGAGTCCAGCGAGGCGTGGCCCGTGACGATCACGACCTCGGGCGGCAGCTCGCGCCGTCGAGCCGCGTGCATGACGGCGAGGCCGTCGCCGTCGGGAAGCACGAGGTCGAGCAGGACCAGCGCGACGGGCCGCTCGTCGATGAACCTGATGCCCTCGGCCGCCGAGTGCGCCACGAGCACCCGGTGCCCCTCGCCTTCGAGATGCTCGGCGAGGAGACCGGTGATCCCGGGATCGTCATCGACGACGAGGATCTCCTCCGCGGGGTCCATGGCCTAGCCTACCGCGGCGTCCGTTCGCGCACCAAGAAGCGCGTCAGAACCCCGTGGGCAGGACGCCGTTGCGGGCGAGCACGATCACGAGCCAGAGGATCTGGCCGCCGACGAACACGGCGAGGCCTTTGTCCCGCCCGGCACGCACCCCGACGCGGTACTGCCACACGCCGCCCGCCAGCGCGAGCAGCGCGAACGGCGTCGTGTCCCAGACCGTGAGAATCCCGGCCCGCAGCGCCAGTCCCCCCGCGAAGTTCCACAGGACCCAGGCGCCGAGCCACTGCGCGATCACCGAGAGGAGCACGGGGGCGCGCGAGCTCCGTCGACCGGCCCAGCGCGACACCAGGATCGTCACGGCGCCCAGGACGAGGAGGATGCCGACCGCGCCGAGGAGCCAGCGCGTCACGCGCGGTTGCGATACTCCGGCCGCCAGCGCAGGAGCCGGATCTCGACCTGCTTGATCCCGAGCGCCAGGACGACGCCGATCGCGCCCAGCGAGAGGAGGGCGACCATCATGTCGGCGGCGTTCAAGGTGCCGAGCGACTGGATGATCAGGTAGCCCAGCCCACCGCCCGACTCACCACCCAGGAACTCGCCCACCACGACGCCGATCAGCGCGAACGAGATGGAGGGCGTCAGCGAGGCGAAGGTCCACGCGAGCGCGGATGGCACGACGACGGTTCTGAGGATCTGCTGCTCGGACGCGCCGAGGAACCTGGCGGCGTGAACCAGATCGGCGTCGACGGACCGCACGCCCTGGAACGTGTTGAAGAAGACGATGAAGAACACGATCGTCCACGCGAGGACGATCTTCGCCAGCAGGCCGAAGCCGAAGATCATCGTGATGAGCGGCACGAGCGCGATGCGCGGCAGCGAGTTGAACGCGATGATGTAGGGCTCGAGGATCCGCGCCAGACGATCGTTACGGCCGAGCAGCAGGCCGGCGGCGAAACCCGACGAGACGCCGACGACGAAGCCCCAGAGAGTCGACTGGATCGTGGACAGCGCCATCTGCCAGATCGTGAGCCGCACCTCGTCGGACGCCAGATACACGAAACGCTTCAGGATCTCGGAGGGCCGGCTGACGAAGAACGGATCGATCCAGTAGAACCCCGGCGTCCTCGAGATCGCCTTGATCCCCGTGAGCCACTGCCACGAGCCGAGCAGCGTCAGGAGGATGAGCAGGCGCCAGACGAGGATCGCGCCACGCTCCTTCACAGGCGTGCCCCGGCGAATTCCTCACCCAGCACGTGCCAGATCTGGCCGTACTCGCGTGCGTACTCCTCCGACTCGCGCAGCTTGATGACGTCGCGCGGCCGAGGGAGGGCGACGTCGTAGAGCATCTTCACGCGCCCGGGACGCCGGGTCATCACCACGATCCGGTCGGCGAGCGTGATCGCCTCGCTGAGATCGTGCGTGACGAAGACGACGGTCTGGTGCTTGGCCTCCCAGAGGGCGAGCAACTCGGCGTGGAGGTTGAGCTTCGTGTGCGTGTCGAGCGCGCCGAACGGCTCGTCCATCAGGAGGATCTCCGGGTCGACGACGAGCGTCCGCATGAGCGCGACGCGCTGACGCATGCCGCCCGAGAGCGTCGCGGGGTAGGCCTCCTCGAAGCCCTCGAGCCCCACGAGGCGGATCCCCTCGCGCACGCGCCGCTCCTGCTCGGTGCCGGTGACGCCGCGGTATTCCAGCCCGAGCGCGATGTTGCGCGCGACAGTCCGCCACGGGAAGACCGTGTCCTTCTGGAAGACGTAGCCGACGTTCGGCGGAACGCCCGTGACGGCGCGTCCGTCGATCTCGATCCTGCCCGACGTCGGCGCGACGAGCCCGCCGATCATGTTGAGGATCGTCGACTTGCCGCAGCCGGACGGGCCGACGATGGCCACGAACTCCTTGTCACGGATCTCGAAGGAGACGTCCCGGACGGCCGGGACCTCGCGGCCCTCCTCGCGGAAGGTCTTCACGAGGCCCCGGATGACGATGCGCGAACGTCCCGCGTTCAGGACGTGTACTTGGCCCGGGCCTTCCGGACGAAACTCATGTCCACGGCCTGCGCGTAGGGGATCGGCTTCGCGAGGGCGAGCGGCACCCACACCTTCATGCCGGTCGCGTAATCCTTCTCCTCGATCGCGAAGTCCCAGTCGAACACCGTCCGATAGTACCGAATCGAGCGCAGGACGACCTCGCGCTTGAAGGTGTCCATGTACGGCTTGTGGATCAGCTCCGCGATCTCGTCATCTTTCGCCGCCTTGATCCACCGCTGCGCCCGGTAGGTGGCGTTGACGTACCCCTGGACGAGGTCGGGCGACTTCTCGACCGTCTCCTTGAGCACGTAGCCGACCGTGACCGGGATCGAGCCGCCGAACACTCGGTTCCAGGTCGCCTCGTCCTGGACGTCGAAGATGGCCTTGCCGAAGCCCTCGTCCTCCGCCGCCCACTGCCACTCGGGCACAGCCATGATCGCGTCGAACTTGCCGGCCTTGAGCCCGCCGAGGATCGTCGTCGACGCGCCCCCGCCCACCCAGTCGACATGGTCGTTGACGGGCTTGCCGTCGGCGGCCTTCGTCTGCTTCAGGACGTAGTTGCCGTAGACGTACGTGCCCGACCCGATCGCCGTCGCCGCGACGACCGCCTTGCGGCCGACGAGCTTCACGTCGGCGAGCATCTCCACGGACCGCACACCCTTGTCCCACAGCTCCTTGCGCGTCACGATGTTCGCGTACGTGCAGCGCCGGTCGGTCGCGAAGATCATCAGCGCGTCCTTGCCCTTCTCGGTGATCTTCAGCGGATGGTTCGAGTCGCCGAGGGCGAACATCGCCTGCCCCGCCGCCAGCGCCTGCACGACCTTGGCTCCGCCACCGGGCACGATGAAGCCCGGCACGTCGAGCCCCTCCTGCTCGAAGTATTTCTTCTCTTTCGCGACGAGGTGCTGCCCGTACACGAACGTCGAGACGCTGTGCGAGATGGTGACCGGCTTGCCCGCGGCGCGGGCGACACCGAAGACACGGGCTCCGGCGAGCGTGAACCCGGCGACGCCGGCGGTGGTGAGGAACCTGCGACGGGTGACCCTCATGTCGATGCCTCCTCGTGAGCCGGGTCCGGCTTCGATTCGACCCGGGCGAAGCAGTGTATGCCGGCGGCTCTCGCCGTGTCAATCGCAACATATTGACACTACAGGAGATTTCGCTCTATGATCACTGGATGGCGTCCACCCGCACCGCCCCGGCTCCTCGCCTGTCCAGCATGACGGGATTCGGCCGGGGCGACGCAGCGGGCCAGGGGGTCAGCCTCACGGTGGAGGCGCGCTCGGTCAATCACCGGCACCTCGACGTCGCGCTCCGGCTGCCGCGCGCGCTGGCCGCCCTCGAGCCCGAGGCGCGACGCCTGATCCAGTCGCGTCTGGAGCGAGGGCGCGTGGACGTCGCGGTGCAGATCGCGCCCGGCCCGGGCCAGGCGGTCCAGCGCGTCCGGGCCGACGCGCCGCTCGCCGCCGAGTACGTCGCGCGCGCGCGGGAACTGGGGCGCGAGGTCGGCGTGCCGGGGGACGTGACGCTCGCGTGGGTGCTCGAGCGGGCCGGCGTGCTGCGTGCCGAGGAGGCCGAGGCGCCGGCCGAGGCAACCTGCGAGCCCGTCCTGGTCGAAGCGCTGGGCCGCGCGCTCGACGAGCTGGTCGCGCGGCGGCGGACCGAGGGCGAGGCGCTCGGCGTCGAGCTCCGGAAGCTCGGCGCCGACCTCGGCGCCCAGGTGGACCTGATCGAGGCGCGCGCGCCCGCCGCCGTGGCGCGCCGCGAGGAGCGGCTGCGGGAGCGTATCCGGACCCTGCTCGGTGTGGCGACCGTGGACGAGGGGCGGATCCTCACCGAGGTCGCGATCTGGGCCGACAAGACGGACGTGCGCGAGGAGTTGACACGCCTGCGTGCGCACCTGACGCAGGTCGCGCAGGTGCTGGACGCGGGCGGCCAGGTCGGGCGGGCGCTCGACTTCCTCGTGCAGGAGCTCCACCGCGAGGTGAACACGATCGCCTCGAAGGCCGACGACCTCGAGCTGAGCCAGGCCGCGCTCGCGGCCAAGGGCGTGATCGAGAAGATGCGCGAGCAGGTGCAGAACCTTGAGTAAGCCGAACGGCCGTCCGTCGACGCACCTCGTGAACGTGGGCCACGGCAACGTCGTTGTGGCGGAGCAGATCGTGGCGATCGTGGGCCTCGACTCCCTGCCGGTGAAGCGCCTGATCGAAAGCGCGAAGGGCAGCACCAAGCTCGTCGACGCGACCAACGGCCGCCGCACCCGTGCCGTGATCGTGACCGGGAGCGACCACCTGATCCTCTCCTCGCTCGAGCCCGCGACGCTCGCGCAGCGCCTCGCCACGGACCGGGGCCCGGCCGGTGATTAGGCGCCACGGCACCTTGGTCGTCGTCTCGGCGCCGTCGGGTGCGGGAAAGACCACGCTGTGCCGCGAGGTCCGGCTGCTCCTGCGCGATCTGGCGTACTCGGTGTCGGTGACGACCCGACCGGCCCGCGCAGGCGAGCTGGACGGCGCCGACTTCGTCTTCGTGTCGGAAGCGTCGTTTCGCGACATGCTCGTCCGTGGCGAGTTCGCCGAGTGGGCGACCGTCCACGGCAATCTCTACGGCACCCGCGCGCGGGTGCTGGACGAGGCGCTCGCCGCGGGGCGCGACGTCCTCCTGGACATCGACACGCAGGGGGCGGAGCAGCTCCGGGGACGCTATCCCGAGGCCGTGCTCGTCTTCATCGTGGCGCCGTCCATGCACGACCTCGAGCTGCGGCTGCGCGAGCGCAAGTCGGACGCCGAGGCCGAGATCACCCGGCGCCTCCAGCGCGCGCGCGAGGAGATCGCGCTCTGGCGTCGCTACGATTACCTGATCGTGAACCGCGACGTGAAGGAAGCGATGGACCAGCTCGCCTCGATCATCCAGGCCGAGCGCTGCCGCGCGAGCCGCCTCGCGCTCACATTCCCCGATCTGGAGGTGCCCGACTGATGGCATTCCCCTCGCTGCAGAACTCGCTGAACAAGGTCTCGAACCGCTACCTGCTCGTGGTGCTGTCCGCCAAGCGCGCCCGTCAGCTGAACCGCGGTGCACCGGCTCGTGTGGAGACCCGCCACAAGAAGCCGACCAGCACATCCCTCGAGGAGATCGCGGCGGCGAAGGTCGAGTATCGCGTCAAGGACGAGGGAGAAACCGCCAAGGCATGAGCCTCGCCCGGCGCGAGCTGATCCTGGGCGTCACGGGCTCCATCGCCGCGTACAAGGCGGTCTACCTGCTCCGTGAGCTCACCGCCCTCGGCGCCGAGGTGACGGTGTGCCTCACGGACCACGCGCGCGCGTTCGTCGGCCCGCTGACGTTCCGCACGCTGTCCGGCCGGCCCGTGCTCACTGATCTGTTCGATCCGCAGAGCCCGGACGCGGTCGAGCACGTCGGGCTCGCGGAGCGCGCCCACGCGATCCTCGTCGCGCCCGCGACCGCGAACCTCCTGGCGAAGGCGGCGCACGGAATCGCCGACGATTTCCTGACGACGCTCCTGCTCGCCGCGCGCTCGCCCGTGCTCATCGCCCCGGCGATGGACGGGGGCATGTGGGAGCATCCGGCGGTCGCCGCGAACGTCGCGACCCTCAGGGCGCGCGGCATCGTCGTCCTCGAACCCGAGGCGGGCGTGCTCGCCTCGGGGCTCTCGGGCAAGGGCCGTCTGCCGGAGGTGGAGAGGATCGTCGAGGCGTTGCTCGGCGCCCTCTCGCCCGCCCGCGATCTCGAGAGCGATCACGTGCTCGTCACCGCGGGTCCGACCCGCGAGCCGATCGACCCCGTGCGGTACATCTCGAACCGCTCCTCGGGCAAGATGGGCTACCGCCTCGCCGCCGCGGCGCTTCGCCGCGGCGCCCGGGTGACGCTCGTCTCGGGACCGACGGCGCTCACGCCGCCGGCGGGCGCCGTCTTCGTCCCGGTCCAGACCGCCGAGGAGATGCGTGAGGCCGTGCTCCATCACCTCGCCCAGGCCACGATCGTGATCAAGGCCGCCGCCGTCGGCGACTATCGCGTGCGGCAGGTGGCGCCCGACAAGATCAAGGGGAAGCGCGACCTCGTGCTCGAGCTCACCCCCACCCCCGACATCCTCGCGGAGGTCGCGGCGCGGCGGGCCGGCGCGTTCGTCGTCGGCTTCGCGGCCGAGACGCGCGACGTCGCGGCGCACGCGCGGGCGAAGCTCGAGCACAAGGGCATCGATCTGCTCGTCGCGAACGACGTGAGCCAGCAGGGCATCGGCTTCGAAGCGGAGGAGAACGAGGTCCTGTTGCTCGACCGCTGGGGAGGCACCCGCGCGCTGCCGCGGATGTCGAAAGCCGCCGTCGCAGACGCGATCCTCGGGCACATCGTCGCGCTTCGCGCGAGCGCCACCCACAAGACGACGCCCGCCTAGCCCGCATGGCGCTGGAACCCGCGCGCGAGGCGCTCGCCGACGCCGTGGCCGCCCTCGGCGAGACGCTGCGCCACTGGCGGGACCTCGGCGTGACCGAGTGCGCCCTGTCCGGCGAGTGGCTCCTGTCCGCCCCCGAAGCGCTCGCGGCGCAGGAGCGTGGGCTCCAGGGCTGCCGCCGGTGCAAGCTCTGCGAGGGGCGCACGACCATCGTGTTCGGCGCCGGCGATCCGCGCGCCGAGTTCGTGGTGATCGGCGAAGGGCCGGGCGCCGACGAGGACGCGCAGGGGCTTCCGTTCGTCGGGCGCGCCGGCCAGCTCCTCACGAAGATGCTCGAGGCGCCGGGCGTCGGGTTCTCGCGCGAGGAAGTCTATATCAGCAACACTGTGAAGTGCTTCATCAGTCCGAGGGTGCTGATCTACACCTCGGACGGCTTCACGCCGATCAAGGACATCGGGATCGGCGATCTGGTGCTCACGCACCGCGGTCGCTTCAGGAAGGTGATCTACGTGCGCCCCCAAGAGGTGCTGCCCAAGGGAAGCGGCCTGGTGCGCCTCTCGATCGGGCCAGGCGACCGCCCGGGTCGGGTGACTCACGTCACCGTCACCCCGGAGCACCCCTTCATGGTGAACGGCGTATGGAAGCGGGCGGACGAGATTCGAGCGGGCGATCGCCTCAAGACGCTCGGGGACGTGTGTGAGGTCTGCGGGCGGACATACTTCGTCCGGTACGACCGGTACGAGAGCCGGTCGTATCGGACGTGCTCCCCGCGCTGTAATAACAAGCGAATCCTGCACAGCGAGGCAACGCGAGAACGGATCCGCCTCGCGATGAAGGCCCAGTACGCGAGCGGGCGGCGAGACGCTCAGACGATCGCCCGCAGGGCCAACCAACGGACCCGCGAACTGGTCGCCGCCGGGCTCGCGAAGATCCAGCACCTGACGCCGGATGAGCGGTACCGGGGCCGGGTTGCACTTGCGGCGAAGATCACGGCGGGTGCTCGGCGCGGTGTGACCGGCTTCGGCGAAGCGGAATTGAAGCCGATCCTCGACCGGCTCGGCGTGGAGTACGTGCACCTGTTCGCCTTGCCCGTCTCCGCGTTCCTTTACGACTTCTGCCTGCCGGCTCACAAACTCCTGATCGAGGTGCGAGGGCCGAGCTTCAA
>MGCE01000030.1:0-2516 GCA_001790315.1 Candidatus Rokubacteria bacterium RIFCSPLOWO2_02_FULL_72_37 | reverse complement strand
GCTCTGCGAGGGGCGCACGACCATCGTGTTCGGCGCCGGCGATCCGCGCGCCGAGTTCGTGGTGATCGGCGAGGGGCCGGGCGCCGACGAGGACGCGCAGGGGCTTCCGTTCGTCGGGCGCGCTGGCCAGCTCCTCACGAAGATGCTCGAGGCGCCCGGCGTCGGCTTCTCGCGCGCTCAGGTCTACATCACCAATACGGTCAAGTGCCGGCCTCCCGGCAACAGGAACCCCGAGGCCGATGAGCTGGCCGCGTGCGCGCCCGTGCTGACGGCGCAACTCGCCGCGCTCCAGCCCAGGGTCGTTCTCGCGCTCGGCAGCGTCGCGACGCAGAGTCTGCTCGGCACCAAGGAGCCGATCGGCCGGCTGCGCGGCCGCGTGCACCCCTACGGGTCTGCCGTCCTGATCCCGACCTTCCACCCCGCGTTCCTCCTGCGCAACCCGGGCCAGGAGTACAAGCGCATGGCCTGGGAGGATCTGAAGCTCGCCCGGCGGGAGTACGACCAGCGCCGCACTCGATGATCGCGGATGTCGCGTTCGACGCGCCCGTCGATCACCCGTTCTCCTACCGCGTCCCCGGTGGGCTCTGCGTCGCACCCGGCCAGCGCGTGTGGGCGCCGCTCAGGGGCGCGGCGCGCGTGGGCATGATCATCGCGGTCCGCGACGGCGCTGACGCGGCGCTCAAGCCGCTCGCGCGCCCGGCCGACCCCGCGCCGGTGCTCCCGCCCGGCGGGCTCGAGCTGGCGCGCTGGATCTCGGCGGAGAGTCTCTCCCCGCTCGGCTCGACCTGCGCGGCACTCCTCCCGCCCCCTCCGGTGCCGGCGGGGGCGGGCGGGTCCCCGAGCGTCCGGGGCCCGCGGGCCGCATCCGGGAGCAAGCCCGTGCTGCTGTTGGGCGGCGGACGCGAGCGGCGGCTCCTCGAGCAGATCGAGCGGACGGGCGGCCCGGCGCTCATCATCGCGCCCGACGTCGAGGCGGCGGCGCGGTGGGCCCGGCATCTCGCACGCCTCGGCCGCGTCGCACGCCTCGACTCCGGCGTGCCCGATGTCGAGCGCGCCACGTCGTGGCGCGCGCTCGCCGACGGCGCGGTGCGCCTCGCCACCGGCACGCGCTCGGCGCTGCTCGCGCCGCTCGGCGCCGGCGCGATGGTCGCCGTGCTCGACGAGCAGGAGGCCGCGCACAAGCCGCCGGGGCCGCCACGCATCCACGCGCGCGACGTCTGCCTCGAGCGCGCGGCGCGCGAGGGCGTGGCCCTCGCGCTCACCGCGGCCACGCCCAGCGTCGAGACCTGGTGGCGGGCCGACAGCGGCCGGATCGTGGCCGAGCCGGCGCAGGCCGGCCCGTGGCCGACGGTCACGCTCGCGGACACCCGGGGGATCCTGCGGCGCGAACCGCTCACGCCGCCCCTTGCGCGGGCGATCCGCGAGGCGCTCGCCGCGGGCCGGCGCGTCTTTCTCGGCGTGAGCCGCCTCGCCTCGTCGCTGGCCTGCGACGAGTGCGGCGATGTCGTTCGGTGTGCCGAGTGCCGGATCGCCCTCGCCTTCTCGCGCGCGGCCGCCACGCTCGTCTGTCGGCTCTGCGCCCGCCCGGGGCCGCTTCCGGACACGTGCCCCGCCTGCCACGGCCGGAGGCTGTCGCCGTTCGGCTGGGGCACCGAGCGCGTCGAGCACGCCGTGCGCCGTCGGTTTCCGGGCGCGCGCATCGCCCGTTACGACCCGGATGCGGCGCGGGGCGCTCGCGGCGAGGCGCAGCGGGCGGCCGCGGCGGTGGCCGACGTGGTCATCGGAACCCGCGCTGCGCTGCGGCTCTTCGGCCCGGCCACGCTCGGTCTCGCGGGCTTCGTCGCCCCCGATCAGCTCCTCCGACTCCCCGACTTCCGGGCCGGGGAGCGCACGTTCGCGCTGCTCTGGGCGGCCGCCGAACGCGTGCGCCCGGACGGCGCGGTGATCGTGCAGTCACAGAACCCGACGCACTACGTCTTCGACGCGCTGACCCGGCAGGACCTCCCGGCCTTCTACCGCCACGAGCTGAAGTTCCGCGCCGAGCTGGGTTACCCACCGTTCCGCCGGCTGGCCGTCGTCAGCGTCCGGGGCGCCGCCGCGGAGGGGCACCGGCTCGCGGCCGCGCTCGGCGAGGTCCCCGGGCTCACCGTGTACCCGGCCACGGCCGATCGGCGGGGCCGCCTCGTGCGCGTCGTCGTGAAGGGCGGTCCGGACCTGCCCGAGTTCCTCCGACGGGTGCGCGCGGACTTCCGCGGCCCGGGCTCGCGGCGCCTTGGTATCATGGACGTGGAGGTCGACCCGGTCGAATGGCGGTCCTGACGATCCGGAAGTACGGTGATCCCGTCCTGCGGCGGCGTGCGCTGCCGGTCGGCGAAGTCACCGAAGAGGTCCGGGCGATCATCGCGGATCTCGTCGAGACGATGTACGACGAAATCGGCATCGGCCTCGCGGCGCCGCAGGTGGGCGTGTCGCTCAGGCTCGTCGTCGTCGGCGACGAGCACGGGCGCGGCGCCGAG
>MGCE01000029.1 GCA_001790315.1 Candidatus Rokubacteria bacterium RIFCSPLOWO2_02_FULL_72_37 | reverse complement strand
GACCGTGCCGATCCAGGTCATCGCCGTCGGCAACGCGCAGGCGTACACGAGCGTCAGCGTGAAAGCCCAGGTCGCCGGCCAGATCGTGCGCGTCCACTTCGCCGAGGGCCGGGACGTCCGCCGCGGCGACCCCCTCTTCACGATCGACGCGCGGCCCTTCGAGGCCGCCCTCCGTCAGGCCGACGCGAACGTCGCCCGCGACACGGCCCAGCTCCGCCAGGCCGACGCGGCCCTGCTCCAGCAGCAGGCCGAGGTGCGGAAGGCCGAGGCCAACCTCGAGCGTGACCTCGCGCAGCTCCGGAACGCCCAGGCCCAGGAGCGGCGGTACCGGGAGCTCATGGACCGGGAGCTGATCGCGCGCGAACAGTACGACCAGCTCCGCACGAACCTGGCGGCGATGGAGGCCACGGTGCAGGCCGACCGGGCCGCGATCGAGAACGCGAAGGCCGCGATCACGGCCGCCGCCGCCACCGTGGACAACGTGCGGGCCGTCGTGCGCGCGGGCGAGGCCATGGTGGACAGCGCCCGGCTCCAGCTCGGGTACACGACGATCCGCGCGCCGCTCGACGGGCGCACGGGCAATCTCCTGGTGCAGGCCGGCAACGTGGTGAAAGCGAACGAAGACGCCCCGATGGTCGTGATCAATCAGATCCACCCGATCTACGTCTCGTTCGCGGTCCCCGAGCAGCACCTCGCCGACATCAAGCGGTTCCGGGCGGCCGGGTCGCTCCGGGTCGAGGCGCGGCTCCCGAACCAGCCCGCGACGCTCGCAACGGGCGAGCTCACGTTCATGAACAACGCCGTCGACCAGGCGACGGCCACGATCCAGCTCAAGGCGACGTTCGCGAACACCGACAACGCGCTCTGGCCGGGCCAGTTCCTCGACGTGGCGCTGACGCTGACGACGCGGGCCGCGGTCCTGGTCCCGTCGCAGTCGATCCAGGCCGGGCAGCAGGGCCCCTTCGTCTACGTCGTCACGGCCGACCGGACCGTCGAGGCGCGCCGCGTCGTCGTGGGCACGCGGCTCGGCGCCGAGACCACCGTCGAGCAGGGATTGCGGGCGGGCGAGCGTGTCGTCACCGACGGTCAGCTGCGCCTGGCGCCGGGTGCCACGGTCGAGATCAAGTCCGCGCGGACCTCATGAGCCCCGAGCTCTTCATCCGGCGGCCGGTCCTCACGACCCTGCTGATGGCCGCCATCCTGGCCTTCGGGCTGATGGCCTACCGGCTCCTGCCCGTGAGCGACCTCCCGAACGTGGACTTCCCGACGATCCAGGTCTCGGCGGCTCTGCCGGGCGCGAGCCCCGAGACGATGGCCTCCGCCGTGGCGACGCCCCTCGAGAAGCAGTTCACGACGATCGCGGGCATCGACTCGATGACCTCGTCGAGCGCGCTCGGGCTCACGCAGATCACGGTTCAGTTCTCCCTCGAGCGCAACATCGACGCGGCCGCGCAGGACGTGCAGGCGGCGATCACGAAGGTGCTGCCGCTCCTGCCGCCCGAGATGCCGACGCCGCCGACGTACCAGAAGGTGAACCCGGCCGACCAGCCGATCCTCTACATGGCGGTGAGCTCGACGACCCTGCCGCTCTACACCGTGGACGAGTACGCGCAGACGGACATCGCCCAGCGCATCTCGACCATCAGCGGCGTCGCGCAGGTCTCCGTCTTCGGCTCCCAGAAGTATGCGGTCCGCGTCCAGCTCGACCCCCGCGCGCTCGCCGCCCGCGGCATCGGCATCGACGAGGTGGCGGACGCGCTCGCGCGCGGCAACGTGAACCGCCCGACGGGGACCCTCTACGGCGCCCACCAGGCCTTCAGCGTCCAGGCGACCGGACAGCTCCAGAACGCCGCGGCGTTCCGCCCGCTCGTCATCGCTTACCGCAACGGCTCGCCCGTGCGGCTCGAACAGCTCGGCCGGGTCATCGACGGCGTGCAGACCGACAAGGTCGCGAGCTGGTACAACGACGAGCGCGCGGTCGTCCTGGCGATCCAGCGGCAGCCGGGCACCAACACGGTCCAGGTCGTGGACTCGATCCGGGCGCTCCTGCCCCAGTTCCGCGCGCAGCTCCCGCCCGCGGTGAAGCTGGCGGTCCTGTACGACCGCTCGGTGGCGATCCGCGAGTCGGTGCGCGACGTGCAGTTCACCCTCATGCTGGCCATCGCGCTGGTCGTCCTGGTCATCTTCCTGTTCCTGCGCAACCTCTCCGCGACGCTCATCCCGAGCCTGGCGCTGCCGCTGTCGATCATCGGCACGTTCACGGTCATGTACCTGTTCGGCTACTCGATCGACATCCTCTCCCTGATGGCGCTGACCCTGTGCGTCGGCTTCGTCGTGGACGACGCCGTCGTGATGCTCGAGAACATCGTCCGCCACATGGAGGCGGGCGAGAGCCGGCTCGAGGCGGCGCTCAAGGGCGCGCGCGAGATCGGCTTCACGATCCTCTCGATGACGCTGTCGCTGGCGGCCGTGTTCATCCCGGTCCTGTTCATGGGCGGCGTGGTCGGCCGGCTGCTCCACGAGTTCGCGGTCACGATCACCGCCGCGGTCCTGGTCTCGGGGCTCGTCTCCCTGACGCTCACGCCGATGCTCTGCAGCCGGTTCCTCCGCCCGCCCGGCGAGGCGCACGGGCGTCTCTACACGCTCTCCGAGCGTGTCTTCGACGGCATGCTGCGCACCTACGACTGGACGCTCCGGTGGGTCCTGCGCCACCGCCGCGTCACGATGGCCATGCTCGGCCTCACCCTCGTCCTGACCGCCTACCTCTTCTGGATCATCCCCAAGGGGTTCATCCCGACCGAGGACACGGGGCAGATCTTCGCCTTCACCGAGGCCGCCCAGGACGTCTCGTTCGACGCGATGATGGAGCACCAGCTCGCCGTGAACGCGATCGTCCGCGCGAACCCGCACGTCGAGCAGTTCTTCTCGGCGATCGGCGCGAGCGGCATCAACATCGTCCCGAACACGGGCCGCCTGTTCATCCGCCTGAAGCCGCACGGCGAGCGCCCGCCCGTGGACCGGGTCATCGAGGAGCTGCGTCCGAAGCTCCAGACCGTCCCGGGGATCCGCGTCTACCCGCAGAACCTGCCGCTCATCCGGATCGGCGGCCAGCTCACCAAAGCCCTCTACCAGCTCACGCTGCAGGACACGGACCTCCAGGAGCTCTACCACTGGGCGCCGATCCTCCACGAGCGGATCCGCGGCCTGTCCGGCCTCCAGGACGTGAACACCGATCTGCAGATCGCGAGCCCGCAGATCATCGTCGACATCGACCGCGACCGGGCCTCGGCGCTCGGCGTCACGGCCGAGCAGATCGAGCGCGCCCTCGGCGACGCGTACGGCGCGCGCCAGGTCTCGACGATCTACACCCCGGCGAACCAGTACTGGGTCATCATGGAGCTGCTCCCGGAGTACCAGCGCGATCCCTCCGAGCTCGGCCGCCTCCACGTCCGGTCCTCGTCCGGCCGCCTCGTGCCCCTGGGCGCGGTCGCGCGGCTCCGGCCGGGGCTCGGCCCGCTCACGATCACGCACCTCGGACAGCTCCCCTCGGTGACGATCTCCTTCAACCCCAGGCCGGGCGTGTCGCTCAGCCAGGCGGTCGGCGAGATCGAGCAGCTCAAGCGCGAGCTGCGCCTGCCGCCGACCCTCGCCCTCCGCTTCCAGGGCACCGCGCAGGCGTTCCAGGAATCGCTCGGCGGCCAGGGGTTGCTGCTGGTCGTGACGATCGTCGTGATCTACCTGGTGCTCGGCATCCTCTACGAGAGCTTCGTCCACCCGCTCACGATCCTCTCGGGGTTGCCGGCGGCCGGAGCCGGGGCGCTGCTCACGCTCATGCTCTTCGGGATGGAGCTCAACCTCTACGGCTTCGTCGGGATCGTCATGCTGGTGGGCATCGTGAAGAAGAACGCGATCATGCAGATCGACTTCGCGCTCGAGGCCGAGCGCACGGGCGCCACGCCCGCCCAGGCGATCTACCGCGGCTGTGTCCTCCGGTTCCGCCCGATCATGATGACGACGATGGCCGCGCTCCTCGGCACCCTGCCGATCGCGCTCGGCATCGGCGCTGGCGCCGACGCCCGGCGCTCGCTCGGCCTGGCGGTGGTGGGCGGCCTGCTCGTGTCGCAGCTCCTGACGCTCTACATCACGCCCGTGCTCTACCTCTACATGGACGGCGCGCAGCGCTGGCTGCGCACGACGCGCCGGCGGCCGGCCCGCGGCGACGTCGCGGGCGCTACCTCTTCGAGATGACGAACCGCCCGAGCGCCAGGTGCGGGAGCCCCGAGCGCTCGAAGGTGTCCACCGCGTCCTCCGCCGAGCAGACGAGCGGCTCGCCGTGCAGGTTGAACGAGGTGTTGAGCACCGCGCCGACGCCGGTACGCGTCTCGAACTCGCGGAGCACGCGGTGGTAGGCGGGGTTCCACGCCTCCTCCACGATGTGGGCGCGCGCGGTCCCGTCCTGGGGATGCAGGGCCGCCACGATCTCGTCGCGCCGCTTCGGGTTCGTCGGGAACGCGAGCATCATGTACGGTGAGGCGAGCCCCTTCGGGTTCACGAGGTAGTCGGCCTCGCGCTCGCGGAGCACGCTCGGCGCGAACGGCATCCAGAAGTCGCGGTTCTTGATCATCCGGTTGATGAGCCCGACGACGCGGTGGTCGGAGGGGTGGGCCAGGATCGACCGGTTGCCGAGCGCGCGCGCGCCGAACTCCATCCGGCCCGTGCACCGGGCCACGACGCCGTCCGCGACCAGCAGCTCCGCGATCCGCGCCTCGATCCGCTCGTGCTCGCTCACGCGGTACCGCGCGGCGAGGTCGCGCCCCCGGATCACGGCCTCGGCGTCGGCATCGCCGAGCGCCGGCCCGAGGTACGCCGGCCCGAACGGCGCGGGCGCGGGCGCCGTCCCCCGGCGCGCGCAGACGTCGAGGTAGCCGAGGTAGGCGGCGCCAACGGCATTGGACTCGTCGCCGCACGACGGGAAGACGAAGAGATCCCGCACCCACTCCTGGTCCGCGAGCAGCATGTTCGCCTTCACGTTCATGAAGACGCCGCCGCCCAGCGCCAGGCGCTCGCCGCCGTGCCGCGCCTGCGCGCACCGCGCCCACGCGAGCAGCGCCTCTTCGAGGAGCCGCTGAGCGCCGCCGGCGATCGCGTCGAAGCGCAGGCCGAGCGTGGCGTCGAGCAGCGCCCGGTAGAGCGGCCCGCGCCGCTTCCACTCGAAGCGGCAGGGGCGCGCCTCGGCGAAGTCGAAGACGCCCCGCAGCGCCGCGAGCGCGCGCTCGGCCTGCCGCGCCGGCGCGTAGGGCGCGAGCCCCATCACCTTGTACTCGTGCTCGCCGGGCTTCATGCCGAGCAGCAGCGTGACGAGCGTGTAGAAGGAGCCGAGCGAGCCGGGGCCGCTCCGTGTCGCCTCGTGGCGCTCGAGCGCGACGCCATGGGCCGTCGAGACCGTGGCGCAGAGGCCGTCGCCCGAGTTGTCGTTGGTCAGCACGAGCGCGGGCGCACCACCGAACGGCGCGCCGAGGTAGGCGGCCGCGGCGTGGCAGGCGTGGTGGTCGACGATCGCGACGCGTCCGGGCTCGAGCCCGAGGTGCGCCGTGACGAGCGCGCGCCGCTCGGCGTCGCCGAGCAGGGCCTTGCCCGGCGCCGGGTCCAGCAGGCCGAGCCGCGCGCCGAGCTTGCGGGCGCGGCCCGCGAGCCCGCGCCGGGGCGCCTCGAGACGCACACCGTAGTACTGGCGCACGTACGCCTCGTCGCGCATCACCCGGTTCATCCAGTCGTAGGACGGGATGCGGGTGCCGGCCAGGACGACGTGGTCGATCGCGGCGGGCGCGAGGCGGAGCTCCCGCAGGAGGGCGTCGATCGCGCGCCGCGGGTAGCCAGCGTCGTTCTTCAACCGCGAGAAGCGCTCTTCCGACGCGCAGCCGACGATCGCGCCGTCGCGCAGGACGGCCGCGGTGGCGCAGTGGGTCTCGCTGACGCCGAGGACGATCATGACCCGGCCATCTTAGCAGACGGCCGAGTCATGACCGCCCGGGCACGGGGGACTTGGTACAGGGGGGCCCGTCGAGGCCCCCCATGTTCTCAGGCCTTCGAGAGGGCGGCGACGATCGCGCGACAGAAGGCCGGCAGGTCGTCCGGCCGGCGCGAGGTGATCAGGTTGCCGTCGACGACGACCTCGGCGTCCACCCAGTCGGCGCCGGCCGCGACCAGATCGTCCTTGATGGAGAAGAACGAGGTCGCCTTCCGGCCCTTGAGGATGCCGGCCGACACGAGCATCCAGCCCGCGTGGCAGATGGCGGCGACGACCTTCCCCTGCTGTGCGGCCTCGCGGACCAGCGCCACCATCGCGGGATGCCGCCGCATCACGTCGGGCGCGTAACCGCCCGGCACGATCACGGCGTCGAACTCGACGGCCTTGACCTGGTCGGCCTGCACGTCGACGTTGACCGGATAGCCGTGCTTCGACGCGTATGACTTGGCGCCGGCGGCGCCGACGACCTTCACCTCGGCGCCCTCCTCCTTCAGGCGGTAGTACGGCACCCAGAGCTCCATCTCCTGGTACATGTTCTCGGCGAGGATCGCGATCCGTTTCCCGGCGAGTTTCACGCTGGTCTCCTTTCAGGACTTCCGCGAGGTCTTCGCGAAGAAGGTGCCCACGAGAGGGCGCAGCTCGCGGCCGCCGCAGGTGGGGCACGCCACCTTGCCCTTCTCGCGCTCGCTGATGGTCAGGGTCATCGAGACTTCCTTCCGGCACTTCTCGCAGTAGAACTCGTAGAGAGGCATGGCCCTCCTCCTCTCGACGTCCGGCGGGTCGACGTCGGTTGCCTGTTCCGGCGCCAGTCTACCGCGGATCCCGACACCGCGTCAGGCGAAGATCGCGTCGACGGCGATCGCCGCGTCGGGAAACGCGAGCGGCCCGACTGTCTCGCCCCGGACGGCGCGCCGGTGCTCGCGATACCCGTCGCCCGACGGCTCGCGGTACCGGTCGAGCGCCTCGGCGTTCGCGTCGACCACCCAGTGCTCGGCGATCCCGGCCCGCGCGTAGAGCCGCAGCTTGACCGTGCGGTCGTACTCGAGCGACGTGTCGGCGACCTCGACGACGAGGAGGACGTCGTCGCTGGTGGCTCCCGCGCGGACGTAGGAGCGCGGGCGGAGGACCGCCAGGTCCGGCTGGGGCTTCGAGCGCGGCGGCACGCGCACGGGTCCCTGGACGCGGACACGCGCACGGTCGCCCACGCGGCTCACGAGGATGTGGGTGAGGTTCGTGACGTACGCGGCGTGAGGGTCGCCGATCGGGCTCATCTCGACGATCTCGCCCTCGATCAGCTCGACGCGGTCGTCGCGCTTGAGGATGCCCGTCTCCACCATCCGCTCGTACTCCTCGATCGTGAAGAGCCGCCGGGCGCGCTCGACCCGGACCGCCATCCCGCACCTCCGCCGTCAGTATACCCGTCCGCCATGCCGGCGCCTCACGGTCCGGAGCCTACGCCGGCCGGTGGCGGCCGAAAAGACGCGAGATGGATACGCCGCCCGGGACGGCGGCTCAGGCTCGCGCGTCGGGGTCGCCGGCGACCCGGGCCACGAGCCAGCGCGCAGTGCGCAGCAGGCGCGCGTCGCCGTCGCGCGGCCCGACGAGCTGCACGCCGAGCGGCAGGCCGCTGGCGCCGTGCATGAGGGGCAGGCTCACCGCGGGCATCCCGCACAGGGTCCAGAGCGTGCAGAACCCCGGGTCCCCGGTCGAGGTGAGGCCCTTCGGGGCGGTGCCGGGGGCGGCGGGCGTCAGGATCGTGTCATAGCGCTGCTCGAACAGCTCCTGGAAGCTCTCGTGGACCGGGCGGATGCGCGCGAGCGCGTGCTGGTAGTCGACCGCCCGCACCGCCCGCCCGCGCTCGAGCTGCGCGCGGAGCGACTCGGACAGGCGGTCGCGACCCGTCCGCCATTCCCGCTCGAGGCTCGCCGCCATCTCCGCTTCCATGATCGTCCGGTGCCACGCCCACGCCTCGGTCGCCGACGGGAACAGCTCGAGCTCCTCGACCCGGTCGCCCAGATGCTCGACCAGCTCCGCGAAGGCCTCCCGCGTCTCCGCCTCCGCGTGCTCCCAGTGGGGCGTCTTGACGAACGCGAACACGGGAGGGAGCGGCGGCTCCTCGGCCGCCACCGCGGCGAAGGGGACGCGCGCGCGGGGCCGCGTGTCGGGGTCCCGCTCGTCCCAGCCCACGAGCTGCTCCGCCAGGAGCGCGAGATCCTCGATGCTCCGGGCGAACAGCCCGACGTGATCCAGCGTCCGGGAAAGCGCGAGCATCCGGTGACGCGGGATCGAGCCGTGCGTCGGCTTGAAGCCGTAGACGCCGCAGAACGACGCGGGGCGGATGGTCGAGCCGTTCGTCTGGCTGCCGACCGCGAGCGGCACCATGCCGGCGGCGACGGCGGCGGCCGAGCCGCTCGAGGAGCCGCCCGGCGTGTGCTCGGCGTTGTGCGGGTTCCGCGTCTTGCCGGGGGCGTAGGTGGCGAGCTCGGTCGTGACGGTCTTGCCCAGGATCACCGCGCCCGCGGCGCGCAGCCACGCGACCACCGTGGCGTCGCGAGACGGCGTGCGGCCCGCGTGGAGCGCCGAGCCGTTCTCGGTCGGCATGTCGGCGGTGTCGATGATGTCCTTGATGCCGATCGGCACGCCGTGGAGTGGCCCCACGGGGCGGCCGGAGAGCCGGAACTCGTCGGCGGCCCGCGCCTGGGCGAGCGCGTGATCGGCGTCGAGGAAGGCCCACGCCTGGACCTGGCCGTCGACCTCTCGCACGCGCGCCAGGCACGCCTCGACGAGCTGCTCCGAGCTGATGGCGCCGTCGCGGATCAGGCGCGCCGCGTCCGACGCCGAGAGCGCGTGGAGGTTCGCCGGCTCAGCCGCCGTAGAGGAACTCCGGCAGCCACAGCGTCATGCCCGGCCAGACGTACATGAACACGAGGCACAGCATGACGATCAGCATGTAGGGCATCATGCCGGCGAAGATCTGGTTCAGCGTCACGTGCTTCGGCGACACGCCCTTCAGATAGAACGCCGACATGGCCACCGGCGGCGACAGGAACGCCGCCTGGAGGTTCACCGCGACCATGGTGCCGAACAGGATCGGGTCGACCTGGAAGTGGCTCAGCAGCGGAATGAAGATCGGGACGAAGATCACGATGATCTCGGTCCACTCGAGCGGCCAGCCGAGCAGGAAGATGATCAGCTGCGCGATGATCATGAACCCGATC
>MGCE01000028.1 GCA_001790315.1 Candidatus Rokubacteria bacterium RIFCSPLOWO2_02_FULL_72_37 | reverse complement strand
TCGGCATCGGCGCGCTCGGCGCCGAGCGCTACGAGGTGGGCGTGGACGTGCGGCCCGTGGACTCCTACCCGCCGGCCGCGATGCGCCACTTCGACGGCTACAAGCGCGAGGACGGGCGCGTCGGCACGCGCAACTACGTCGCGATCATCTCGGGCGTCAACTGCTCGGCGAGCGTGAGCCAGTTCGTCAGGGACCGGTTCCGCGACGTCCAGCGCGACTTCCCGAGCGTGGACGGCGTCATCGCGATCACCCACAAGTCGGGCTGCGGCACGAAGCTCTTCGGCGAGGATCACCTGGCGCTCCAGCGCGTGCTCGCCGGCTACGCCAAGCACCCGAACGTCGCCGCGTACATCCTGATCGGGCTCGGCTGCGAGGTGAACCAGGCGGCGGTGATGGTCGAGCGGCAGCGCATGGCCGCGCCCGGGCACCCCGAGCGCCGGCCGTTCCTCGTCAATATCCAGGAGGCGGGCGGCATCCGGAAGACCGTCGAGCGCGCCGCCGCGGAGGTGGCGAAGCTGCTCCCGCAGGCCGCCGCGGCCCGGCGGAGCACGCAGCCGGTCTCCGAGCTGGTCCTCGCCACGAACTGCGGCGGCTCGGACGCCAACTCCGGCATGACGGCGAACCCGGCGCTCGGCTGGGCGGTGGACGAGCTGGTGCGCTACGGCGGCACGGGCGTGCTCGCCGAGACCCCGGAGATCTACGGCGCCGAGCACCTGCTGATCCGCCGCGCGATCAACGAGGGCGTCGCCAAGAAGCTCCTCGACCGCTACGCGTGGTGGGAGTGGTACTGCCGCGGCATCGAGGCGATGGACAACAATCCCGCGCCCGGCAACAAGGCCGGCGGCCTCACCACGGTGTTCGAGAAGTCGCTGGGCGGTGTCGCCAAGGGCGGCACGACGCCGCTGAGGGACGTCTTCCTCTACGGCGAGCCCATCACGACCCGGGGCTTCGTCTTCATGGACACGCCCGGCCACGACCCGGTCTCCATCACGGGCCTCGTCGCCGGCGGCTGCAATCTCATCTGCTTCACGACCGGCCGCGGGTCGGTCTTCGGCTGCAAGCCCGTGCCCTCCATCAAGCTGGCGACCAACTCGCTCGTGTACCGTCACATGGAGGAGGACATGGACATCAACTGCGGCGTGATCCTCGAGGGCACGCCGCTCGCGACCGTGGGCCGGCAGATCTTCGAGGAGATCGTCGCCGTGGCCTCGGGCAAGCGCACGAAGAGCGAGCTCTCGGGGGTCGGCGAAGAGGAGTTCGCGCCGTGGATCATCGGCCCCGTGATGTAGCGCGCGCGGCCCGCCGGCTCGTCGGCGTGGCCGTCGCGGTCGCGGCCGGCCTCCTCGCGGCCCCCGGCCACGCCCAGGACGACGCGAGCCGGGCGGCGGCGCTGATCCGCGATCTCGGCGACCCCGACTTCGAGCGGGCGAACGCGGCGGCGGAGCAGCTCCGCAAGCACCCCGAGCCCAGGGCGCAGGTAGTCGCAGGACTGATCGAGGCGATCACGACCCGTGACTGGAACCGGTGCGCGGGCGACATGCGTGACACGATCGCGCGGATGCTCGGCGAGCGGGCGCTCGACGCGAAGTACGGTCGCGGGGAGTTCGATCTGCGGGAGACGCTGCAGGAGGCGATCGCGGCCGCTACGACTGGACGACCGTGACGACGAGGCCGATCGCCGCCAGGATGTTGCCGACGCGCACGCACTCGCCCTCGGGCCCGACCTTCACGACCGCCTTGCCGGTGTTGTGCACCCGCCAGGCGATCTCCCAGCCCTCGGCCTCGCTGCAGCCGATCGCCTTCTGCAGCTGGCGGACGACCTGCTCGAAGGTGTGACACTCGCAGTTGTGGAGGATGGTCATCCAGGGAGGACCGACCGCGCCCTGGACGACCTCCTCCGTCTCGGCCTGCGGCAGGACCTGCTCGGCCATGGCCCCAGTCTAGATCACGGGAGCCCCTGCGCCTTGGGGATCCGCGCCTGGATCCGCGCGATCGTGTGCGCCGTCACCTGCGCCGCCCACTGGGCGTCGACGGGCTGCGGCAGCCCGAAGAGCCTGAGATCGAGCGCGAGGTTCGTCACGTAGACGAAGTTGCCCCTGCGGACCAGGCTCGCGGGGAACAGCAGGCCCACCGGGGAGCCGTGCGGATCGATCCCGCCGAAGTCGCCGAGCTTCGCGATCACCCGCCCGGTCGGGTCGAGGACGACGATCTCGTCGGCCTGGTTCGCGGCGACCCAGATGTTGTCGTCGTCGTCGACGATCAGCCCGTCGGCGCCGTTGATGCTGTTGACGAAGACCTCCGGGAGGCCCGCCACGCCGCCGCTCACCGGGATCTTGACCACCGTGTCGTTGCCGGTGTTGGCGACGAAGAGCGCGGTGCCCGCCCGGTTGAACGCGAGACCGTTGGCGCCGAAGGGCGGCACGCCCGTGGTCGTGAGCAGGGGATCCGCGACCCACGCCACCGGCGCGCCGCCGGCCGCGTCCGTCCGCCAGATCGTTCCCTGGAACGAGTCGGAGACGTAGACGTTGCCGGCGCCGTCGAAGGTGAGGACGTTCGGCCCGGCCGCGGCGCCGCCGGGGATCGTCGTGAAGACGGACGAGGCGCCCGTGACGGGATCCACCCGGAGCACCTGCTGGAGCCCGAAGTCGATGACCAGGAGCTCGCCGGTGGTCGGGTGGAAGGCGAGGTCGAGCAGGAGCACCGACGAGCCGGCCACGTTCACCTGACGCAGGAGCTGGCCGCTCGGGCTGAACACGAAGAGCTGCCCCGTGCCGCTCGACGTGCCGCCCACGGCGAACGTCGTCACGTAGAGATTGCCCGCCGCGTCCGCGGTGATGCCCTCGGGGTTCGTCACGCCGGCGGGCAGCGTGGCGAACGTGACGGCGGGGCTGCGCGTCCAGGCGTCGGCGCCGGGAGCGGTGAGCGCGACGGTGAGGAGCAGGAGTGCGACGACTCGAACGAAGAGCCTCATGACGCGACCTCCTTGTTCACGGTGTGGGCTGCGCCGAAGACGCCCGCGGCCCGCAGGGCCGCGATCCGACCCGGAGTGTACCCCAGGAGATCGCCGAGGATCGCGTCGGTGTGCTCGCCGAGCCGGGGGGCGGGCGCGGGCCGGGTGACCGCGCCCGCGGTCTTCACGGGAGAGGCGACCTCGCGCAGCCTGCCCAGCTCGGGATGCTCGACCTCGACGATCATGTCGCGCGCGAGCACCTGCTCGTCGGTCAGCGCCTCCGCGACGGTGTTGACCGGCGCGCACGGCACGCGGCCGCGCAGACGCCCGAGCCACTCGGCGCTCGTGCGCTCGGTGAAGCGCGCCTTCAAGAGAGGGATCAACGCGTCCTTGTGCGCGAGCCTGTCGGCAAACGTCGCGAAGCGCGCGTCGTGCGCCAGCTCGGGCAGTCCGAGCGCGTCGACCAGCGCCTCCCAGAACTTCGGCTTGTTGCAGAAGACGACGATCCAGCCGTCCTTCGTGGGGAAGTTCTGCGCGGGGACGAGCGCCTGGTGGCCGGAGTCGGCGACGCGCGCCGGCTGCCAGTCGCGATTGAGCGTCCAGATCGCGAAGTAGGAGAGCATGCTCACCGCGGTGTCGAGCAGCGAGACGTCCAGATCGCGGCCGACGCCGCTGCGCTGGGCGTCCCAGAGTCCGGCCAGGAGCGCGGCCATCGAGGCGTAGCCGCCCGCGAAGTCGATCACCGAGACGCCGCACTTCTCCGGGGGGCCGCCGGGCTCGCCGGTGACGGCCATGTAGCCCGCGTAGCCCTGGATCAGATAGTCGTACGCCGGCTCGGACGCCCGCGGCCCCGTCGCGCCGAAGCCCGAGAGCGAGCAGCAGACGATCGCCGGGTTCACGGTACCGAGCGTCGCGTAGGTGAGACCGAGCTTCGCCGGCAGATCGCCGCGGAGGTTGTTGTAGACCGCGTGCGAAACGCCGACCAGGTCGTGCAGGACGCCGCGCGCCTCGGGGTGGCGCAGGTCGAGCGCGAGCGATTTTTTGCCGCGATTGAACGACTGGAAGTAGAGCGAGTCGCTGTCGGTCGTCCACGGGCCCACGGAGCGCGAGACGTCGCCGCCGACGGCCGGATCCTCGAGCTTGATCACCTCGGCGCCGAGATCGGCGAGGAGCTGCGTGCCGAACGGGCCGGCGCCGAACTGGGAGACGGCGACGACGCGGAGGCCGGCGAGCGGGCCGCGGGGCGCGTCGGTCGGCATCACGTTGGCGTCGGGGCGCTTCCGCGCCCGAGACGATCACGCACTGGCCCGGACGCACGATCAGCGAGCGGGGGAGGCGCGGCCCGCCCGGCGCCGGCAACGAGCCGGCCCAGCGCGATGCGATCCTGCTCGACCTCGATCGGCGCCACCAGGAGCTGGGCGGCGTCGCGGTAGTAGCGTTCGATCGGGAACTCGGCGATGTAGCCGTAACCCCCGTGGATCCGCATGGCCTCGAGGGTGACGTCGACGGCGACCTCGGCGGCGCAGACCCGCGCCATCAGGATCGCCTCGAGCCGCCCGCTCTCCGCGGCGTCCTGGAGGAGCAGGCGCGCCGCGGTGATCGCGGTCGCCATGTCGGCGAGCTTGAGCTGCACGGCCTGGTGCTGCCAGAGCGGCTTGCCGAACGTCGTGCGCTGCTGCGAGTACCTGAGCGCCGCCTCGGAGGCCGCCTGCGCGAGGCCGACGGTCACCGCTGCGAAGCCCAGCCGGGCCTGGTCGAGCGCGGCCAGCGCGGGCTCGGCCAAGCGCGCGTCCGCGGGCAGCCGGTCGGGCGCGAGCCGGAGCCGCGCCGGCGCGAGACCGCGGAGCCCGAGCTGGGGCGGCGCCGGGGTCAGGGCGATGCCCGGCGCGTCGTGAGCGACGAGGAACACCGCGCGATCGGCGGCGCCGTCGTCCCGGACGAGCAGGAGGCCGGCGGCCGCGTTCAGGGCGTGCCCCGAGAGCGCGAGGCCGGCCACGTCGTCGCCGCGGCTCAGGCGCGGCAGGAGCCGCTCGCGCTGCGCCCGGGTCCCGAAGCGGGCGACGGCGTCGCAGACGGCGAGGTGGCCGGCGACGAGCGCGCCGAGGGTCGCCGACCCGCGGGCCAGCTCCTCCAGCATCGTCGTCCACGTCCGCGCGTCCAGGCCGAGGCCGCCCCACGCGGGCGGGATCGTGGCGCCGAGGACGCCGAGGTCGGCGAGGTCGCGCAACAGCTCGGCGGGGTAGCGGCCGGCGGCGTCGAGGTCGCCCGCAGTCGGCAGGACCGCCTTGTCCACGAGCTGGCGCACGGCGAGCACCATCTGGCGCCGCTCCTCGGGCTCGCCCTCTCGGGAGGTGAGGGCGCCGAGGCTCTCGCCGTACCGCGCCACGAGGCTCCGCGCGATGATCGTGCGCTGGATCTCGTTGGTGCCCTCGCCGATGATCATGAGCGGGGTGTCGCGATAGTGGCGCTCGACCTCCAGCGCCGTGGAGGCGCCGGCGGCGCCGTGCCAGCGGAGCGCGGCGAGCGCGACCGCGTGCGCCGCTTCCGAGGCGAAGAGCTTGGCCATCCCGGCCTCGAGGTCGCACCGCTCGCCGCGATCCTTCATGTCCGCGGCCCAGTAGGTGAGCAGCCGGGCGGCGTGCACGCGCGTCGCCATGCCGGCGAGCGGCGTCGGCTCGCCGCGCGCCGGACGCGCGAGGCTCGCGTCGAGCGCGGCCTGCGCGACGCCGACACAGCGGGCCGCGATGTTGATGCGTCCCGCCTCGAGGCCCCGCATCACCTGGCCGAAGCCCCGCCCCTCGACGCCGCCGACCAGGTCCGCGGCGGGGACGGGGACGCCGTCGAACACGAGCTCGACCGTGTCCACGCCCTTGTAGCCGAGCTTCTGCATGGACTTCATGACGCGGAAGCCGGGATGGCCCTTCTCCACGATGAAGCAGGACATCCCGCGGTGGCGGGGCTCGGCGCGGGGGTCGGTCACCGCGAGCACGGCGAACGCGTTGCCCTCCCGGCCGTTCGTGATGAACATCTTGGTGCCGTCGAGCACGTAGCGGTCGCCCACGCGGCGGGCGGCGGTGCGGATCGCCTGGACGTCGGAGCCGGCGTGGGGCTCGGTGAGACAGAGCCCGCCGCGGGTCTCGCCGCTCGCGAAGCGCGGCAGGAAGCGCCGCTTCTGCTCCTCGGTGCCGTGCTGGAGCACGATGAGGGTCATCATCGTGTGGCTGTTGATCACGCCGGCGAGCGACATGAAGCCGCGGCTCAGCTCCTCGACGATCCGCGCGTACGTCGTCACGTCCAGGCCGAGGCCGCCGTACTCGTGCGGCAGCAGCGCGCCGAACAGGCCGAGCGCGCGCATGCGGGCCACCAGCGCCTCGGGGTAGCGATCGGCGTGCTCGAGCGCGGAGGCGGCCGGGCGCACCTCGGTCTCGACGAAGGTCCGGACGGCGTCGAGCGTCGGGTGGCTCATCGGCGATTCGATACTACAATAAAGAGGACGATGCCTCTCGACGACCTCGTCCTGCGCCTGCAGAGTGTGCTCGACCGTCTCGTCCGCCGGGTGCGGCTCGGCCGCGCGCCCGCGGCCGAGCGGCGACGTCTGCTGGTGGTCCAGATCGACGGCCTCTCCCGCGCCGTGCTCGAGGAGGCGATGGCGAGCGGCCGGGCGCCGTTCCTGCGCCGGCTCCTCGGACAGCGCGGCTTCCGGCTCGTCCCACTCTGCGTCGGGTTGCCCAGCTCGACCGCGGCCTTCCAGATGGCGGCGATGTACGGGGTGCGTCCCGACATCCCGGGCTTCCACTACCGCGACAAGCGCCGCGCGGCCGACGTGTACTTCCCGCGCGGCGGCGACGCCGCGCTCGTCGAGCGCTCGCAGGCGGACGGCCGCCTCGGCATCCTCGAGGGCGGGAGCGCCTATGGGTGCGTCTTCACGGGCGGAGCGGCGAACAACCTGCTCACGTTCGCGATGATGTGGCGGCCCAGCGGCGCGGGGCTGCTCCGCCTGCTCTCGAAATTCATCGTGGTCGGCTGGGTCGTGGTGAAGGCGGGTGTGCTCTCGGCGCTCGAGGTCGTACGCGCGCTGCTGCGGCTCCTCGCCGACCCGGTCGGCGAGAGCGAGCGCGGCTGGCGCTGGCTCGCCATCAAGATCGCGATCTCGGTATGGCTGCGCCAGCTCTTCACGCTCGCCGTCTCGCGCGACCTCTACGCGGGCGTGCCCGCGATCTACGTCAACTACCTGGATTACGACGTGTTCGCGCACGCCTACGGTCCGCGCCACCGCCGGGCGCTCCGCGCGCTCCGACGGGTCGACGCCTCGATCCGCCAGCTGTGGAACGTCCTGCGACGCGTGCCCGAGCACCGCTACGATCTCTTCGTGCTCTCCGATCACGGGCAGGCGGCGTGCACACCCTACCGGCGGCTGGGCCGGGGCCGGCGGCTCGAGGACGCGCTCTTCGAGGAGTTCTTCGACGCGCCGGCGCCCGCCGCCGGGGCCACGCAGGGGACGCAGGGCTGGGCGACCGCGCTGCGCACGGTCGGCACGCGCCGGGCGCCGGGCATGTTCCAGCGCTTCGTCAACTACCTGGAGCGCGACTTCCCGGCGGTGCTCGGCGGCATGCGGGGCGTGCGCGAGCACGACGGCATCCGCGTCATCGCCGCGGGGCCGAACGCCTTCGTGTACTTCGTCGACGCGCCGGCGCCCGTGCCGTTCGACGCCATCGCGGGACGTTTCCCGGGCCTGCTCGAGGCGCTCTCCCGGAGCCGCGGCGTCGGGCTCGTGCTCGTGCGGTCCGCGGCGGGGCCGCTCTGCTTCTGGCGCGGAAAGCCCTATCGCCTCGACGAGCTGGGGCGCGGCCCGTTCGCCGCGCGCGACGACCTCCCGCGCGTGGTCGAGGGGGTGCGCGACCTCATGGCGATGCCGAGCGCGGGCGACCTCGTCATCTACGGGACCGACGCCCCCGAGGGGCACGTGTCGTACGTCGACGAGGTGGGCGCGCACGCCGGTCCCGCGGTCGAGGAGCTGCACGCGTTCCTGATCGGTCCCCCGGGTGCCCACATGCCGTCGGCGATCACTCATCCCATCGAGCTCTACCCGCTGTTCGTGCGCTACCAGGGCGGCGCGCCGGCGTGATCCCGCTCACGCTGGCGAGCTACAACATCCATCGCGGCGTCGGGCTCGACCGGCGGCTGGATCTCGACCGCATCTCCGACGTCATTGCCGAGATGGGGCCGGACGTGATCGGCCTGCAGGAGGTGATCCGGGAGAACGGCGTCGCGCCCGCCGACCAGGCGGCGTACGTCGCGGCGAAGCTTGGCATGACGGTCGTGATGGGCGAGACGCGCGCGCACGGCACGGGCACGTACGGGAACGCCGTGCTGACGCGCCTCCCGGTGCTGGGCTCGGAACGCTTCGACCTCTCGCGGGGCGCGCGCGAGCCGCGGGGGTGTCTCCGGGTGGACCTCGACGTGAAGGGCACGCCGCTCCACGTCTTCAACTGCCACCTCGGGCTCGGGCTCGGGGAGCGCCGCCAGCAGGTCCAGCTGCTCGGCCGCTTCATCCGCGCCTCCGAGCGCCTCGTCGGCGCGCGGGTGCTCCTCGGCGATTTCAACGAGTGGCACCGCGGCCCCGTCACGCGCGGGTTCCGGCGCGAGTTCTCGTCCCCGATGCGCCGGATGCGGCGCACGCATCCGGCGATGTTCCCGCTCTTCGCGCTCGACCGGATCTACTGGGACGTGGAGCTCGAGGGCGAGGAGTTCCACGTCCACCAGACCCGGCTCTCGCGCCTGGCGTCCGATCACCTGCCGGTGGTCGCGCGCCTGCGCGTCCGTCACCGGCCGCCGCGGGTCACCCCCTACGTCACCGGCGACGCGCTGCCGCCCGCGGAGTGAGGTCGTGCTGACGCTCGTCGTCAACGGTCAGTCCCGGCAGGTCGATGCGCCGCCCGAGATGCCGCTCCTCTGGGTGCTCCGCGAGCGCCTCCGCCTCACGGGCACGAAGTACGGGTGCGGCGTGGCGCTCTGCGGCGCCTGCACGGTCCACCTCGACGGCCAGCCGATCCGCTCGTGCGTCACGCCCGTCTCCGCGGCGGTGGGACGCCGCGTGACGACGATCGAGGGGCTGTCCGCGCGCACCGACCATCCGGTGCAGCGCGCGTGGATCGAGCTCGACGTCCCGCAGTGCGGCTACTGCCAGTCCGGCCAGATCCTGTCGGCCGCGGCGCTGCTCGCGCGCACGCCGGCCCCGACGGACGCGGACATCGACGACGCGATGGGCGGCAATCTCTGCCGCTGCGGGACCTACCAGAGGATCCGGGCCGCGATCCACCGTGCCGCGGCGCTCGCCCGGGGACGCGCGCGATGACGGTGCGGGTGAGCCGCCGGGCGCTCCTCGGGGGCGGCCTCGCGGCCGGCGCCGGGCTCGCGGTCGGCTTCCGGCTGCCAGGGAGAACGGCGCGGGCCCAGGGCGCCGGCGTGTTCGCCCCGAGCCAGTGGCTGCGCATCGACCGCGACGGCCTCGTGACCATCACCAACTCGGTGCCCGAGATGGGGCAGGGCGCCCTCACGACGACGGCGATGATCATCGCCGACGAGCTCGACGCCGACTGGGGCTCGATCCGCGTCGAGCAGGCGCCCGCCGACCCGCGCCGCTACGCGAACCCGGTGACGGGCCGGCAGTCCTACGGCGGCAGTCGGGGCGTCCGCGACCACATCCAGATGTGGCGGCGCGCCGGCGCGGCGGCGCGCGAGATGCTCAAGCGGGCGGCCGCCGAGGCGTGGGGCGTGCCGCTCGAGGCGGTCGAGACCGAGCCCGGCGTGGTCGTGCACCGCCCGAGCGGACGGCGACTGCCCTACGGCCAGCTCGTGGATCGCGCGCGCGAGCTCCCGGTCCCCCAGGCGCCGAGGCTCAAGACGCCGGACCAGTTCCGCTACATCGGCAAGATGGTCCACCGCCGCGACGCGCCCGAGAAGGTCAACGGCCGTGGGATCTACGGCGTGGACGTGCAGGTGCCCGGCATGCTGGTCGCCTCGATCGAGCGCTGCCCGGTCTTCGGCGGCACGCTGAAGAGCTTCGACGCGACCGCGGCGAAGGCCGTCCCCGGCGTGCGCCACGTGGTCCAGGTGTCGCACGGCGTCGCCGTCGTCGCCGACGGCTTCTGGCAGGCGGTGCAGGGCCGGAAGGCGCTGCGGGTCGACTGGGACGAGGGGCCGGTCGCTCGGGTGTCGAGCCCCCTGATCTCGCGCGGGTACGCCGCGCTCGCGACCAGGCCCGGCCGCGTCGCGCGGGACGACGGCGCCGCCGAGCGGGCGCTCGCGGCCGGCGGGCGCGTCCACGAGGCCGTCTACGAGGTGCCGTTCCTCGACCACGCCTGCATGGAGCCGATGAACGCCACGGCCCACGTCACCCCGGAGGCGTGCGTCGTGTGGGCGCCGACCCAGAACCCCGGCGGCAGCCAGGCGGTGGCCGCGCGGCTCACCGGGCTGCCGCCCGCGAAGGTCACCGTGCACACGACGCTCCTCGGCGGGGGCTTCGGACGGCGCGGCGAGGTGGACTTCGTCGTGGACGCGGTCGAGACCTCGAAGGCCGTCGGCGCGCCCGTGAAGCTGATGTGGACGCGCGAGGACGACATCACGCACGGCTTCTATCGTCCGTCGACGTACAACGTCTTCCGCGCGGCGCTCGATGCCGACGGCCGGCCGGCGGCGTGGTGGAACCGGATCGTCGGCCCCGGCATCCTGATCCAGAAGGGCATGGCGCCCGCGGGGGGCGTCGACGGCGCCGCGGTCGCCGGGGCGCGCGACATCCCGTACACCATCCCGAACGTGCGGGTGGAGTGGACGCTCAAGGATTTCGGCATCCCCGTGGGCTTCTGGCGCTCCGTCGGCGCCTCGCAGAACGCCTTCATCACCGAGAGCTTCGTCGACGAGCTGGCGCACCTGGCCGGGAAGGACCCCTTCGAGTACCGGCGCGCGCTGCTCGGCGGCTCGCCGCGCCACAAGGGTGTGCTCGAGCTCGCCGCCGCCCGCGCGGACTGGGGCACGCCGCCGCCGTCCGGGCGCGCCCGCGGGATCGCGGTCGCGTTCTCCTACGGCAGCTACGTGGCCCACGTCGCGGAGGTGTCGCTCGCACCCGCGGGCGTGGTGCGCGTGCACCGGCTCGTGGCCGCGATCGATTGCGGGATCGCCGTGAATCCGGACCAGGTGCGCGCCCAGATGGAGGGCGGCGCGGTCTACGCGCTCACCGCGGCGCTCTACGGCGAGATCACGCTCGAGCGGGGCCGCGTGCAGCAGAGCAACTTCCACGACTACCCGATGCTCCGGATCGACGGGATGCCCGTCGTGGAGGTCCACATCCTGGACTCCGGCGCGGCGCCCGGCGGGCTCGGCGAGCCCGGCGTGCCGACCGTGGCGCCGGCCGTCTGCCACGCGATCTTCGCGCTGGCCGGCCGCCGGGTGCGGCGCCTGCCGCTCACGCGCGAGGGGCTGGCGAAGGCCTGACGGCCGGGCCGCTCACGCGCGAGGGGCTGGCGAAGGCCTGACGGCCGG
>MGCE01000027.1 GCA_001790315.1 Candidatus Rokubacteria bacterium RIFCSPLOWO2_02_FULL_72_37 | reverse complement strand
CTTGGCGGAGCTGAAGTACATCCGCTTCCTGGCCATCCTGACGGCCGCGAGCGGCACCCGCGGCGTCGTGCGCGTGAGACGCGCCGCCGCCTCCATGCAGCCGGCCGCGATCCACGCGATCGCATAGGGGATGCGCACGCGCGGCGCGCGGCACCCCGCGATCTCGGCGAGCAGGGCGCCGATGTCCGCGAGCGAGAGATTCGCGTTGCCGAGGATGTACCGCTCGCCGACCCGGCCCGTCGCGGCGGCCAGGAGATGCCCGCGCGCGACGTCGCGCACGTGGACGAGGTTCAGTCCGGTGTCGAGCGTCGCGAACATCCGCCCCTCGAGGAAGTCCACGACCATCTGGCCGGTGGGCGTGGGCTTGACGTCCCACGGGCCGATCGGCGCCGACGGATTGACGATGACCACGGGGAGGCCGGCGCGCGCGAAGCCCACGGCCACCTGCTCCGCCAGGTACTTGGACATCTTGTAGGGCCCCACCATGTCGCGGAGCGTGACCGGTGTGGTCTCGGTGCCGGGCGTGCCGTCCGCGGGGATCCCGAGCGCCCCGACCGTCGACGTGTAGACGATCCGCGCGATGCCCGCGTCCGCCGCCGCCTGCAGGATGGCGCGCGTGCCCTCGACGTTCACACCGTAGAGCTCGCGAGGATCGCGGGCCCAGAGCCGGTAGTCGGCGGCGACGTGAAAGAGCGTGCCGGCGCCTGCGACCGCCCGCGCGAGCGAGGCCGGGTCACGCAGGTCGCCCTCGCAGACCTCGACGTCGAGTCCGGCGAGCGCGCGCCGGTTGCTGCCGGGCCGCGCGAGCACTCGCACCGTGCGGCCCTCGGCGAGGAGCTCGCGCACGACGTTGGCGCCGATGAAGCCGGTGCCACCCGTGACGAGCGCGTCTACTGTAACGGGTGCCATGAGGACGGATCCGACCGAGGGTGGCCTGAGACAGATGCCCGGGGCTCCGATCCGCCTGTTGTATCGAGTGCCGTGAGGCCGGCTCTGACCGCGGGTGGGCCGAGACCGGTGCGCGTGGCGCCGATACGCCTACCATCATCTCCGCATGCCGTGAGGCCGGCTCCGACCGCGGGTGGGCCGAGACCGGTGCGCGTGGCGCCGATACGCCTGCCATCATCTCCGCATGCCGTGAGGCCGGCTCCGACCGCGGGTGGCCTGAGACAGATGCGAGTGGCGCCGATGCGCCCGCCCTCGCGGGGGAGACAGGGCGGGTTCACGCGCGATCTCTCGCGATGCGGGCCAGTGCCTGGGCCACGCTCCTCAGCGCGGCGTTCGTGCCGCTGCGGAGGGCCAGCGCATCGGCGAGAGCGCGCGGCCGCGCGAGCGCGGCGCGCACCGCCCGCGCCGAGCGCACGCGACCGTCCGGCTCGACGAGCGCCGCGAGGTCCGGCGGGACGCCCCGCGAGGCCGGGTCGGCGACAGCCCGGACCACCGCGGCAGGCACGCCGCGCGCCGCCGCCCAGGCGAGGATCACGGCCGATTCCATGTCGCAGGCGAGACTTCCGGTCTCGAGCCAGAGGCGCGCCTTCGCGTCGGGCGTCGCCACCACCTCCGTGACGCCCAGCAGCGTGCCGCGCCTCCGGAGGCCGGCGACCTCGGCGGTCGCGTGGCGCGCGCCGCGCGCGTCCAGCACCACCTCGGGCACGATGAGATCCCCCTCGTTGAGGTGCGGCGCGAGCGCGCCGCACACGCCGGCGGAGACGAGCAGGGCGGGCCGCTCGAGACCACCCGCCCGCGCCTCGAGATCCCGGGCGCCGGGCCCGACGCACACGAGCTCGAGGACGCCGGTGCGGAAGTGCGGATGGGCGGCGCCGGGCACGCGGGCGAGGTCCAGGTGCCTGGCCAGGCCGCGGGCTTCGACGTCGATGGCGGTGAGGACGAGGACGCGTGTCACGCGTCAGCGGCGGGCGGAACGGAGGCCTTCTTCGCCGCTTCCTTCGCGCGGAGCCAGGCGGCGTAGGAGTTGCCGGCCGCAGTGTCCTTGCCGGTGAACCGGATGGTGCGGATGTCGCCGTAGAGGATCGTCAAGGGGCCGTGGCCGTCCTTGTCGAACATCTCCACGAACGGGTCAGCGACGTCCCGATTGCGATTGAACAGGTAGCCCTCGACCGAGGAGCCGTCGCGACGGATGACGGTGACGTTGCCCCGGTAGTCGAACGCCCGCTCGACGAGCTGCTCGAGCGTGACCTCGGTGCCGATCTGCGGTGTGAAGCCCTCGAGGGCGGCCTCCTTCGGCATCGTCTAGAGCCTGCCCGTGAGGGTGGCGACCGCGGCGTCCCGCAACCCGCGCCACGAGGTGAAGGTGTGGTTCACGGCGGAGGGCTCGTAGCCGCAGTGGACCATGCAGTCACGGCACTTGTCGTTGCCGCTGCGCCGTCCATAGTGGTCCCACTTCGTGGTCTCCATGAGCTCGGCGAACGTCTTCGCGTATCCCTCCTGGAGCAGGTAGCAGGGCCGCTGCCAGCCGAACATGTTGTACGTCGGGATGCCCCACGGCGTGCACTCGAAGTCCTGCTTGCCCATGAGGAACTGCAGGAACAGCGGCGACTGGTTGAACCTCCACTGCCGCTTCGGGCTCGAGAGCATCTGCGAGAACAGCTCGTGCGCCCGTTGCCGGCGGAGGAAATGCTCCTGGTCGGGAGCCTTCGAGTAGCTGTAGCCCGGAGAGACCATCATCCCTTCGACGCCGAGGGCCATCATCTCGTCGAAGAAGCGCCGCATCCGGAGCGGATCGGCGCCGTCGAAGAGCGTGCTGTTGGTCGTGACGCGGAAGCCGCGCCGTACCGCCTCGCGGATCCCCTCGACGGCCTGGTCGAAGACGCCGTCGCGGCACACGGCCTCGTCGTGATCCTCGCGGACGCCGTCCATGTGCACGCTGAAGCTCAGGAACTTGGACGGCACGAAGACGTCCTCCTGCAGCTTCTCCTTGAGGAGGATCGCGTTGGTGCAGAGATACACGTACCGCTTCCGCGCGACGAGCTCGCGGACGAGCCGGCCGATCTCCGGGTACATGAGCGGCTCGCCGCCGGGAATCGCCACCATCGGCGCCCCGCACTCCTCGACGGCGGCCACACACTGCTCGACGGCGAGGTGCTTGCGGAGGATCTGTGCCGGGTACTGGATCTTGCCGCAGCCCGCGCACGCCAGGTTGCAGCGGAAGAGCGGCTCGAGCTGGAGCACGAGCGGGTAGCGCCGGCGGCCACGCAACCGCTGGGTGACGACATACGACGCCACCGTCCACATCTGCGAGAACGGCACGCTCATACGGGGTTGACTTCCCCTGTTCTCAGAGCTCCGGCGACCCGCCGGGCCTGCGCGTGAACGTAGAGCAGCGCCAGAGCCAGCCCGACGTGCAGCGTCGCGCCGACCCCGACGAGCGTCCACTCGCCGATCCACGCGGTGACGGCGAGGTTGAACGCCAACACCGCGTAGTATAACGCGACACCGGGCCAGACGCGGCGTCCCTCGTGGGTGCCGGCGACGAGCAGGTAGAACCCCACCGCCACCACGCCGACCAGCGCCCAGCCCGCGAAGTTCGAGGGCGGCACGCCGAAGTACACCCCGCCGGCCGGATAGTAGAAGATGCGCCCGAGGAACCAGCGGTCGCCCCGGACGGCCAGCGGGTCGATCACCACGTCGAGCGCCGTCATCAGCAGTCCGGCCGCGAGCGCCAGCGTCGGCCGGGACGGCCGCCACGGCGCGAGCGCTCTGCGCGCCAGGCAAAAGGCCGCGTAGGCGAGGAACGGGAACGAGGCCGCGTCCATGAGCGGCACGTCGGCGACGTAGATCTCGCGGCCGCGGGTCAGGCCCGTGTAGTGGTAGAGGCCGAACGGCACGCCGGTGCGGGTGGACGAGAACTCGGCGAGCCACGCCACGGGTCCCACGATGGCGCCGAAGAGGACGGCCCGACGCCAGCCGAGATCGAGGGCGCCGGCGATCAGGAAGATCCCGAGGAAAATGAACACGTACGGGCGGAGGATCAGGGTGCCGATCACGAGGTCCATGATGAAGGGCGTTTCCGTTGCCCGGTCAGCATGTTACCATCACGGGTCGTGACCGGGCTCAACGAGGCCATTGCTCGCGGGCAGGCCTACCTTCTGTCAGTCCAGAGGCCCGACGGCCATTGGGTCGGCGCGCTCGAGGCGGACACGACGATCAGCTCCGAGCAGCTGCTGCTCGGGCACCTGACCGACAGCGTCAACCGCGACCGGGAAGCCAGGATCGTCCGCTACCTCCGCCGCCGACAGCTGCCGGACGGCGGCTGGAATCTCTTCGAGGCCGGGCCCATCAACCTCTCGGCGACCATCAAGGCCTACTTCGCCATGAAGATGGCCGGCGTCGACCCCGACGATCCGGCGCTCGTCATCGCGCGCGAGAGGATCCGCGAGCTGGGGGGGCCGGTCAAGGCCAACGTCTTCACCAAGATCCTGCTGGCGCTCTTCGGCGAGTACGACTGGAACGGCGTGCCGACGATGCCCGCGGAGATCATGCTGCTCCCGCGGCCGTTCTTCCTCTTCAACATCTACGAGGTGTCCTACTGGTCGCGGGCGGTCATCGTCCCGCTCCTGATCATCATGGACCGCAAGCCGGTCAAGTGGCTGCCGCCGCACCAGAGGCTCGACGAGCTCTGGCCCGAGCCGCGCGAGAAGACGAGCCTGCGCTTCCCCCGTGTGCCGGAGCCGTTCAGCTGGCGCAAGCTCTTCTGGAAGAACTTCTTCATCGCGGTGGACGACGGGCTCAAGATCTGGGAGCAGTTCTCCCCGCGCCCGCTCCGCAAGCGCGCGATCGACGCCGCGCGCGTCTGGCTCGAGGAGCGCCTGGCGGTGCCGGGGGGCCTCGGCGGCATCTACCCCGCGATGGCCAACTCCATCCTCGCGATGCGGCTGCTCGGCTACCCGGACGATCACCCGCTCGTCCTCGGACAGGTGAAGGAGATCGAGGCGCTCGCGGTGGAGCAGGACGACGAGCTCCACTACCAGCCCTGCCCCTCGCCCGTGTGGGACACCGCCCTCGCGATCAACGCCCTCCTGGAGTCCGGCGTGGCGCCCGATCACCCGCGACTCCAGCGCGCCACCGAGTGGCTCATGGCCCGGCAGGTCCTGGTGCCCGGGGACTGGCAACTCAAGCGGCCGCACGTGCAGCCCGGCGGCTGGGCGTTCCAGTACCACAACGACTTCTACCCGGACCTCGACGACACCGCGATGGTGCTGATGGCGCTCGAGAAGGTGCAGGGCCTCGATCCCGCCGCGGTGCGTGCGGCGAAGGAGCGCGGGCTCGGGTGGTTTCTCGGCATGCAGGGCGAGGACGGCGGCTGGGCGTCGTTCGACGCCGACAACAACCATCTCTACCTCAACAACATCCCGTTCGCCGACCACGGCGCGCTCCTCGACCCGCCGACCGAGGACCTCACCGGCCGCGGGCTCGAGCTGCTCGGCACCCTCGGCTACCGCAAGGACTCCGAGGCGGCGCAGCGCGCGATCCAGTTCCTCCGGCAGACGCAGCGGCACGACGGCCCGTGGTACGGGCGCTGGGGCGTGAACTACGTCTACGGGACGTGGTCCGTCCTGCGCGGCGTCGCCGCGATCGGCGAGGATCTGCGCCACGAGTACGTGCAGCGCGCGGTGCGCTGGCTCGAGAGCCACCAGAACCGTGACGGCGGCTGGGGCGAGACGTGCGAGAGCTACGACGACCCGGGGTTCGCGGGCGTGGGCGCCTCGACGCCCAGCCAGACCGCGTGGGCGCTGCTCGCCCTCTTCGCCGCCGGGCGGACGAGCGGATCGGTGGTCGAGCGCGGCGTCGCGTACCTGCTGGGCAGCCAGGAGGCCGACGGAGGCTGGGACGACCCGCTCTGGAACGGAACGGGCTTCCCGCGCGTCTTCTATCTGAAGTACCACCTCTACGCGAAGTACTTCCCCCTCTGGGCGCTGGGGGTCTACCGCAGCGCCCAGGCATGACCGACACCGCGGTTCCACTCGCGCTGCGTCCGCTCGAAACCCTGGGCCGCCGCACGGCCGACGTCGTCACGGCCCTCGGCCGCTTCGGGACGTTTCTGGCCGCGGCCGTGGCGGCGCTCGTGACGCCGCCGTTCAAGCTGTGGGCCTTCCTGTCCCGGATCGTGTTCATCGGCTATCGCTCGCTCCTCATCATCATCCTCACGGGCGCCTTCACCGGGATGGTGCTCGGCCTGCAGATCTTCCTGACGCTCTCGCGCTTCGGCTCGGAGGCGTTCCTCGGGCCGGCCGTCGCGCTGTCGCTCATCCGCGAGCTCGGTCCGGTGCTCGCCGCGCTCATGGTCACCGGTCGTGCCGGGTCCGCGCTCACCGCCGAGCTCGGCATCATGCGGATCACCGAGCAGATCGACGCGCTCACCGTGATGGCGCTCAATCCGATGCGCTACCTCGTGGCGCCGTCCGTCCTCGCCGGCGTCGTCGCGTTTCCCCTGATGACCGCGATCTTCGACGTCGTCGGCATCTTCGGCGGCTACCTGGTCGGCGTCGAGCTGCTCGGCCTCTCCCAGGGCACGTACTTCGGCGAGATGCAGACCTTCGTCGACATGACCGACGTCATGCTCGGTTTCTGGAAGTCCGTGTCGTTCGGCGTGATCGTCACCTGGGTCTGCACGTACAAAGGCTTCAACGTCGGCCACGGCGCCGAGGGCGTGGCGCGGGCGACGACGCAGGCCGTCGTGCTCTCCTCGGTGCTGATCCTCGTCTGGGACTACTTCTTCGGATCGGTCTGGCGGTGATCACGGTCGAGGGCCTCGAGAAGTCGTTCGGGCGTCAGGCGGTCCTGCGCGGCATCGACCTCGAGATGCCGACCGGCTCGATCACGGTCATCATCGGGCGCAGCGGGGGCGGCAAGTCGGTGTTCCTCAAGCACCTGCTCGGGCTCGTGCGACCGGACGCGGGCCGCGTGCTCGTCGACGGCGTGGAGATCACGGGCTTGCGCGGCGCGGCGCTCGACGCGATCCGTCGGCGCTACGGCGTCGTCTTCCAGGGCGGTGCCCTCTTCGACTCGATGACCTGCCTCGAGAACGTCGCGTTCCCGCTTCGCGAGAAGTTCCGGCTCCCGCGCCCCGAGGTGGGCAAGCGCGTCGAGGCGGCCCTGGCGCAAGTGGGCCTGGAGGGCATGGGCGGCAAGTACCCGGCCGAGATCTCGGGTGGGATGCGCAAGCGGGTGGCGATCGCGCGCGCCCTCGTGATCGAGCCGGAGATCGTCTTCTTCGACGAGCCCACCACCGGGCTCGACCCGATCCTCGTCAACACGATCCACCGTCTGATCCAGGATCTGCATCGGCGCTTTCGCTTCACCGCCGTGATGGTGAGCCACGAGATTCCGGAGATCTTCGAGATCGCCGATCGGGTCGCCATGCTGCACGAGGGGCGGATCGTCGAGGTGGGGCCCCCGACGGCCATCCAGCAGTCGGAGACCCGGGTCGTGCGCCAGTTCATCCGGGGTGAACCGGATACCGCGGAGGTCAGCTGATGGAACGGATGCGCGTCAATGTCGCGGTCGGCGTGTTCATGCTGCTCGGAATCTTGGCGTTGGGGTACCTTTCAGTTAAACTCGGACGGGTCTCCCTCTTCGGCGGCACCGGATACCGGGTCACCGTCGATTTCCCGTCGATCGGCGGCCTCAAGGCCGGCTCCACCGTCGAGATCGCGGGGGTCGAAATCGGTCGTGTCGAGTCGATCGGGCTGGCCGACTACCAGGCGCGCGTCACCCTGCGCGTGGACGGCGCCGTCAAGCTGCAGGAGGACTCGATCGCGTCGATCAAGACGAAAGGGCTGATCGGCGAGAAGTACGTGCGGATCAGCCCGGGAGGATCGGAGAAGATCATTCCGCCGGGCGGCCGGATCCGTGAGGTCGAGGCGCCCGTCGACTTCGAGGAGTTGCTGTCCAAATACATCTTCGGGAAGGTCTAGGAGGCCCTGATGAGGTCGCGTCACCGTGCGCTCGTGTTCGTCGTCGCGCTGCTCGCGCTCGTCGCCGCGGAGCGGCCCGCGCAGGCCGGAGAGCCCATCGAGCAGCTCCGCAGCCAGATCGACCGGGTGCTGAAGGTGCTCGAGGATCCCGAGCTCAAGAAGGACCACCGCGCCCTCGAGCGCCGCGCGGCGGTCCGGAAGATCGCCAACGACATCTTCGACTTCTCCGAGACCGCCCAGCGCTCGCTCGCGCGCCACTGGGCGCCGCGCACCCCCACCGAGCGGTCCGAGTTCGTGCGGCTCTTCGCCGATCTCCTCGAGCGCTCCTACATCTCGAAGATCGAGGTGTACGGCGGCGAGAAGATCCAGTTCATCGGGGAGAGCATCGACGGCGACCTCGCGACGGTGCGGACCAAGATCACCACGAGGGAAGGCTCCGACATCCCGATCGACTACCGGATGCTGCACCGGGGCAACCGCTGGCTCGTCTACGACGTGGTCATCGAGGGCGTCAGCCTCATCGCCAACTACCGGGCGCAGTTCAACAAGATCATCACGACCTCGTCCTA
>MGCE01000026.1 GCA_001790315.1 Candidatus Rokubacteria bacterium RIFCSPLOWO2_02_FULL_72_37 | reverse complement strand
GGTCGTCTACCCGAACGACTTCGAGTGGTCGGCGAAGAACCGCGACCGCATCCTCGCCGAGTGGTCGAAGCGCTACGCGAAGTAGCGTGACCGAGGGTCCCGTGACGCCGCCCCGGCCGCCCGGGGCGGCCGGCCCGCCGGCCGTCGAGCTCGAGGCCATCGCCAAGCGGTTCGGCGCCGTGGTGGCCCTGCGCGGTGTCTCGCTGTCCGTCGGCGAGGGCGAGCTCGTGTGCTTCCTGGGGCCCAGCGGCTGTGGCAAGACGACGCTGCTCCGCATCGTCGCCGGCCTCGAGCGCCAGAACGCCGGGATCGTGCGGATGGCGGGCCGCGACGTCTCGCGGCTGCCGCCCGCCGAGCGGAACTACGGCATCGTCTTCCAGTCCTACGCGCTGTTCCCCAACCTCACCGTCGCGCGCAACGTCGCGTACGGGCTCGAGACGCGGCGGCGGCCGAAGGCCGCGATCGCGCGGCGCGTGGACGAGCTGCTCGCGCTGGTCCACCTCGCCGGCCACCGGCACCGGTATCCGGCGCAGCTCTCGGGCGGCGAGCAACAGCGTGTGGCGCTGGCGCGCGCGCTGGCCCCCTCCCCGTCGTTGCTGCTCCTCGACGAGCCGCTGTCGGCGCTCGACGCACGCGTGCGCCTGACGCTCCGCCAGGAGATCCGCGCGCTGCAGCGCCGGCTCGGCGTCACGACGATCATGGTGACCCACGACCAGGAGGAGGCGCTCACGATGGCCGATCGCATCGTGGTGATGAACCACGGCGTCGTCGAGCAGGTCGGGACGCCCGTCGAGATCTACACGGAGCCCTCCTCGTTGTTCGTGGCGCGCTTCGTCGGTCAGATGAACCTGCTCCCGGCCACGGCGTGCGCGCGGCCCGGCTGGGTCCGGGTCGGGGCGATCGACCTCCGCCATCGCCCGGCGGCGCCCGCGCCCCCGGGCACCCGGCTCGTGCTCGGGATCCGTCCCGAGGAGATCGCGGTTGGCCCCGCGTCGCGGGGCGGCGACAATGCCCTCGTGGCGCGCGTGCGCGCGCTGCAGTTCCAGGGGGCGCTCACGCGGCTCGCGCTGGCGCTGCCCGGCGAGGAGGATGCCCGCGTCGACTGCGACGTCGCCACCCACGTCCTCGACGAGTTGGGCGCCGTGGAGGGCGCCGAGCTGGCGGTGGCGCTCCGACCGGCCGCGCTCCGCGTGTATCGGGCGAACGAGGGGGACCCATGACCCGCGCGAGCGCCTCCGCCGCCATTCCGGACCGGACGGTGGGGCACCGGCTGGACCGCGAGACCGTGACGGGGCACGCGCTCGTCGCCCTCTTCGCCCTCTTCCTGTATGTCTTCGTCCTCTACCCGATGCTGCACGTCCTGTGGCGCAGCCTGCTGGACAACAGCGGGCGGTTCGTCGGCGCCGCCAACTACGTGCGCTATTTCTCGACCCCGGCGATCGCCGCCTCGATCACGAACAGCCTGACCGTCTCGGTGCTCGCGATGACCGTGACGGTCGCCTTCGCCTTCGTCTACGCGTACGCGCTCACGCGCACGCGCGTGCGCTGGCGCGGCCTCTTCCGCCTGGCCGCGATGCTGCCGATCTTCGCGCCGTCGCTGGTCCAGGGGCTCGCGTTCGTCTACCTGTTCGGCAACAACGGGATGGTCACGCGCTGGACGGGCGTGAACGTCGGCATCTACGGCGCCAAGGGCATCGTCCTGGCCGAGGTGTTCTACTGCTTCCCGCACGCGATGCTGATCCTCGTCGCCGCGCTCACGGCCACCGACGCGCGGCTCTACGACGCCGCCGCCGCGCTCGGCGCCTCGCGCCTCAGGACGTTCCTCACGGTCACGCTGCCCGGCGTCAAGTACGGCCTGATGAGCGCCTGCTTCGTCGTGTTCACGCTCGTCATCACCGACTTCGGCGCGCCCAAGGTCATCGGCGGCAAGTACTCCGTGATGGCGACCCAGATCTACGACCAGGTCATCGGCCAGCAGAACTTCACGATGGGCGCCACCGTCTCCGTGGTGCTGCTGATCCCCGCGCTCGTCGCGTTCATGGTGGACCGCGTGGTCCAGCGCCGCCAGTACGCGCTGATCAGCTCCTCCGCCCGGCCGCTCGTGCCCCGGACCCGGCCGCTGGCCGACTGGCTCCTGTTCGCCTACTGCGGGCTGGTGGCGCTGGCGATCGCCGCCGTCTACCTCGCGATCCTCGTGAGCTCCCTCGTACGGCGCTGGCCCTACGACCTCACGCTGACGCTCCGGCACTACGCGTTCGACACGATCGGCGGGTACGCGGCGCTCGGCAACAGCATGTACGTCGCCATTCTCACCGCGGTCGTCGGGACGCTGATCGCCTTCGCGGGCGCCTACCTGGTGGAAAAGCGGCGCACGGCACTCCGGGCGCCGCTCTACGTGCTGTCCCTGCTGCCCGTGTCGATCCCGGGCATGGTCCTCGGCCTCGCCTACATCTTCGTCTTCAACGCACCGGGCTCGGTGCTCAACCGCCTCTACGGGACGCTCGCGATCCTCGTGATCTCGAACCTCGTCCACTACTTCACCGTGCCGTTCCTGACGGCGACCGGCGCGCTCAAGCAGATGGATGCCGAGTTCGAGGGCGTCTCGGCATCGCTCGGCGTGCCGTTCTGGCGGACGTTCACGCGCGTCACGGTGCCCATCGCGCTCCCGTCGATCGTGGCGATCAGCATGTATTTCTTCCTGAACGCGATGGTGACGCTCTCGGCCGTCGTCTTCCTCGTGGCGCCGGGCACCGAGCTCGCGGCCGTGGCCGTCCTGCTGATGGACGACGCGGGCGATACGGCGCAGGCGGCGGCGATGTCCGTCCTGATCATCGCGATCGGCCTCGCGGTGCGGCTCGTGTACTGGTGGCTGATGATGGGCGTCACGCGCCGCACGCAGGGCTGGACGGCGCCGCTGCCCGACGAGAGGATGCCGGCATGAGAATCGAGACGATCGCAGTCCACGCGGGCCACGCCGTCGATCCGGGCACCGGGGCGGTGACGCCCGCCATCCACCCCTCGACGACGTACGAGCGGGCCCCCGACGGCACCTATCCCCGCGGCTATCTCTACAGCCGCAACGACAACCCGAACCGGAGCGCCCTCGAGGCGTGCCTGGCCGCGCTCGAGGGCGGCGCGGCGGCCGCCGCCTTCGCCTCCGCCTCGGCGGCGACCTCGGCGGTCCTCCTCGCGCTGCGGCCGGGCGACCACGTGGTGGCGCCCGCGGACGCCTACCACGGCACCCTCCGGTTGCTGCGCGAGACGTTCGCCGCCTGGGGGCTCCAGACGACGTTCGTCGACATGACGGCGCCAGAGGCGGTCGCGGGCGCGCTGCGGCCGGGCACGCGCCTCGTGTGGGTCGAGACGCCGTCGAACCCGCTGTGGAAGGTCGCCGACATCGCCCGGCTCGCGGCGCTCGCGCGCGACGCCGGCGCGCTGTGCGTCTGCGACAACACGACGGCGACGCCGATCCTCCAGTCGCCGCTCCGGCTCGGCGCCGATCTGGTGGTGCACGCGACGACGAAGTACCTCGGGGGGCACGGCGACGTCATGGGCGGCGCGGTGGTCGCGCGCGAGCCCGGCGGGCTCTTCGACCGCGTCCGGGCGCTGCAGGCCGCGGGCGGCGCGGTGCCGTCTCCCTTCGACTGCTGGCTCGTGCTTCGCGGGGTCCGCACGCTCCCGTGGCGGATGCGGGCGCACTCGGCGAACGCCCAGCGCGTCGCCGACTTCCTGGCAGGGCACGCCGGCGTCGAGGCCGTGCACTACCCGGGGCTCGCGACGCACCCGGGCCACGACGTCGCCAGGCGCCAGATGGCCGGGTTCGGGGGCATGCTGTCGGTGCAGGTGCGCGGGGGAGCCGCCGCGGCGATGGCGGTGGCGGCGCGCCTGCGCGTGTTCACCCGCGCGACGAGTTTCGGGGGGACGGAGAGCCTGGTGGAGCACCGCGCCTCGATCGAGGGGCCGGGCACGCGGACCCCGGAGAACCTGCTGCGGCTGTCCGTCGGGCTCGAGAATGCCGACGACCTGATCGAGGACCTCGCCCGGGCGCTCGCGGAGGGGACGGAGCGATGAGCCTCCCGGGACGCGTGGCGCTCGTGACCGGCGCCGCCCGCGGCATCGGCCTCGCCATCGGCCGCCGTCTGGCCGACGAGGGCGCCCGCGTGGCGCTGGTGGACGTCGACGGCCCGGGCGTGGAGGCTGCGGCGGCCTCGCTCGGCAGGGGCGCGCTCGCCCTCGTCGCCGACGTCACGCGGACCGAGGACGTGGAGCGGGCCGTCGCCGCGGCCCACGCGCGGCTCGGGCGGCTCGATATCGTCGTGAACAACGCCGGGATCACCGGCGGCTCCCGGCTCACCTGGGAGCTCACGGACGAGGACTGGCAGCGTGTGATCGCCTGCGACCTCACGAGCGTCTTCCTGGTCTGCCGCGCCGCCGTGCGGATCATGCTCGCGCAGGGCGGCGGCCGGATCGTCAACATCGCGTCCATCGCCGGCAAGGAGGGTAACCCGACTCTCGTGCCCTATTCGACCGCGAAGGCGGGCGTGATCGGTCTGACCAAGGCGCTCGCCAAGGAGGTCGCGACGCGGGGCATCTTCGTCAACGCCGTCGCGCCCGCGGTCATCGGCACCGACATGGTCCGCCAGATGTCCCGGGAGACGGTGGACATGCTGGTCGCGAAGATCCCGATGGGTCGGATCGGGCGGCCGGAGGAGGTCGCCGCGCTCGTCGCCTGGCTGGCCTCGGACGAGTGCTCGTTCTCGACGGGGGCGGTCTACGATCTGTCGGGCGGCCGCGCGACGTACTGAAGGAGCGTCACTTTCGAGACCGACTCGGTGATCTCGCCGTCGATCGCCATGCGGACGGCCTCGGCGAGCGGCACGACGCGACGCTCGAGGAACTCGTCGCCGTCGGCGGGCAGGGGATCGAGCGCCAGGTCCCACGCGGCGTAGCAGTACGCGACCTCGTCCAGGTACGCGACGGACGGCTGGAATCGCGTGAGGAAGGCGAAGCGTCCGGCCCGGTACCCGCCCTCCTCCCGGAGCTCGCGCTGGGCCGCGGCGTGCGGGTCCTCGCCGGGGCGGGCGCCGCCCCCGGGGAGCTCCCACGAGACCGCGCGCTGCAGGTGGCGGTATTGGCCGACGAGCAGGACGTGGCCCGCGTCCACGAACCCGAGGACCCCGACCGTCACGCCCACGGCGAGCACGGGGTAGACGATCTCCTGGCCGTCGGGGAGTCGCCACGCGTCCTCGCGGAGCGCGAGCGCGCCGCCGGTGTAGATCGTCCGCGACCGGAGGGGCGTCCAGCCCGGAGCCATGCGGTCCGTATGGTATCGTAAGGGCGCCATGCCGCGACAGCGCCAGGCGGACCTGCTGATGAAGAAGCTTCTCGTGGCGATCGAGGGCTCGCTGGCCGCGACCGAGGCGGCGCGCGAGGCCGTGCAGGAGATCCTCCGGCGCGGGGCCGACACCGGCATCTTCTTCGCCGGCAGCAGGAAGGGGGGCGCCTTCTCGGCCGAGCTCACGTCGCAGGACAAGGAATTCCTCCGGGCGGTGTCCATCAAACCCGATCGCTGAGGCGCGATGCGGCTCGCGCTGCTCGTCCTCGTGGTCGCGGTCCTGCTGTTCGTGCTGCCCACCCTGCTGCGCCGCCTGCGCGTGCCGGCGGCGCCACGTGTCGACGCCCTCGCCGACGAGTTGGTCAAGGATCCCGTGTGTCGGACCTACGTCGTCAAGTCGCGCGCGGTCAGTCGCGCCGCCGGCGGGGACACGCGCTACTTCTGCAGTGACGAGTGCGCCGACCGCTTCACCGGCGAGTGACTCCCGCCCTCGTGCGCACGCCGCCGACGCCCCATCCCGATCCCTGGCGCGACCTCGACGCCCAGCCGAACGCCGAAAAGCTCGCGGCGACCCTGGAGCTGCGCGGCCGGACGCCGACCCAGGCCCGGCTGCGGCGCCGGTTCCTCGGGTTCGTCCCGATCCGGCGCGGGGACCACGTGCTCGAGGTGGGCTGCGGCACGGGCGTCGTCCTGCGCGATCTCGCGGCGCGCGTCGGCCGGCGGGGGACCGTGGTCGGGGTGGACCGGAGCCGCGTGGTCCTGACGGCCGCGCGCCGGCTCTGCCGGCCGGAGGCCGGCGCGGCCCGCGTCACGTTGCGGGCGGCCGACGGCGCGCGCCTGCCGTTCGCCGCCGGGCGCTTCGACGCGACGCTCGCGATCACGGTGCTCCTGCACCTCGCGGTCCCGCTCCCCGTCGTCCGGGAGATGGCCCGCGTCACGCGCCCGGGCGGGCGCGTCGCGCTCCAGGACCAGGACTTCGGCGTCGTCGCCGTCGCCCACCCGGACCGCGAGCTGACGGATCGCATCATGCACGGCGTCGCGACGCGCGTCTACGCGGAGCCCTGGAGCGGTCGGCGGCTCCCCGGGCTGCTGCGTGACGCGGGGCTCGAGCGGGTGCGCCTGCGCACCGACGTCTACCAGGACACCGGGCTCGAGCCGTTCACGAAGACGTTCCTCGAGCGCCGTGCGGAGAACGCCGTGCGCTTCGGGATCACCGACGCCGTCACCGCCCAGCGCTGGCTCGACGGCTTCACGGCGCTGGTCGCGCGCGGCGCCTTCGTGATGACCATGAACTACTACGGCGCCGTCGGGGTACGCCCCTGAGGTCCCGGCCAGCGCGCGCCGCGGTCGTCGGGGTCGGGATCCTCGGCGTCGTGCTCGCGGTCCTCGCCGGCGGCCCGGGAGCCGCGGAGGCGCCGTTCGACGCGGCCGCCGCCCTGCGCCACGTCGAGCGTCTGGTCGCGATCGGGCCGCGGCCGGCCGGCTCGGCGGCCGCCGCCAGGGCGCGCCGCTACCTCGTGGACCAGCTGCGCGGGATCGGCGTCAAGGCGCAGGTGCAGCCGTTCGAGGCCGACACACCGCACGGCCGCCTCCGCATGGCGAACGTCGTCGCCGTGCTCCCCGGGCGCCGCCCCGACGTGATCCTGCTCGGCGGTCACTACGACACCAAGCTGTTCCGCGAGTTCCGCTTCGTGGGCGCCAACGACGGCGGCTCGAGCGCGGCGCTGCTGCTCGAGCTGACGCGGGCGCTCGGCGCGCGCCCGCGCGAGTTCACGTACTGGGTCGTCTGGTTCGACGGCGAGGAGGCGTTCGGCGCGTGGACCGCGACGGACAGCCTCTACGGTTCGCGGCGGATGGCGGAGGACCTGCGGCGCGCGGGCCGGCTGCCCCGCGCCGTGCTGGTCGCCGACATGATCGGCGACCGCGCCCTCGGCATCCGACGGGAGGCGTTCTCGACGCCCTGGCTCACGGACCTCGTGTGGGCGACCGCGCGCCGGCTCGGATACGGCGCCCACTTCTCCGACGAGACGCTGCCGGTCGAGGACGACCACGCGCCGTTCCTCCGTCACGGCGTGCCGGCGGCGCTCGTGATCGACTTCGACTATCCGCCGTGGCACACCGCGGAGGACACCCTCGACCGGGTCTCGGCGCGGAGCCTCGAGACCGTCGGCCGCATCCTGCTCGAGGCGTTGCCCGCGATCGAGGAGCGGCTCGCGCGGACGCCGCGCGGGGGCTGAGGCCGTCCGGGCGCACGGGGTATAATCCGGCCATGCCACGCGTGCGCGAGATCGACCAGCCCGGGGACGACCCCGTCCTCGCCGAGACGTTCGCGAAGGAGCTCGAGACGTTCGGGTTCGTGCTGAACACGACCAGGATCCAGGCGCACACGCCCGGGATCATGAAGGCCGCCAAGCAGCTCTCGGCCGCCGTCGACCGTTCGGGGCGGCTCCCGCGCGAGCTGCTCGCTCTCGTCTACCTGCGCGTCGCCCTGATCAACGGCTGCCCGTTCTGAATCGACATCAATGCATCCCGTGGGATGCAAGCGGGCGCCTCGGAGGAGAAGATCGGCGCCGTCGCGCGGGCGGCCGAGAGCCCGCTGTTCGGCGAGGCCGAGCGCGCCGCGCTGGCGTACGCCGAGGCCATGACGTACTCCGACCGGCGGGTCGACGACGCGCTGTTCGCGCGCGCGCGCGCCCACTTCGACGAGGCGCAGGTGGTCGAGCTGACCGCGGCCGTGGCGCTGGAGAACTTCCGCAGCAAGTTCAACGTGGCGCTCGGCATCGAGGCCCAGGGGTTCTGCGTGCTGAAGTAGTTCCGCGTGACGGCCAGTCACCTCCCGAGGTGTGCCATGAAGCGTCGCTCTATCGTCCTCCTCGTCCTCGTGTTCGCGGTCGGTCTTCTCGCCGGACAGGGGCTCTCCCAGACACCGCCCCCGGCGAAGCGCGACGGCCGGAGCGGCCCGATGGTCCTCGTGCCGACCTCCGCGCTGGCTCCGCTCCCCGAGGGGCTCACGCCGGAGGAAAAGCGCGACATCGAAGTCTTCCGCCGCGCCCAGGGTTCGGTGGTCTTCATCACGTCGATCGCGCTGCGGCGCGACGTCTTCACCATGGACGTGCAGCAGATCCCGCAGGGCTCGGGCAGCGGCTTCGTGTGGGACCGCCAGGGCCACGTCGTGACCAA
>MGCE01000025.1 GCA_001790315.1 Candidatus Rokubacteria bacterium RIFCSPLOWO2_02_FULL_72_37 | reverse complement strand
CCGCATCCACCGCACGCCGGTGGTGGCCTCCGATGCCGTGGACGAGGCGTGCGGCTTCGGCGTCTTCCTCAAGTGCGAGAATCTGCAGCGCGCGGGCTCGTTCAAGATCCGCGGCGCGCTGAACAAGCTCCTCGCGCTCGACGCGGCGGCGCGCGCGCGCGGCGTCGTCGCGTACTCGTCGGGGAACCACGCCCAGGGCGTCGCGCTCGCGGCGCGCATGGTGGGCACCAGCGCCGTCATCTGCATGCCGGAGGACGCGCCGGGCCTGAAGCTCGAGGCCACGCGGGGCTTCGGCGCGGAGGTGGTCTTCTACGACCGGCAGACCGACGACCGGGCCGCGGTCGCCGCGCGCATCGTCGCCGAGACCGGACGCGTGCTGGTGCCGCCCTACGACGACTACGCGATCATGGCGGGGCAGGGAACGGCCGCGCTCGAGCTCCTCGCGGACGCGCCGGATCTCGACGCGCTCCTGACACCGGTCGGCGGAGGCGGGCTCATGGCCGGCTGCAGCACGGTCGCGCGCGCCCGGCGCCCCGACATCGCGGTGTTCGGCGTGGAGGCCGAGGGCGCCGACGACACGTACCTGTCGCTCCGCAAGGGGGAGCGCGTCACGATCCCGCCGCCGCCGACCATCGCCGACGGGATCCGGATCCAGACGCCGGGCGCGCTCACGTTCCCGATCCTCCAGGCGAACCTGACCGACGTGCTGCTCGTCAGCGACGACGAGATCCGCGCCGCGCTCCGCCTCCTGGCGCTCCGCGCGCATCTCGTCGTCGAGCCCACGGGCGCGGTAGCGCTCGCGGCCGTGCTCGCCGGGAAGCTCCCGCTGGCCGCGGGCGCGCGCGTCGGGGTCGTGCTCTCCGGCGGCAACGTGGACCCGCGGCAGCTCGTGGCGATCCTCGCGGCGGCATGAGCCCGAAGATCCTGATCGCGGACGACGAGCCGGACATCCTGGACTACCTCGCGACGCACCTCGAGAGCCTGGGATACCGGACGCTGAGGGCCCGCGATGGCCACGAGGCGCTCGCGCGGGTGGCGGCCGAGGCGCCCGACCTCGTCCTGCTCGACTGGCTCATGCCCGGGCTCGACGGGGTCGAGGTGTGCCGGCGGCTCAAGGAGGACGAGAGAACCCGCCTGATCCCGGTCATCATCGTGACCGCGCTCGACGGCGTCGAGAGCCGCATCAAGGGCATCGAGGCCGGCGCCGACGACTTCCTGACCAAGCCGGTGAACGAGCGCCATCTCCTCGCGCGGGTGAGGACGGCGCTCAGACAGAAAGACGCCGTGGACCGAAGGCTCCAGGACCTCGAGCGCATCGGCGACCACCTCGCGCGGTTCGTGCCGGAGGCCGTCAAGCGCCTCGTGGCCTCGGACCCGTCGGCCCCGGCGCTGGCCAAGCGCGAGCGCGACGTGTCCGTGCTGTTCGTCGACCTGAGCGGCTACACGCTGCTGAGCGAGTTGCTGGAGCCCACCGAGCTCAACGCGCTGATCGAACGCTACTTCTCGAGCTTCCTGGACGGGATCCAGGAGGGCGGCGGCGACGTCAACGAGACCGCGGGCGACGGCTTCATGGCGGTCTTCGAGGACCCGGATCGCGGCGCCCACGCGGCGCGCGCGCTCGACACCGGGCTCGACCTCCTGGCGCGGGTCCAGCGCCTGAACCGGGAGAGCGGTCCGGCACCTCTCATGATCCACATGGGGATCAACTCGGGGCGCGCGCTCGTGGGCGCGACCCGGTTCGAGGGCGTGCGGGGGGCCCGGTGGACCTTCACCGCCAGCGGGCTCGTCACGATCGTGGCGGCGCGCCTGGCGGCCGCCGCCGGACCGCACCAGATCTTCGTCGGCGCCGAGACGATCGTGCGCGCCCCGGACCGGTACGAGGTGCGGGCGGCCGCGGTGTCGAGCGTCGGGCGCCTGCCGGACGGCGTCCAGGCCTACCAGGTCCTGGGGCCCGCCCGCCCGCGATAGCCCGGCGGTCAGCGCGCGTGGAAGGCCGGGATCACCTCGGCGGCGAGCCGCGCGAACTGGTCGAGCATCATCTCGGGCGGGCACATCGGGCGCACGATGAACTTCGAGCCCCCGCCGCGCACGTACTCCTCGAGCCGCTCGGCGAGCACCTCGGGCGGGCCGAACGCGGTGCACCGGGCGAGCGTCGCGTCGTCGACGCGCCCCTTCGGGATGAACGGCGCGGCGATCGCCCGCGCCCGCGCCGGATCCGCGTCGAAGCAGGTGTAGACGAGCGTGCCGAAGTGGTCGCCCGGGATCGCGCGCCCGGCTTCGGCGGCGAAGGCGAGCGTCCGCTCCACGCCCGCGCGGAAGCGGTCGGGCTCGATGAACGAGGGGATCCAGCCGTCGCCGAGCCGCCCCGCGCGCCGCATCGCCGCCTCGCTCGCGCCGCCGATCCAGAGCGGTAGCGGCTGCTGCACCGGGTGGGGCAGGACCGAGATCCGGTCGAGCGTCCAGAACTCGCCCGCGGCCGTCACCTCGTCCTCCGCCCAGCACCGGCGCATGATGCGGATCGCCTCGTCGGTGCGCCGGCCGCGCTCGCGGAACGGCACGCCCGCGGCGAGGAACTCGCGCTCCTGCTCGACGCCGACGCCGACGGCGGGCAGGCAGCGGCCGCCCGAGAGGTAGTCGAGCATCGCGAGCTCGCGCGCCGCGAGCACCGGCGAGCGGAACGGCGCCACCAGGACGCTCGGCCCGAACTTGAGGCGGCGCGTGCGCGCGGCGACGGCCGCCATCGTCGTCATCGGCTCGAGCACCGTGAGCGGCGAGGACAGGCGCTCCGAGAACCAGAGGGAGTCGATGCCGCCGGTCTCGCAGAGATCGATGAGCCGCCAGAGCAGCTCGCGTCCGTCCGGGCCCGCCGGCCACGGGCCGGGCATCACGCCGATCCGGTACTTGACGTTCATGCGCGGATGATACCTTGGGGCCGTCCGGAGGTGACGATGAATCGGGTACGCATGCGGTCGCTCGTCCGCGTCTTCGCCTGGACGGGGCTCACGAGCCTCGGTGGCGGGCGGAGCGCCTATTTCTTCGACGCCGTGGTGTCCCGGCGCCCCTGGGTGACGACCGCCGAGTTCGTCCAGGACCTGACCCTCGCCCAGCTCCTGCCCGGGCCGAACTTCTCCAACCTCTCGGTCGCCCTCGGCTGCCGGCTCGCGGGCTGGCCGGGCGGCGCCTGGGCGCTCGCCGCGGTGGTGGGGCCCGGCGCCGTGATCCTCACCGCGCTCGCCGTCGTCTACTTCCGCGTCGGGTTCACACCGCGCACCGCGCACCTCATGCACGGCATGGCCGCGGCGGTCGTCGGGCTCATCGTGGTGATGACGGCGCGCCTCGTGCGCGCCTCGATCCGCACCGTCCCCGCGGCCGCGATCGCGGCGCTCGTCTTCGTCCTGGTCGGCGTGCTGCGCGTGAACACCGTGGTGGCGATCGCGCTGGTCGTCCCTGCGAGCCTCTGGCTCCACCGCCCGCGGTGACGCTCGACCTGCTCGACCTGCTGCGCCTGGCGTGGACGTTCCTCTGGCTCAGCTTCCTGGCCATCGGGGGCGGGCTCGCCGTGATCCCGGAGATGCAGCGCCAGGTCGTCGACCGCTTCGCCTGGGTGACGGCGCAGGAGTTCGTCGACGGCTACACGCTTTCGCAGCTCACGCCCGGGCCCAACATGCTCGTCGCCGTGTTCGTCGGCTACCGCGCCCACGGCCTCGTCGGGGCCGCGGTGGCGGGTGTGGCGATGTTCCTGCCGACCTCGCTCCTGACCGCGGTCGTCTCGCGGCGCTGGAGCTCGGCGCGCGAGCATCCCTGGGCGCGGGCGGGCGAGCAGGCGCTCGCCCCCGTGGGCCTCGGCCTGATGGCCGCCGGCGTGTACACGCTCGCGCGCTCGGCGGTCCACGACTGGGCCACCGCCGGGCTCGCCGCCGCGGCCACGGCCCTGCTCGGGAGCTTCCCGCTTCCGCCGATCGTCGTGGTGCTCGCGGGGGGCGTCATCGGCTGGCTCGCGGGACTTTAGAAGGGCGATTACGGGGAGGGGCGCTGAGGCCGTCGCCTTTGAGGTCGAGGGCCTTCAGCGGATGGCTCACGTGAGTGTCTGCATTCCGGGGCATTGTCCGCCGCCCGGCGAAGCTTTAGCGTGCCGCCATCGTGTGCGTGCCGCGGCCCTGGACCCGTGCTGCTACAATCACCCCGGGAGGTCGAGGATGCTCGCGCAGCCGGTCAAGCGACGGTTCACGGTGGAGGAATATCACCGGATGGGCGAGGCCGGGATCTTCCATCCGGACGACCGCGTCGAGCTCATCGAGGGCGCGATCGTCCAGATGAGCCCGATCGGCCAGCTCCACGCGTTCACGGTGATGATGCTCAACAATCTGCTCGTGCAAGCGGTCGCCGGGCGTGCGCTCGTCTCGCCCGGGAATCCGGTCCGCCTCACGCGCTGGACCGAGCCCCAGCCGGACCTCATGCTGCTCAGGCTCGACGCCGACTACCGGGAGGAGTTCGTCGAGCCCCGCCACGTGCTGCTGGTCGTCGAGGTGGCCGACACCTCGCTCGCCTACGACCGCGGTGTCAAGCTCCGCCTTTACGCACAAGCCGGCATCCTCGAGGTCTGGATCGTCGACGTCCAGCACGAGCGCGTCGAGGTGCACCGCGACCCCGCCGGCGAGGGCTACCGTACCGTCGAGGTCGTCCCGCGCACGGGCCGGCCGAGCCCGGCCGCCCTCCCCGACGCGCAGATCGCCGTCGCCGAGATCCTGTAGCGGGCGGTGCGACCGGCCATGACGATCGGCCTCATCGGGCTCCCGAAGTCCCGACCTCGCGGCCCTCGCGAAGGGCGAGCGCGCGGTGCGTGAGCCAGGGCACGACGAGAGAAGAGACGGGAGCATCCTCCGACACGCCGGGTTGACCGTGCCGGGGTTCATCGACTCGCTGTAACTTCTTCGCCTCTGGTGCGCGATCGGGGGTGTGGACCTTTGGGCCGCGGGGCGCGATGGGCTTGCTCTCACGCCGGGCCCCGACTAGAATGAACCGCGGTTCAGTCATGGGCCATGCGTGATCCCGAGAAGCCGCACCAGATCATCGAGGCCGCGATCCGCGTGTTCGCGCGCAACGGGTACTACAACTCGCGCGTGTCCGACATCGCGCGCGAGGCCGGCATCGCCGCGGGCACCATCTACCTCTACTTCAGGACGAAGGACGAGATCCTCGTCACGCTCTTCCGCGAGAAGATGGCGGAGTGGGTGGGGCTCGTGCGCGAGGAGATCGCCGGCGCGCGGGACCCGCTCGAGAAGATCCGGAGGATCGTGGCGCTGCACTTTCGCATGATCGAGGCGCACCCCGCGCTGGCCGAGGTCGTCCAGGTGGAGCTGCGGCAGGGACAGAAGTTCTTCCGCGGCGCCTCCGCGCGCGAGGTCTCGGCCTACTTCGACGTGATCGCCGACACCCTCGAGGAGGGGGTCCTCGCCGGGCAGATCAAGAAGGAGCTGCCGGTGAAGGTCGCGACGAAGATGCTCTTCGGCGCGATGGACCAGCTGGCCACGTCGTGGGTGCTCGGCCGCCGCGGCTACCGCCTGAGCGACGCCGCGGAGCACGTCACCACCATCTTCCTCAAAGGAGTCTCTGCCGATGGCGTTTGAGACGCTGCTGTTCGCGCGTGAGGAGAACTTCGCCGTCATCACCCTGAATCGCCCGCCCGCCAACGCGATCAACGAGAAGCTGGTCCACGAGCTGAACGACGCGCTCGCCGCGGTCGAGCACGACGACGCCGTGCGCTCGGTCATCATCACCGGGAGCGGCGACCGGATCTTCTGCGGAGGCGCCGATCTCGGCTCGGCGTTCAGCGGCGGCAGCGTGGACGTGTTCATCCGGTTCGGCAACTCGGTGATGCGGAAGATCGAGCGGTTCCCGAAGCCGGTCGTCGCCGCGCTCAACGGCCACGCGACCGGCGGCGGCTGCGAGATCGCGATGGCCTGCCACTTCCGCCTCATGAAGGAGAGCGCGCGGATCGGTCAGACCGAGTCGAACCTGGGCATCATCCCGGGCTACGGCGGCACCCAGCGCCTGCCCCGGCTCATCGGCCGGACGAAGGCGCTCGAGATGCTGATCCTCGGCAGCATGCTCACGGCGCCGGAGGCGCTGGCGCTCGGGCTCGTCAACCGGCTCTCGAAGGAGGGCGAGACGCTCGGCGATGCCAAGGCGCTCGCTCGCCAGCTCGGCACGCGCCCGCCGATCGCGACGCGGCTCCTCATCGAGGCCGTGGACGATGGACTCGAGGCGCCGATCGCCAAGGCGATCGAGGTCGAGGTGCGCGCGTTCCTCGAGACGCTCCGGACGGAGGACGCCGCCGAGGGCATCCAGGCGTTCTTCGCCAAGCGGCCCGCCGACTTCAAGGGGAGATGATCATGGACCTCGGGATCCGCGACCGCGTGGCGCTCGTGACGGGAGGCGCCCGGAGCCTCGGGAAGGCGGACGCCGTGACGCTCGCCGCCGAGGGCTGCAAGGTGGCCATCGTCGACCTCAACGCGGAGGGCGCCGAGGAGACGGCCGGGGAGATCGGCGCCGCGGGCGGTCGGGCCCGCGGCTACGCCTGCGACATCCGCGACTCGGCCCAGGTGCAGGACGCGGTGGCGCGCATCGAGCGCGACCTCGGGCCCGTGGACATCCTCGTGAACAACGCGGGCATGATCTACACGGTGGCGCAGCTCAAGGACATGCGCGACGAGGACTGGGAGCTGAACCTCGGCGTGAACCTGACCGGCACGTACAAGGCCACGAAGGCGGTCTTCCCCGGCATGCGGGAGCGCCGCTGGGGGCGGATCGTCTGCATGGCGTCGATCGCCGGGCTCATGGGCGGCTTCGGCCAGACCGCCTACGCGACGACGAAGGTGGGCCTGATCGGCTTCGCCAAGTCGGTCGCGCTCGAGGGTGCGCGTTACAACGTGACGTGCAACGCGGTGGCGCCGGGGATCATCGCGCCCAACGCCACGCTGTCGCCGCTCTACGAACGGATGGTGAAGCGCGTGGCGATGCAGAAGGAGGGTGAGCCCGAGGACGTGGCGAACGCGATCGCGTTCCTGTGCTCGGAGCGCGCCCGGTACATCACCGGTGCCGTGCTGACGGTCACCGGCGGGATGGACCTCTTCACGTTCTGAAAACAAGGAGGCAGACGATGCCCACGGTCAAGGAAACCTTCGAGGCGATGGCGGGTCGGTTCCGCGCGGACAAGGCCGCCGGCACCAGCGCGACGATCCAGTACGACGTGAGCGGAGACGGCGGCGGCACCTGGCACGCCGTGATCAAGGACGGCACCTGCACGGTCAGCGCGGGCGCCGGCACGAACCCGAACCTGACGCTCCAGGTCTCGGTGCAGGACTGGCTCGACATGGTCGGCGGCAAGCAGTCCGGCCAGATGCTCTTCATGTCCGGCAAGCTCAAGATCAAGGGCGACATGGGGCTCGCCATGAAGCTCGGGTCGCTCTTCTCGATGTAACGCGGCGCGCGAATTTCCCTCCCCCAGCCCCGCGGCCAATGCGATACTGGCCGCGGGGCAGCCAAATCCGACAAGGAGCGTGCGCGGGATGGGGCAGGAGCGCTTCGCCGACGTGGTCGAGCGGTTCACGAACGGGTACGCCGGAGCGGTCGCGGCCGCGGCGCAGGCCTCTCCGGAGACGGTCAAGCAGTGGCAGCAGGAGTTCGAGCGCAATTTCAAGCGGCTCCAGAACCTCCACGCGATGCTCACGAACCCGGTCCAGCCGCAGACCGGACAGACGCCGCGCGAGGTGGTCTACAAGAAGAACAAGTCGCGCCTCTACCGGTACGCGTCGGCGCGGACGCACAGGACCCCGCTCCTGTTCGTGCCGAACCTCGGCATCAGCCGCCCGTACATCTTCGACCTGCTCCCGAACGGCAGCTTCATCGAGTACATGACCCACCAGGGCTTCGACTTTTACCTGCTCGACTGGGGCGTGTTCGGCCCCGAGGACGACGACCTCACGGTCGAGCACTGCGTGACGCGGATCCTGCCGCGGATGACGCGCGAGGTGCTGGAAAGCTCGGGCGCCCCCGACCTGACCGTCCTCGGCTACTGCATGGGCGCGCCCGTGGCCGCCTCGTTCGTCGCCTCGCACCCCGAGGTCCCGGTGCGAAACTTCATCAACATGGCCGGGCCGATCGACTTCAGCAAGGTGGGCCTCTTCGGTCTCTGGCTCTCGAAGGACCGCTTCAACGTGGACCGCTTCGTGGACACGCTCGGTTCGATCCCGGCCGACCTGGTCAAAGCGGGCTTCAAGCTCATCAAGCCGACGATGGATCTCTCGACGAACCTGAACCTCTGGTGGAACCTCTGGAACGACACGTACGTGGAGAGCTTCCAGGCGCTCAACAAGTGGGCGAACGAGTACGTGGCGTTCCCGGGCGAGTTCTTCCGCCAGTGGGTGCGGGACTACTACCAGGAGAACAAGCTCTACCGCGGCGAGCTCGTGATGGGCGGCCGCCGGGTGGACCTCCGGAGCATCACGTGCCCCGTGTTCGTCGTCGGCGCCAAGGAGGACTACATCGCGCCCCCCGAGTGCGTCCGGGCGCTCATGGACGCCGTCGGCAGCCGCGACAAGGAGTACGTCGAGCTGCCGGGCGGACACATCTCGCTCATCGCCGGGCGGGGCGCGGCCGCGCACTGCTGGCCGAAGGTGTCCAGCTGGCTCGGCCCCCGTTCCTGAAATCCCGTCGAAAATCGTTGACGCGAAGCGTCAGCGGGGAATAGGATGCGCGTGATGGCGGACCAGCCGGCGGCGACCCAGCTCTTCGATATCTGGAAGCGCCAGCTCGAGGAGAGCACGCAGGCCTGGACGCGGCTGCTCGGGCAGCAGACGCCTCAGGCACCGCCGCTCGACCCGGCGGCGTTCTGGCGGCCGGTGCTCAACCAGGGGCTCGAGACCTGGGCCCGGATGTTCGCCCAGACGCCGGCCAGCCCGGAGATGCTCACCCAGTGGAAGCAGTTCCTCGACCAGTGGATCGACGCGTGGTCGCGCGCGCTCGGGCAGACGATGGGCACCGAGCAGTTCGCCAAGCTCATCAACCAGCAGCTCGACGCGATGCTGGCCGCGCAGGCGCCGGGCAGGAAGATGTTCGACCAGCAGGTCGAGCAGATGCTCCAGACGTTCAACCTGCCCTCGCGGGCCCAGCTCACGGGGGTCGCCAAGCAGATCGTCGAGCTGGAGGATCGCATCGAGCGGCTCGAGGACAAGCTCGGCGCGGTGCTGCGCCGACTGGAGGCCCGGGAGCCCAGATGATCGGCAAGACCATCGCGGAGCTCGCGCCCGGCGACCACGCCGAGATCGTGCGGAGGGTGGGGGCCGGGGAGATCGGCAGCTTCGTGGATGCGGTCGGCGATCACAACCCCGTCCACAGCGACCCGCGCTACGCCGCGACGACACCGTTCAAGGAGCCGATCGCCCCGGGCATCTTCACCGCGGGGCTGATCTCGGCGGTCATCGGCACGCGCCTGCCGGGCCCGGGCGCGATCTACCTCTCGCAGACCCTCAAGTTCACGAAGCCCGTGATGGCGGGCGACACGATCACCGCACGCGTCGAGGTCCTCGAGGTCATCCGCGAGCGGAACCGCATGCGCCTGCAGACCATCTGCACGAACCAGCGGGGCGAGGAAGTGCTCTCGGGCGAGGCGTGGGTGATGCCGTCGCCCGCGCACATCGTCTACGAGGAGCGGGAGCGGGCCGTGACGGAACCGGCGTTCGCGACGTTCGCGCTCCAGCCGTGGCGCTGGGCGACCCAGGCGATGTCGCTCTGGGCCGACCTCCTCACATCAGCAGCCCGCCGTTGATCGAGATCTCCGCGCCGGTGATGTAGTCGCCGTCGGCGGAGACGAGGTACACGACGGCCCGCGCGACCTCCGCCGCCGTGCCGAAGCGCCGCAGCGGAATCTGGTCGAGCAGCTTGTTGCGGACGCGCTCCGGAATGCCCTGGACCATCTCGGTCTCGATGAACCCCGGCGCGAGCGCGTTGACCGTGACGCCCTTGCCGGCCAGCTCCTTGGCGAGCGACTTCGTGAACGCCGCCACGCCCGCCTTGGACGCCGCGTAGTTCGCCTGGCCGAAGTTGCCGATCTGGCCGATGACCGAGGTGATGTTGACGACGCGCCCGTAGGTCTGCTTGAGCATCTGGTCGATGAAGACCTTGGTGCAGTTGAAGACGCCGTCGAGGTTGATCGCGAGGACCTTGCGCCACGACGCGTGGTCCATCTTCACGAACGTCTTGTCCGAGTTGATCCCGGCGTTGTTGACGAGGACGTCGAGGTGGCCGAACTCGCCGAGGACTTCCTGCGCCATGCGGAAGGTGTCCGGGTAGTCGGCGACGTCGGCCTGGGCCAGGAGGGCGCGCCGGCCCAGCGCGCGGATCCGCTCGGCGACTTCCTTGGCGGCGTGCTCGCTGGAGACGTAGTTGACCGCGACGTCGGCGCCTTCCTCGGCGAGCGCGATGGCGATCGCGCGGCCGATCCCGCGCGAGGCTCCCGTGACGAGCGCCGTCCGGCCCTCGAGCTTCATGGCGATTGCCTCCCCGGTGACGTCTGGGTCAGTCTAGCACGCCGGGTCCCGGGCCCTTGACGCGGGGTGTTACGCCCGTCATCATTGGCGTACCGGGTCTTCCCGGCCGAGGAGCGTCATGGCTTACGTCATCAAGCGGTACTCGAACCGGAAGCTCTACGACACGCAGGAGAGCCGGTACGTCACCCTCGAGGAGATCGAGGAGATGATCCGGGGCGGCAAGGAGATCTCGGTCGTGGACGCGACCTCCGGCGAGGACCTCACCGCGGTGACGCTCACGCAGATCATCCTGGAGAACGAGCGCAGCCGGCGCGCCACGCTGCCGACGGCGTTCCTGCACCAGCTCATCAAGCACGGGGAGGCATGGCAGGACTTCGTCACGCGGTCGATGCGCTCGAGCCTCGAGGGCATCGTGTCGAACCAGCGCGAGGTGGAGCGGGTCTTCCAGGACTGGGCGTCGCGCGCGGGGTGGGGCGCCGTGGTGCCCGGCGCCGCCCCGGCCCGCCCCGAGGGCAAGCGGGACGGCACCGAGCAGGAGGCCGAGCGCCTGCGGGAAGAGGTCTCGACGCTCCGCGAGCGGCTCCGCGCGCTGGAGGAGCGGCTCGAGAAGCGTCGAGCTCAGGCCAAGTAGCTCAGTTCTTCGAGTAGACGTCCTTCATCTTCGACGCCACGCCCGTGCACGTTTCCTGGATCCCCTTGCCGGCCTGCTCGGCCGAGGTCTGCAGCCGCTCCGCCGACCGGGTCCAGGCCTGCATCTGCACCTCGAAGAGCTTGAACACGTTCTGGGGCTCGCGGAGCGCCTCGATCGCGCTCTGCTGCAGCTCGCCGTAGAGCCGCACGCTCTCCTTCGCCGCGGCCGTGCTGAACTCGACCATCTGGCTCAGCACCCGCTGGTTGGCGTCGGCCCACACCGTCATCGTCTCCACGGCCTTCTCCTGCGTCTTCTTCTCGTCGATCATCGGAATCTCCTCCTGCTTGCGTCGGGTCGCTCTGGCTCTCGCCATGCGTTTCTTCTCCATGGGGTGACCATAACGCGGCGCGTTATAGGAAGTCAAGCGATTTTCTGCATTGCGTCATGGCCCGTGTGCTAGCCTCGGCATCCCTTTAAGATCGGAGAGTTAGGGGGAGGCCCATGGCTATCGACACCCTGGCGCGGCTCTTCTGGGACCGGGTCGAGCGGAGCGGCGACCGGCCGGCGCAGCAGTTCAAGCAGGGCGGCGTGTGGAAGACGCTCACCTGGCGCGAGGTGGGCGACGTCGTGCGCGAGGTGGCGCTCGGCCTGTGCGCGCTGGGGCGGGGCAAGGGCGACACCGTGGCGCTCCTTTCGGGGAGCCGTCCCGAGTGGGTGCAGGCCGACTTCGCCATCTTCAGCGCGGGCTGCGTGACCGTGCCCGTCTATCCGACGTACCCGCCCGACCTCATCGCCTACGTCGTCAACGACTCCGGGGCGCGGACGATCATCGTCGAGGACCCGGCGCAGCTCGCCAAGGTCCTCGAGGCGCAGGGGGAGATCCCGGCGCTCGAGCACATCATCGTGATGAGCGGGTACGACGCGCCGCAGCCGCCCAAGAAGGTCATGACGTGGGCGACGCTCCGGCGGACGGGGCGGGAGAGCGAGGCCGCGCACAGGTCGACGCTCGCCGACCGCGTCGCCTCCACGCGGCCCGAGGACCTCGCGACGATCGTCTACACCTCGGGGACGACGGGGCCCCCGAAGGGCGTCATGCAGACCCACGCCAACCACATCGCCGCGGTGAACGCCTCGCGGCAGGCCACGCCGGTCGAGGAGGGCTGGGTGCACCTGCTCTTCCTGCCGCTCGCCCACTCGTTCGCGCGGCTCGAGGCGTTCCTGGGCGTGGCGCACGGGCTCACGACCGCGTTCGCCGAGAACCTCGACAAGGTCGCCGAGAACCTCCGCGAGACGCGGCCCCACTTCATCTGCAGCGTGCCGCGGGTGTTCGAGAAGGTCTACGCGAAGATCCTGGCCGGCGTCGAGGCGGGCTCGCCGGTCAAGCAGAAGATCTTCCACTGGGCCGTCGCGGTCGGGCGCGACGTGAGCCGCCACCAGCAGCGCGGCCAGCCGGTGCCCGCGGGACTCGAGATGAAGCGCAAGATCGCGCACAAGCTCGTGTTCGGGAAGCTCCACGCCGCGCTCGGCGGGCGGCTCGAGTTCGCCGTGTCGGGCGGCGCGCCGCTCGCGCGCGACATCGCCGAGTTCTTCCACGCCGCCGGCATCCTGCTCCTGGAGGGCTACGGGCTCACGGAGACGTGCCCCGCGCTCACGTTCAACCGGCGCGACCACTACAAGTTCGGCTCGGTCGGGCAGGCGCTGCCCGGCGTGGAGCTCCGGATCGCGCCGGACGGCGAGATCGTGGCGCGCGGGCCCAACATCGCCACGCGCGGGTACTACAAGCAGGCGCAGGCCACCAGCGACGTCTTCGAGCCCGACGGCTGGTTCCACACGGGCGACATCGGCGCCATCGACCAGGACGGCTTCCTCACCATCACCGACCGGAAGAAGGATCTGATCGTCACGGCCGGCGGCATGAACATCGCGCCCCAGAACATCGAGAACCTCCTGAAGGCCGACCCGTTCATCAGCCAGGTCATGGTCTGGGGCGACCGGCGGCCGTACCCGGTGGCGCTCATCACCGTGAACCCGGAGGAGCTGGAAAAGTTCGCGCGCCAGCAGGGGCTCCTGGCGAGTGACGCGGCGGTGCTCGTCAAGCACCCGAAGCTCGTCGAGCGCGTCGGGCGGACGGTGGAGGAGAAGAACACCCATCTGCAGTCCTACGCGAAGATCAAGAAGTTCGCCGTGCTGCCGGGCGACTTCACGCTGGACGGCGGCGAGCTGACGCCGACGCTCAAGGTGAAGCGCAAGGTCGTCTCGCAGAAGTACATGGACGTCATCGAGGAGCTCTACCGCTGACGCCGGAGTATCCGTTCGGGGACTGTTCGAGGCGTGGGGGCTCGTGTATCGCCGATCTCGGGCCATGACGACCGACGAGTACGGCCAGCTCATCCAATTCTTGGGCCAGCAGTTCGCGCAGGTCGATGCGCGCTTCGCTCGCGTCGAAGGCGAATTTCGGCGCATCGACGGCAAAGTGGAACGCCTCAACGAGCAGGTCGCGGGCCTGCGAGGTGAATTCGACCAGTTCCGCGTCGAGGTCAGAGCCGAGTTCGTCGGGGTCCGTGACCTGATCCGGCTTTCGCACGCCGGCCTGGATCGGCGGGTGCGCAGGCTCGAGGAAGGCCGCTGAGTCTCGACGGCAAGGTCGCGGTCGTCACGGGGGCGAGCCGCGGGCTCGGGCGGGCGATCGCGCTCGCGCTGGCCGAGGCCGGCGCCGACGTGGTCCTGGCCGCGCGCTCCAAACCCGATCTCGAGGAGACCGCGCGCCTGGCGCGCGCCGCGGGCCGCCGGGCGCTGGTGGTGCCCACCGACGTCGCGCGCTACGCAGAGGTCGAGGCGCTCATGGCGCGCGCGGTGGGCGAGCTCGGGCGGCTCGACGTCGTCGTCAACAACTCGGGCGTCGCCAGGGTCGTGCCGCTCGCCGAGGCGACTCCGGACGACTGGCGCTTCATGCTGGACGTCAACCTCACGGGCGTCTTCAACGGCTGCCGCGCCGCCGGCCCGCACCTGATCGCCCAGCGGGCGGGCAAGGTGATCAACCTGGCCTCGGTCGTGGGGCAGGTGGGGCTGCCCGGCTACACCCTCTACGCCGCCACGAAGGGCGGCGTCATCGCGCTGACGCGGTCGCTCGGCGTCGAGTGGGCCCGCCACAACGTGCAGGTCAATGCGATCGCCCCGGGCTGGTTCGTCACGGACATGAACGAGGCGGCCTTCGGCGAGCCCAAGCTCGCCGAGCGCCTCCTGCGGGACGTGCCCGCACGGCGCACGGGTCGGCTCGAGGAGATCGGTCCGCTGGCGGTCTACCTGGCGTCGGCGGCGTCGGACTTCATGACGGGCCAGACGCTCTTCCTGGACGGCGGTCACTCGGCGGCATAGCGCCGCCGCCGAGTGGCGCGCAGGTCAGCCTACGGGCAGGGCGGGGACGCGCAGCTGGGCTGCCTTTCAAGAATGGTCGCCGGGTGCACAAGATCCCGACCGACGCTTCCCGTGGCCGGTGGCGTCAGGATCGGCGAGGGCGGCCCCACCACCACGGCGGGCAGGCCGAAGAGCTGGGCCAGAATCGCCTCGATCTGCGCCGCCGACACGATCAGCACGCCGGCCGCCGTGAGCTGGCCCGAGCCCGCCGTCGCCTGGTTCACCGCCGTCTGGATCTGCTGCTGGGCGGCCGGCGAGAGGCTCGACACGGGCGTGGGCGAGGACGTCGGCTGATTGCCCTGGACCGTCACGAACGAGTGGCCCGTGAAGGTCTGCGACGTGTTCGTGGCGAAGTTGAAGAACGTGACCCGCGCGGACGCCGGGTCCTCGCCGGGCGACGGGAACGAGAACACCACCGCCTGCTGCGTGTCGGGGTTGTAGAACACGACGGGGATCGTGCCCCTCACCGCGGCGACGCCCACGGGCGTCGAGATGGCGAAGTTCGAGTCGCGCGCGCGCACGAGCTGCACCGCGGCGCGAGCGACCTGGGCGCGGACCTTGCCGACCACCAGGTGGAACATCGCCGTCCGCTCGCGCGTCTGCGCGTCGTACTCGAGCTTCGTGACCGCGAAGCGGGTGTTCTCGGCGACGAGGATCGTGCTGCCGTCGGGCAACGCCAGGTCGGCCGACGCGCCGGCCATGGCGCGGATCTGGTCGCCCTCGGCCAGGCGCGTGCCGGGGCCCGCCGCCGCCCACTGCGCCTGCCCCTGGCGCAGCGCCTCGACGCGGCCGGTGGCGCGCACCACCTCGGCGCTGGCCTGGCGCATCTGCGCCTCGGCCGCGGAGGCGAGCAGCGTGAGCGCCGCGAGCACGGCACCGCAGAACGAAAGCGACCTCAGAGTGCGCATGTCTCCCTCGTCAGGCTAGAAGCTCAGGGTGACCTTGCCGGCGACGACGTTGTTCGTGTAGTCGAACTCGCTGAAGTTCGAGTCGCGCTTGGTCCACGCCCAGTCCAGCCCCACCCCGAGCCAGCGCTGGATCTGGTAGTCGACGCCGAGCCCGAAGCCGACCAGATCGTCCGTCCGCCAGTCGACCTGGCTGTTGACCTTCGCCGCCTTGTCCGGGTAGTCGTTGGTCCCGCCGTACACCCGGCCGAGGAACGTGATCTTCGAGTTGATCTTGTGCTCCGCGGCCAGCGTCACGATCGTCGACAGGTACCAGAAGTTGGTCGCGAACACGGACTCCTGCGGGCCCCGGTCGACGAGCAGGCTCACCTTGGTCCGCTGGAGGGGCTGCCAGACGACGTCGCCGTTGGCCACGAAGCCGTGGTAATCGGTGTGGCGGCTCGCGTCTGCCTCGCGGCTCTCGTAGCCCAGGCGCAGCGTCGAGGTGAGCATGGCCGTGAGGTAGCCCCGCACCCCGCCCAGCACCAGCCAGCGCGTCACGT
>MGCE01000024.1 GCA_001790315.1 Candidatus Rokubacteria bacterium RIFCSPLOWO2_02_FULL_72_37 | reverse complement strand
CGCGTCCTGCGCCATGTGGAGCACCGGCAGGAGCGCACCCCGCTTGGTCGGGTACAGCGCCTGCAGCCGCCGGACCTCCACCAGCTGCTCGGGAGAGAACGCGGGGCGTCTGCGCTCGGCGGTCATGCGGACTGGCTTCGCATTATCTATCGAGCTCGCCGCCGATCATGTTGACCGAGCCGAAGGTCGGGACCAAATCGGCCACCATCTCACCCTCGATCATGCGGTGGAGCGCCGCCATCGGCGGCAGGCAGGGCGGCCGGCACCGGACACGGTAGGGCCGGTCCGAGCCGTCGGACACCACGTAGAAGCCCAGCTCGCCGTTGGCGCCCTCGACGGCGAAGTACGCCTCGCCCGGCGGCGGGCGGATCCCGTAGCCGTCCATGATCAGCATGAAGTGGTTCATCAGCCCCTCGATGGAGCCGTAGGTGTTCTCCTTCGGCGGCAGGGTGATCCGCTTGTCGCTCACATTGAGTCCCGAGAGCTCGGCGCGCCGCTGGCCCTCGAGGTTCGGCGACAGCGTGATCGGCACGAGCAGCAGCCCCTCGGTCTTGCCCTGCTTGCCGCGGTCCACGTAGGCCGCGGGATCGATCGCCCGGCCCTCGAAGTCGACGTTGATCGGCCCGCCGGGGATCGTCGCGAGCGCCTGCTCCACGATCCGCATCGACTGCTCCATCTCGGCCATCCGCACGAGGTACCGCGCGTAATTGTCCCCCGCCTTCTGGGTCGGGATCTCGAACTCCAGGCGGTCGTAGACGTAGTAGGGCTGCACGCGCCGCACGTCGTACGGGACGCCGACGGCGCGGAGCATCGGGCCCGTGATGGCGTAGGCGATCGTCTCCGCGCGGGAGAGCGCGCCGATGCCCTCCATCCGGTCCATGAAGATCCGGTTGCCGGTCAGCAGCCGGTGGACCTCGTCCAGGACCTCGCGCGTCTGCTTGAGGGCGTGGCGCACCTTCTCCGCGAAGCCGGCCGGCAGGTCGGCCTTGACGCCGCCGACGCGGCCGTACGAGATCGTGAGGCGCGCGCCCGTGACGTCCTCGACCAGCTCCCACAGGAACTCACGCGCCTTGATCATGTAGAGGAAGGCCGTGAAGGCGCCGAGCTCCATCGCCGTGGCGCCGACGCAGGTGAGGTGGTCGCAGATCCGCGAGATCTCGGACATGACCACGCGGATGTACTTGCACCGCTCCGTGACGTCGATCCCGAGCAGCTTCTCGACGGCGGAGCAGTAGCCGAAGTTGTTGATGAGGGGCGAGACGTAGTTGAGACGGTCCGTGTACGGGATCGCGTTGTTGTAGCCGCCGACCTCGCAGTCCTTCTCGAACGCGCGGTGCAGGTACCCGATCTCGACGTCGGCGTTCACGATGACCTCGCCGTCGAGCTCGGCCGTGATCCGGATGATGCCGTGCATCGCGGGGTGGGACGGCCCGAGGTTCAGCTTCAGATTTTGGCTCCCGCCGCCGGTGCCGGCTCCCTCCCCGAGCATGAACTCGCGTCGCGCCGTGTCCGCCATGCCTTCGCTAGGCGCCCGGGCCGATCAGCGGCTGGCGGCGCTCGATCGGATAATCTTTCCGCAGCGGATGGCCCACGAACTCCTCGTACATGAGGAGGCGCCGCAGGTCCGGGTGCCCCTCGAACCGGACGCCGAACATGTCCCAGACCTCGCGCTCGAACCAGTTGGCGATCGGCCACACGCCGACCGCCGTCGGCACGACCGCGTCGTCCTCCTCGACGCGCACCTTGATCCGGAGCCTGTGGTTGTGCGGGATCGAGTAGAGGTGGTACACGACGTCGAAGCGCGGCCCGTCCTCGCGGCCGGGATACCTCAGGTAGTCCACCGCCGTCAGGTCGGTGAGCATGTCGAACGCGAGCTCGGGCTCGTCGCGGCACCATGCGAGCACGGACAGGACCGCGTCGCGCGCGACGATCGCCGTGTGGTCGCCCCGGTGGTCGTGCGCGTCCACCACGCCGGCGCCGAACCGCGCCCGCACCCGCTCGAGAACCGCCGCGCCGTCCATCGTCGTCCCGCTCCTCAGTACCTCTGGACCTGCGCCGCGATCTTGTCCTGCAGCTTCATGAGCCCGTCGAGAACGGACTCGGGCCGCGGCGGACATCCGGGGATGTAGATGTCCACCGGGATGATCGTGTCGATGCCCTGCACGGTGGCGTAGTTGTTGTAGAAGCCGCCCGTACACGTGCACACCCCGAAGGCCACGACCCACTTCGGCTCCGTCATCTGGTCGTACACGCGCTTGAGGACAGGTGCCATCTTGTGGCTGATCGTCCCGACCACGAACAGCACGTCGGCCTGTCGTGGCGAGAAGCGCGGCAGGCCCGCCCCGAACCGGTCGATGTCGTAGTGCGAGCACGCCACCGCCATGTACTCCATGCCGCAGCACGCGGTGATGAACGGATACTGGAAGATCGAGTACTTGCGCGCCCAGCCGATGGCGGCATCGAGCTGGGACGTGAAGAACGTGCCTACTCCCATTCGAGTCCTCCCTTGCGCCAGACGTAGAGGAACCCGAGCATCAGAATGCCGAGGAACACCAGCATCTCGACGAAGCCGAACCATCCGAGCGACCGGTAGAGCATCGCCCAGGGCCAGATGAACACCAGCTCGATGTCGATCAAGATGAAGAAGATCGCGATCGTCGAGAACTTGATGGCGAAGCGGCCTTCCGCGACGGCGATCGGGTCCAGTCCGCACTCGAACGGCTCGGCCTTCACCGGCGTGAGCCGCCGCGGCGCGAGAAGCCTCGGGAGGCCGAGCATGACGCCCGCGACGAGCGCGGCGAACGCGAACGTCATCAGGAGCGGCATGAAGGTCACGAGGGCAGCCCCGTGGCGTCCGCTTGTCGCTTGGCGTGATACGAGCTGCGCACGAGCGGCCCCGACTCGACGTGCGCGAAGCCGAGCCCGCGCCCGATCCCCTCGAGCTCGCGGAACTCGTCGGGGTGGTAGTACCGGGCCACCGGGAGGTGCGCCGGCGAAGGCCGGAGGTATTGCCCCAGCGTCAGGATCGACACGGACGCCTCGCGCAGGTCGCGCATCGTCCGGACCAGCTCGTCGCGCGTCTCTCCGAGGCCGAGGATGATCCCGGACTTGGTCGGAAGGTCGGGCGCGACCGCGTGCGCCTGGCGGAAGATCGCGAGCGCCCGCTCGTAGCGGCCGCCGTGGCGCGCCAGCTTGTACAGGCGCGGGACCGTCTCCACGTTGTGGTTGAGCACGTCCGGACGCGCCGCGATGACGGTGCCGAGCGACGCGGCGCTCCCCTGGAAGTCCGGGATCAACGTCTCGATCCGGCACCCCGGCGCGTGCCGCCGCACGGCGCGCACCGTCGCCGCCCAGTGTGCGGCGCCGCCGTCGGCGAGGTCATCGCGGTTGACCGAGGTGATCACCGCGTAGGCGAGGCCGAGCTCACCGATCGCGCGGCCGATCCGCTCGGGTTCCTCACGGTCCTCCCACACGGGCCGCCCATGGGCGATCGCGCAGTAGCCGCAGTGGCGGGTGCACACGTCCCCCAGGATCATGAACGTGGCGGTCGCGTCCTCCCAGCACTCGCCGATGTTCGGGCACCGCGCCTCCTCGCAGACCGAGTGGAGGCCCCACTCGCGCATCCGCGCCTTCAGCCGCATGTAGCTCGGGCCGCCGGGCGCCCGGACCTTGAGCCACTCGGGCTTGCGGCCCGGGGTCGGCGGCGCGGGCTGGGTCACGGGAAGTGAGCGTGTCATCGGCAGCGGTCCCATCCGCTCGAACCAACGCATTATGCCACACGCAGCGACGCCCTCGCACGGGGTCGCGGCGCTTCGGCGAGACACTCGCGAAAACAAGCCGTTTGACCTCGTCCCCCTGAGTCATCCGACAGAGGACGACGGGGACGCCGACGGCGTGTCACGAGGTCGTGGCCCGGGGAGGCGGCCGATGGGAGGGAGAGTTGGTGCCGAAGGGGGGACTCGAACCCCCACGGGTTGCCCCACACGCCCCTCAAACGTGCGCGTCTGCCAGTTCCGCCACTTCGGCGCGGAAGCGAAGTATAACGCTACGGCCGCCGCGTCGCAATTCGCCCCACGCCCTGTCGGAGGCGCGGGTCCAGCGCGTCGCGGATCCCCTCGCCGAGCAGGTTGTAGGAGAGGACCGTCAGGAGAATCGCGAGGCCCGGGTACACCGACAGCCACCACGCGATCTCGATCGCGTCCTTGCCTTCGTTCAGGATGTTGCCCCACGTCGCGTGGGGCGGCTGCACGCCGAGGCCGAGGAAGGAAAGCCCCGATTCCGTGAGGATCGCCGCCGGGATCCCGAGCGTCATCGCGACGAGCACGGGCGCCATCGCGTTCGGCAGGATGTGGCGCCAGACGATCCGGAGCCCGCTGGCTCCGATCGACTGCGACCAGATCACGAATTCGCGCTCCTTGAGCGCGAGGAACTCCGCGCGGACGAGCCGCGCGACCCCCATCCAGCCCGTGAGGCCGATCACCGCCATGATCGTCCAGATCGACGGCCGCAGGAACGCGAGGACGGCGAGGAGCAGGAAGAAACGCGGGAACACGAGCATCAGGTCCACCGTCCGCATGATCGTGGCGTCGACGAGGCCGCCGTGATACCCGGCCACCGCGCCGAGCACCGTGCCGATCAGCACCGCGATCCCGACCGAGACGAAGCCGACGGCCAGCGAGACACGCGAGCCGTAGAGCATCCGGGACAGCACGTCACGCCCGAGCGCGTCGGTGCCGAACAGGTGGGCGGGCGAGGGCGCGTCCAGGATCTTCCTGACGTCGGGCCGGTTCGGGTCCCAGGGCGCGAGGGTCGGCGCCAGCAGCGCGAGCGCGACGAGGCACACCACGACGCCGCCACCGATCAGGGCCAGCTGGTTGCGCTTGAACGCGCGCCAGAAGGCCCTCATCGCCGGCTCCGGCGGCCCGCGACGCGGATCCGGGGGTCGACGAGGCTGTATGTGACGTCCGCCACGAGGTTCGCGAGCAGGGTCAGCGTCGAGACGACGACCAGGTTCCCCATGATCACCGGGTAGTCGCGCTCGAAGACGGCCTGCACCATGAGCTGGCCCATCCCCGGAATGGCGAAGATCGACTCGACGATCACGCTGCCGCCGACCAGGCCGGGGAGCGACAGGCCGAGGATGGTCACGATCGGCAGGAGCGCGTTGCGCAGCGCGTGCTTGCCGATGACGACCCCCTCGGGGAGGCCCTTGGCGCGCGCCGTCTGCACGTAGTCCTGCCGGACCACCTCGAGCATGGACTGGCGCATGTAGCGCGAGAAGCCCGCGAGACCGCCGAACGTGGCGACGACGATCGGCAGGATCAGGTGGCTCAGGAAGTCCCACTGCTGCCGCCAGAACGGGAAGTACTCCCAGTTGATGTGCCGCAGGCCGGAGATCGGCAGCCAGTCGAGCTGCACCCCGAACAGCATGATCAGGAGCAGGGCGAGCCAGAAGTCCGGCGTCGCGAAGCCGACGAACACGAACACCGTGGTGATCTTGTCGAACGTGGAGTGCTGGCGCGTCGCCGACGTCACGCCGATCGGCACCGCGAGCGCGACGATGATCAGCATCTCGACGGCGTTCAGGAGGAGCGTCACCGGCAGCCGCTCGCCGATCTTCTGGAGCACCGGCCGGGCGTCCGGCGAGAAGGACTTGCCGAAATCCAGGCGCCCCAGGCGCCTGACCCAGTTCCAGTACTGCACGGGTAAGGGCTTGTCCAGGCCGTACTCCTCTCGCAGCCGCTCCCGCATCTGCCTGTCCGACTGGATCGAGAGGTCCCCGGTCTGGATCTCGGCGGGCTCGCCCGGCGCCAGGTGGATCACCAGGAACGAGACGAAGGTGATCCCGATCAGGAGGGGCACGGCGATGAGGAGGCGCCGGAGCGCGTAGCCGAGCATGGCGGGCTATTCTAGCGCGACCGCCGACCTCAACCCGCGGTGTACCGCTGCAGCCGCTTGGGCACGAACCACTCGGTGAAGTTGTGCCGGATGCCGGCCGGCGCCGGCACGATGCCCTTGACGCGCGAGGACACGACCGGGAGCGCGTCCCGGAAGTAGAGGAAGATGATCGGCTGGTCCTCGGCCAGGACCTCCTGCAGGCGCGCGTAGTACTTCGTCCGGTCCTCCTGGATGCACCAGCGGCGCCCGTCCTCGAGCAATCGGTCCACCTCCGGGTTTGCGTAGGAGATGAAGTTCAGCTCGTCGGGCGCGGTCTTGGACGAGTGCCAGATGTTGAACTGATCGGGATCGAGCCCGATGCCCCAGCCGAGAATGAGCGCCTCGAACCGGCGCTTCTTGATGTACTCCTTGAGGAGCGCCGCCCACTCGATGATGCGGATGTCGACCTGGATGCCGAGTTCCTTCAGCGAAGCTTGCACGATCTCCGCGACCTTCTTGCGCTCGTCGTTGCCCTGGTTCGTCATCAGCTCGAACTGGAACGGGCGGCCGTCCTTGACGAGCATCCCCTCGCTGTTCGGCTTCCAGCCGGCCTCCGCGAGCAGCGCGCGCGCCTTGGCCATGTCGTAGGGGTACTGCTTGACGCTCGGCGTGTGGGCCCACGTCCCGGGCTTGTACGGCCCGGTCGCCTCGCGACCGAGTCCGCCGATGACGAACTCGATGAGCTGGCGCTTGTCAATCGCGTGCGCCAACGCCTGGCGGACGCGGCGATCGGCGAAGCGCGGGTCCTTCAGGTTGAAGCCGAGGTAGGTGTAGGCGTTGCCCGGGTAGCGGTACTTGTGGTAGGCCTTGCGGAACGCCGGGTAATCGGTCTGGCGATTGTACTGGAGCGCCGTGAGGCCGGCCGAATCGACGCCCTTGGCCTTGAGCTCGAGGAAGATCGTCGCCTGGCTCGGAATGATCCGGTAGACGATGCGCGACAGGTACGGCCGGCCCTCGAAGTAGTCCGGGTTCGCGACCAGGACGACCTTCTCGCCCGGCCGCCACTCCCGGAATCGGTACGGGCCGGTCCCGACCGGATCCGCTCGGTTCTGGGGCGCCTCGCGGAGCTTCCCCGCGAGTGCGTACTCCTCGAGGACGTGCCGGGGCAGGATCCAGGTCTCCCAGGTCTGCAGCGCCTTCGCGTAGGGCTCCTTGTACCTGACGCGGAGCGTGTACGGATCCGGCGCGACCGCCGAGGCCACGGCCTTGAAGTCCTCGCGGTACGCGGTGGGCGTCTTCGGGTTGATCATCGTCTCGTACGTGAACACGGCGTCGTCCGCGGTGAACGGGCGCCCGTCGTGCCAGCGGACGTTGCGCTTGAGCGTGAGCGTGAGATCCAGGCAGTCCTTGCTGAACTTCCACGACTCCGCCAGGTCGCCGACGAGGTTCAGGTTCTTGTCGCGCATGACGAGGCCGTTGTACAGGAGTGAGCCGACCTCGAACGACGCGCTGTCGCTCAGGACGTTCGGGATGAGCCCCGAGATGTTGCCGGTCAGGGCCTCGATGAACGTGTCGCCGTACGCGGGCTGGGAGCTCTCTGCGCCCGACGGCTGCTCGGCGGCGCTGTCCGCGCGACCACCGCAGGCGGCAGCGGCTCCCGCCAGGACCAGCCAGGCCGCGAGGCGACACGCGGTCAGGCGCACGTCAGCGGGGCTGCGCAGGTGTGGCGGGCGCACCCGGGGCCGGCGCCGGGGCGCTGGCCGGGGCCGGCTCGCGGACCACGGATCCGCCGCGTGAGCCCCCCAGGATCGCGAGCGAGAACGACGTGAGCGTGAAGACGAGCGCGACCGCGGTGGTGATCTTGCCCAGGACCGTCGGCGTGCCCATCGAGCCGAAGACCGCCTGGCTCCCCGCGCCGCCGAAGGCCGAGCCGATGTCGGCGCCCTTGCCCGCCTGCAGGAGCACGATGCCGATGATCGCGAAGCAGACGAGCACGTGAACGACGATCAGTGCAACGTACATCGTGTCACTCCTTCGAGGCGGCGCCGACGCGCGCCGCCTGCTTGACGATGGCGATGAACCCCGGCGCATTCAGCGAGGCTCCCCCGACGAGAGCGCCGTCGATCTCGGGCTCCGCGACGAGGTCACCCGCGTTGTCGGCCTTCACGCTGCCACCGTACAGGATCCGGGTCTTCTGCGCGATCTCCTTGGATGCCAGCTCCGAGAGGAGGCCCCGGAGGTAGCCGTGGACCTCGCCCGCCTGGCCGGGCGTCGCGTTGACGCCGGTGCCGATCGCCCAGACGGGCTCGTAGGCGAGGACGATGCCGCCGATCGCGTCGACGGCGAGCCCGGCCAGCCCGGCACGCAGCTGGCCCTCGACGGTCGGGAAGGTCAATCCCTGCCGCCGCTCCTCCGCGGTCTCGCCGACGCACAGCACGGGCCGGAGCTTGTGAGCGAGCGCGGCCCGAAGCTTCTGGTAAATCAGCCCGTCCGACTCGCCGATCTCCTTGCGCCGCTCCGAGTGGCCCAGCAATACCCAGCGGCAACCGACATCGACGAGCATCGCCGGCGAGACCTCGCCGGTGTGCGCACCCGCCGCCTCGTGGTGACAGGTCTGCGCGCCGAGCTGGATCGGCCCGGTCCCGAGGACTTCCGCCACCGCCGCGAGCGCCGTGAAGGACGGGCAGAGCACCACCTCGACGCCACGCGGACGCTTGAGCCCGTCGCGGACGGCGCCGGCGAGCGCGCGGGCCTCGCCGAGCGTCCCGTGCATCTTCCAGTTGCCGACGATGAGCGGCGTCCGCATCAGCGGGCCTCCGTGAGCGCCGCGACGCCGGGAAGCTCGCGCCCCTCGAGAAACTCGAGGAACGCCCCGCCCGCGGTCGAGATGTAGCCGATCCGGTCCGTGACCCCCGCCTGTGCGACGGCGGCGATCGTGTCTCCCCCGCCGATGACCGAGAACGCCTCCGACGCCGCGACCGCTTTCGCGAGCGCCACCGTGCCGGCGGCGAATGGCGGCCGTTCGAAGACGCCCATCGGCCCGTTCCACACGATCGTTCTCGCCGTCCGGAGCGGCTCCCTGAACCGCTCGACGGTGCGCGGGCCGATGTCGAGCGCCATCTCCGTCCGCGGGATCTCCTGGACGCCGACGACGCGCCCCGACGGGCTGTCGAGCGCCGGAGCGACGACCGCGTCGACGGGCAGCAACACGCTGACACCGCCCCGCCGTGCGGCCTCGAGCGCGCGCCGCGCGGTCTCGATCCGGTCGGGCTCGAGGAGCGAGCGCCCGACGTCGTGGCCGAGGGCACGGAGGAAGGTGAAGGCCATGCCGCCCCCGATGAGCAGCGTGTCCACACGGCTCAGGAGGTGCTCGACGAGCGCGAGCTTCTCCGAGACCTTCGCGCCGCCGAGGATCGCGGCGAGCGGCCGCCCCGGCTTCTCGAGGATTCTCCCGAGCGCCGCGAGTTCCTGCTGCATGAGGAGGCCGGCCGCCGCGGGCTGCAGGTGGCGCGTGATCGCCGCGATCGACGCGTGGGCACGGTGCGCGGCGGCGAACGCGTCGTCGACGTAACAGTCGGCCAGCGCCGCCAGGGCACTCGCGAACCCGTCGTCGTTCGCCTCCTCTCCGGCGTGGAAGCGGAGATTCTCGAGCAGCAGGATCTCTCCGGGTCGGAGCCGCCGCGCGTGCTCGAGCGTGGCCGGCCCGACGCAGTCCTCCGCCAGCTCGACCGGTCGGCCCAGCAACGCTTGCAGCCGCTCGGCCACGGGACGCAACGAGTACTCGGGCGCCACCGTGCCCTTCGGTCGGCCCAGGTGCGAGGCGAGAACGATCGCCGCGCCCGCGTCGAGCGCGTAGCGGAGCGTCGGCAGGACGGCCCGCAGGCGGGTGTCGTCGGACACCGCGCCATGATCCAGCGGGACGTTGAGGTCGGCGCGGATGAAGACCCGCTTGCCCCCGAGGTCCACCTGCTCGATCGTGAGCTTCGACAACGCTAGGACAGGGTCTTCCCGACGAACCGGATCAGGTCACGCACCCGGCAGGAATACCCCCACTCGTTGTCGTACCAGGCCAGCACCTTGACGAGATCGCCCCCGATCAGCGCCGTCGACGGCAGGTCGACGATCGCCGAGTGCGGGTTGCCGTTGAAATCGCAGGACACGAGCTCTTCATCGGTCGCGTCGAGGATGCCGCGGAGCGTGCCCGCAGCCGCCTCACGATAGGCGGCGTTGATCGTCTCGACGGCCGCCGGCCTCTCCAGCTCGGCGACGAAGTCCACCACGGACACGTTGACGGTCGGCACCCGGATCGCGACCCCGTCGAGCTTGCCCTTGAGCTTGGGCAACACCAGGCCCACCGCGGTGGCCGCGCCGGTCGTCGTCGGGATCATGCTGACCGCGGCCGCGCGCGCCCGGCGGAGATCCTTGTGCGGGAAGTCGTGCACGGGCTGGTCGTTCGTGTACGAGTGCACGGTCGAGGCGAACCCGCGCTTGATGCCGAACGTGTCGTCGAGGACCTTCGCCGTGGTCGCCAGGCAGTTGGTGGTGCACGACGCATTGGAGATGATCCGGTGACGGGCGGGATCATAGGCCTGCTCGTTGACGCCGAGCACGAGGGTGACGTCGGGATCCTTGGCGGGCGCGGTGATGATCACTTTCTTGGCGCCCGCGTGCAGGTGCTTCGAGGCGGTCGCCGTGTCGCGGAACAGGCCCGTCGACTCGACGACCACGTCGACGCCCAGCTCCTTCCACGGCAGTGCGGCCGGATCCTTCTGCGCGCACACGCGGATCTCGCGCCCATCGACGAAGATCGCCTCGCCCTTGACGGCGACCTCCGCGGCCAGCCCCCCGTGGACCGAATCGTGCTTCAGCAGGTGCGCCAGGGTCTTCGCGTTCGCCAGATCGTTCACGCCGACGACCTCGATGTCCCCGCTCGCGAGCGCCGTGCGAAAGAACACGCGCCCGATACGACCGAACCCGTTGACACCGACCCGGATGCTCATCGAGGGGCTCCTTCTGGGGTAGCGTGACTCCGGTCCGCGCAGTCACCTCGATTATAGGGTGACTCAGATCACCCGGGCAACTGCCAGGGCGCCGACACGGACCGCGCCCGCCGCTCTGAGCGCCCTGGCGCACTCGGACAGCGTCGCACCCGTCGTCATCACATCGTCCACGAGCGCCACATGGTGCCCGCGGACCTCGGGCGAGGCCCCGAACGCGCCACGGACGTTCGCGCTGCGGTCGGCGGCCGCGAGCTCGCTCTGCGGCGCGGTCGCCCGCACTCGCACGAGCCACCGCCGCTCGAACGGCAGACCCAGCCGCCGGGCGACCCGCTCGCCGATCAGCGTCGCCTGGTTGAAGCCGCGGGCGCGCTCGCGCTCGCGGGCGAGCGGCACCGGCAGCACGGCGGCGAGGTCGGCCGGCAGGGCCGCCCCGCACTGCTCGACCAGGAGGTCCGCCAGCGGGCGCGCCAGCGCGCGGCGGCCCTCGAACTTGAACGCGTGAAGCGCCTCGCGCGCCGTCCCTTCGTAGCGCGCCGCCGCGCGCGCCCAGTCGTAGGCCGGTGCCCGCACGACGCAGACGGGACACACGATGGGAGTCCCCGGGCGCCCGCTCGCCTGCAACGCCGTGGCCGGCGGCCCGAGCGGGAGCCCACAGGCGTGACAGCACGGGGGCGCGATGCGCGCGATACTCGCCCAGCACGGGCCGCAGAGCGGATCGCGGCGGCCGGATCCGAGCGGCGCCGTGCACACGGGGCACAGCGCGGGAAAGACGAGGTCGAGCGCTGCGACGAGAGCGCCCGCGGCGAGGGATGGGAGCGCGGCTAGCCGCGTGTGGGGCGCAGCGTGTTCCAGCGCCGGCACCGCTCGCACCGGTCCTGCCAGGTCGACACCGTGGATCCGCACGCCTCGCATCGATGCGGCCACTCGAAGCCGTGACCGAGCGCGAGCGCACGCCGGTACTCATCGAAGGCCGCGGCGGTCTCACCGCGGCGCTCGAAGACCGCACCGAGGTAGGCGTGCACGGCAGGCAGGTCCGGCGCCCGAACTTCGACCTTCTCGAACTGGTCGGCGGCTTCGTCGAGCATCTCGAGGTCGAAGTAGACCCGCCCGAGCGCGACGGCGAGCGCGAGGTCGTCGGGTGCGCGCTCGAGCGCATCACGGTACAGCGCGATCATCCGACTCGGTCGACCTTCCTGGCGGTAGTTCCGCTCGAGCCGGGCGAGCAGGGGCAGCGCCGGCACGGCCTCGGCAGCGCGCTCCCAGGCGCGGACGGCTTCACGGTGTTCGCCGAGCGTCTCGTGCGCGTCGCCCAGCGCCACGGCGGCCGGCACGAAGTCGCGGTCCGCGCGGAGAGCGCTTCGGAAGTGCGCGAGCGCCTCCCCGGTGTGGCCGAGGGCGAGCCCGGCCCGGCCGAGCTCGTAGTAGATCACCGCGAGCCAGTGCGCCTCGCGAGCACGCTCGTCCGGTCCCACGGCGCCGCAGAGCTGCTGTTGCGCGTCGAGCGCGGCCGCCCACTCACCGGCCTCGACGGCGAGCTCGCGCAGCCCACGGAGGGCCCCCGGATGGCCGCGGCGCTGGTCCAGAGCCTGCCGGTAGAGCGTGCCGGCCTCCTCGCGGCGGCCCGCTCCACGCGCCTCATCCGCGCGCGCCAGCACCTCGGCCGTCCTCGGGTCGTCGGCGGACGCGGCGCCGCGCCCCGCCACGAGACGCCGGAGGTCGAAGCCCAGCGACACG
>MGCE01000023.1 GCA_001790315.1 Candidatus Rokubacteria bacterium RIFCSPLOWO2_02_FULL_72_37 | reverse complement strand
CCCTTCACGAAGTAGTCCGGGTGGCGGACCCAGACCGTCCGGACCTTGCTCTGGTGGCTCTCGAGCATCCACGGCCCGGTGCCGATCACGGCCTCGGGCTTCTTCAGGTCGCCGAACTTCTCGACGGCCTCCTGGGCGACGATCGAGAGCGCCATCGGGTCGGACAGGAAGTCGAGGAACCAGGCGTTCGGCTCGCTGAGCGTGAACTTGATCGTGTACTTGTCGATCGCGTCGACCTTCGCGAGGAACTTCATCATGTGCCGGTTCGCGTTGCCCTTGATCGTCATGAAGCGATCAAACGTGTACTTGACGTCCTCGGCCGTCAGTTCGCGGCCGTTCACCGGCGGCTTCGGGTGCCACTTCACGCCGCGGCGCAGCCGGAAGACGTAGGTCGTGTCGTCCTGGTGGTTGAAGAACTCGGCGAGGTCGCCCTCGTACTCGAAGGTCCCGGGCCGGACGCTCGGGCCCGCCTTGTGCTTGAGCAGGCGGCTCTGGGAGAAGGAGAGGTTGAGCATCGTGGTGTACGACGCGGTCAGGTGCGGGTCGAAGTGGGGCGGTGTGTAGCCGCGGAAGCGGAACTGGCCTCCGCGCTTCGGCGTGGCGGCGCGCGCGACCGCGGGGGCGAGCGCGGCGCCCGCGAGCGTGAGGCCGCTCATCGCGAGAACCTGACGACGGCTGAGGTCCATGGGCTCCTCCTCTGGTCAGGCGCCGGCGGCGATGACCGCGAGCGTCTGATCGAAGATCTCGAGGGTCTCCTCGACATCCGTGGCCGAGTGCGCCAGCGAGACGTAGATCTTGTTGACGGCCTTGACGACGCCGCGGCGCACCAGCTCCGCGTTGAAGCGCGTGATGCGGTCGCGGTCGGCGGTGAGCGTCGCCCGGTAATCCACGATCGGACGATCGGTGAAGAGGATGTCGAAGACCGGCGGTTCTCCGCTCACCTGCGCGGGGAGGCCGTGCTTCAGCACGGCGGCCGCGAGGCCGTCGCGCAGGTGCCTGCCGGTCGCGAACAGCCGCTCGTAGGTGCCCGGCCGGCGCAGCTCGCGCAGCGTCGCGAGGCCCGCGGCGCAGGCGATCGCGTGGCCGTTGAAGGTGCCCGCCTGCCAGACGTAATCCGGCGTGCCCTCGAGCGCCGCGTCGAAGTGGCGCAGGATCGCGGCCGGGCCGGCGACGCAGGCAAGCGGGAAGCCGCCGGCCACCACCTTGCCGTAGCACGCCAGGTCCGGCACGACGCCGTAGTGCTCCTGCGCGCCGCCGTAGGCGAAGCGGAAGCCGGTGACGATCTCGTCGAAGATGAGCGGCACCTCGTAGCGCCGCGTCACGGCGCGCAGGCCCTGGAGGAATCCCGGCGCGGGCACGATCGTGCGCTGATAGGGCTCGAGGATCACCGCGGCCAGCTCGTCGTGGTGGGCGGCGAGCAGCGCCTCGGCCGTCGCCAGGTCGTTGTAGGGCGCGACGAGCACCTCGCCCTCGATCGCGTGCGGGATGCCGGCGGAGTCGCTCGTCGCCGCGGGGAAGGCCTTCGGCGAGCGGGGCACCACGCTCATCAGGGCGTAGTCGTGCGCCCCGTGGAAGCCGCCCTCGAACTTCATGATCTTGTCGCGTCGGCGGTGGGCGCGCGCCACGCGCAGCGCGAAGAACGTCGCCTCGGTGCCGCTCGAGGTGTAGCGCACCTGCTCGGCGCACGGGACGGCGCGCGTGATCTCTTCGGCCAGCTCGATCGCCGGCTCGTTGAGGAGCATGTAGGACGTGCCCCGCGCCATCTGCCGCTCGACCGCCTCGACGACGGCGGGATGCGCGTGGCCGAGGAGCATCGGGCCCGAGCCGAGCAGGTAGTCGAGGTAGCGGCGGCCGTTCACGTCGAAGAGATACGCGCCGCGGCCCTCGCGCACGACGAACTCGAGCCCGGGGCCGCTCCGGTGGCTGCCGAGCACGCCGCCCGGCAGCACTTGCGCAGCGCGTCGAAGAAGATCGGATTGATCGGTCATGGGATGTCCCCGGCTGACAGGTTGCCCGATTGTAGTCAACCAGACCCACCTGTCAAGAGCACTCCGGACCCTGCGAAGGCGCCGGCCTTCAGCAGGGCGAGGGCGCGGTTGGCGTCCTCGAGCGGAAAGGGCGTCGTCTCGGGCCGGATCGGGATGCGCGCCGCCTCGGCCAGGAGCGCCTCGCCGTCGGCACGCGTGTTCGAGGTGACGCTCCGTACCGAGCGCTCGTAGAACAGGTGGCGCTCGTAGTCGAGCGCGGGCACCGGCGTCATGTAGATCCCCGCGAGGGCGAGCGTGGCGCCGCGGCCCAGGCTCTCGAGCGCCACCGGCACGAGATCGCCGACGGGCGCGAAGACGATCCCGCCGTCGAGCTTCTCGGGCACGGGTTCGCGGACGTCGCCGACCCACGCGGCACCGAGCCGCCGCGCCAGCTCCCGGTGGGAGGCTTCCCGCGTGCAGACGTACACGGCGCAGCCGCGGGCGCGCGCGACCTGGAGCGTCACGTGGGCGGAGGAGCCGAAGCCCCAGAGGCCGAGGCGCCCGCCGGGCCGGACCTCGCTCCGCTCGAGCGCGCGGTAGCCGATGATCCCGGCGCAGAGCAGCGGCGCGGCCTCGGCGTCGCCGAGCGCGTCCGGGATCCGGTACGCGAAGGCCTCGGGCACGACCGCGTAGTCGGCGTAGCCGCCGTCGGCGTGCCAGCCGGTGAACTCGCTCTCCGCGCAGAGGTTCTCGCGTCCGCTCCGGCAGAAGGCGCATGCCCCACAGGTGCGGCGCAGCCACGCGATCCCGACGCGGTCGCCCGGCGCGAAGCGCGTGGCGCCGGGGCCGGCGCGCGCGACGCGCCCGACCACCTGGTGGCCGGGAACGATCGGCGTGCGGACGAGGGGCAGGTCGCCCTCGACGATGTGGAGATCCGTGCGGCACACACCGCACGCAGCGACGCGCACGAGCACCTCGCCCGCGGCGGGTTCGGGCACGGGGCGCGTCTCGAGGCGGAGCGGCGCGCGCTCGATCGGCGCCTGCGCCGCCAGGACGAGCGCGCGCACGCCTAGGAGTCCGCCCCGGCGCTCATGTGAGCCGCCTGGCAGCCCCTCGGGGCCGACGGGCCCGTGCGGCAGGGATCGCGGGAACCCGTTCCCGCCATGGGGGCAGCGGGCCGCGCGCGCCCCGATGGAGCGCGCGTCGTCACGATTCCGCAGACAGCACGCTCAGGCGCCGGCGCGGGCCAGGAGCTTCTGGGCGTGGGCGAGGTGCGGCGCGTCCACCATCCGCCCCTTGAGCGTGAACGCATAGACCCCGCGGCGCGCGTGCTCCTCGAAGGCGGCAACGAGCTCACGGGCCTCGGCCAGCTCGGCCGCCGAGGGCGTGAAGACCTCGTTGATCACGGGGATCTGGTTCGGGTGGATCGACGTCTTGCCGGTGAAGCCCATCGCCAGCGCCTCTTCGCTCTCCCGGCGCAGGCCGTCGAGGTCCGCGATGTCGGTGTAGACGCTGTCGAGCGGTTCGACGCCCGCAGCGACCGCGGCGATCACGCACATCACGCGCGCATAGCGGGGGATGTCGAGGTACCGTCCCTCGGCGTCGCGCACGCGTCTGAGCCCGAGCGCGGCGCCGAGGTCCTCGACGCCCCACGAGATCGCGACGATCCGCGGCGAAGCGGCGGTCATCTCGCGGATGTTGAGGAGTCCTTCGGGCGTTTCCGTCGCGATCAGCTTGAGCCGCGTCGTGCCGTTCGGGAGGCCGTGCCGCTGCTCCAGCCGGTCGAGCAGCTGGGCCACCTCGCGGACGTCGCCCGCGTGGCGGGGCTTGGGCACGACGTAGCCGTCGGGGCGCGCGGCGATCGTCTCCTCGACGTCCTGCCGGCCGAGCGGGCCCCAGATCGGGTTCATCCGCACCCAGCGCCCCCGAGGACCGAAGTCGTGGTTCGTGAGCCACCGGGCGACGTGCGGGCGCGTCACGGCCTTCCTGTCCGGGGGGACCGAGTCCTCGAGGTCGAGGATGAGGGCGTCCGCCGGCAGCGTGAGCGCCTTCGCGAACATCCTGTCGTTGCCGCCGGGCACGAAGTGCATCGAGCGCAGCGACCTGGCGCCGGCGCCGCTCACTTCGCCGCCTCGCGCCGCCGCATCATCGCGTTGCGCCGGGCGACCATCACGAGATCGCCGTGCTGGTTGCGGGCACGGTGCTCGAACGTGACGATCCCCCACTGGGGCCGCGACTTCGACTCGCGCTTGGCGATCACCTCGGTCTCCGCATAGATGGTGTCGCCGTGGAACACGGGCTTCGGGAACTCGACCTTCTCGAAGCCGAGGTTGCCGACGGTGGTGCCGAGCGTCGTCTCGCCGACCGACAGCCCGACCGCGACCGCGAGCGTCAGCAGGCTGTTGACGAGCGGACGGCCGAACTCGGCCTTCGACGCCGCGTGGAAGTCGAGGTGGAGCGGCTGGGGGTTCATCGTGAGGCAGGTGAAGAAGACGTTGTCGGCCTCGGTCATCGTCCGCCCGGGCTGGTGCTGAAACGTCTGCGCGATCTCGAGGTCCTCGAAGTGCTTGCCGGCCATCGCGTCCTCCCGGCGCGATGGTACGAGGATGCTTCGGTGATCGCAACCCATGCCGCGCTGGTGTAGAGTGCGGCCCATGTCCCCGCGAGAAGGGAGCGAGCGTCCATGATCTACGAGTACCGCGCGTACTACGTGATGCCGGGGCGTATGCCCGACATCCAGAAGCGGTTCGCCGACGTCACCATGCGGCTGTTCGCCAAGCACGGGATCCGCGTCGTCGGCTTCTGGGAGCCGGTGATCGGCGAGTCGAACGAGCTGGTCTACATCTGCGCCTACGACGACCTCGCGCACCGCGAGCGGACGTGGGCGGCGTTCATGGCCGACCCGGAGTGGCAGGCGGCCAAGCAGGCGACCGAGGCCAACGGCCCGCTCGTCGAGCGCGTCGTGAACAAGGTCTGGCGGCCGACGCGCTTCTCGCCCCTCCAGTAGCCCGCGGCGCCTCAGCGCGGCCGGAGCGTCGCGAGTGCCGTCCGGATCTGGGCCAGGTGGTTCAGGTCGTGCTCGGCGAAGTGCTCGAGCATCTGGTCGACCCGGAGCGGGCCGTACTCGGGGTGCCGGCCGCGCAGGCGCCGCTGCGCCGCGGTGAGCCGACGAGCCAGTGCGACGTTGGCCGCGCGCAGCGCCGTGACGGCGGTGAGGGTTTGCGCCGGCTCGGCGCGGCGGTGCCGCAGGCTGTCGGTCCACTTCTCCTGGTTCCATGCGGGGAGCACGCCGCCGGGTTCCGCCGCGACCGCGCGGATCCTGAAGCCCAGCGTGATCTCCGCGTCGAGCAGGTGTGCGAGGACCTCCGTCACCGACCACGCGCGCCGCGCGGGCCGGCGCCGGAGCACGCGGCCGGGCACGCGCGCGACCTCGCGCGCGAGCGCGCCCGGGGCCGCGGCGAGCGCGGCGAGCACCGGGCGCCGGCCGAGCCGGTCATGAGGCGAGCGACAGATCGGACAGGACGATCGGGTCATAATCCCTCCTCGGGACGTCTATAATACCGCCCCGTGACCTACGACATCGCGATCGTCGGCGGCGGCATCGTGGGCCTCGCCACCGCCCGGGCGCTCCACGAGCGCGCGCCGCGCGCGCGACTCATCCTCCTGGAAAAGGAACCGCGGCTCGCGACGCACCAGACCGGTCACAACTCGGGCGTCATCCACTCGGGCATCTACTACCGGCCCGGCTCCCACAAGGCGCGCCTCTGCGTCGAGGGCAAAGCGCTGATGTACCGCTTCTGCGAGGAGCACGGCATCCGCGTCGAGCGCTGCGGGAAGGTCGTCGTCGCGACCGCCGAGGCCGAGGTGCCTCGTCTCATGACCCTCCACGAGCGCGCCACCGCCAACGGCGTCCCCATCGAGCTCCTCGAGCCGACGCGCCTGCGCGAGCTCGAGCCGCACGCGGCCGCGGTCCGCGCGCTCGCCTCGCCCTCGACCGGGATCGTCGATTACGGGGAGGTCGCGGCCGCCCTCGCGCGCGACCTCGTCGCCGGCGGCGTCGCGGTGGAGACGGGCGTGCGGGTCGCCGCGCTCGAGCGCACCGGCGAGGGCCTGGAGATCGGTGCGGGGCGGCTCGCGCTCAAGACCCGCCGGCTCGTCAACTGCGCGGGCCTCTACTCGGACGCGGTCGCACGCCTGGCCGGGGCGCGCCCGGGCGTTCGCATCGTCCCGTTCCGGGGCGAGTACTACATGCTCCGGCCCGAGCGCCGGAGCCTCGTCCGCGGACTCATCTATCCCGTCCCCGACCCCGAGTTCCCGTTCCTCGGCGTGCACCTCACGCGGACCATCCATGGAGACGTCGAGGCCGGCCCCAACGCCGTGCTCGCGTTCGCGCGCGAGGGCTACCGGTTCGCGCACATGAGCCCGCGGGAGCTGGCTGGCACCCTCGCCTACCGCGGGTTCTGGCGCATGGCGCGCCGCTACTGGCGCATGGGAGCGTACGAGATGTACCGCTCGCTCAGCAAGGCGGCGTTCGTCGAGGCGCTCCAGCGGCTCGTCCCGGACCTGGTCGCCGACGATCTCTCCACGGGGGGGGCCGGCGTCCGCGCGCAGGCGGTGAGCCCCGACGGCACGCTCGTGGACGACTTCCGCATCGCGGCCACCGCCGACGCCATCCACGTGCTCAACGCGCCGTCCCCGGCCGCGACCGCCTCGCTCGCGATCGGCCGTCACGTGGCCGACCTGGCCGTCGAGGCGTTCGACCTGAAGTAGGAGGGTCCGTTCCATGCCCGGACCGCTCGACGGCGTCCGCATCCTCGACGCCACCACCGTGGTCCTCGGTCCGCTCGCGAGCCAGACGCTCGGCGACCTCGGCGCCGACGTCGTCAAGATCGAGCCCCCGGAAGGCGACACGACGCGCCAGCTCGGCCCCGCACACCACGCGGGCATGGCCGCGTTCTTCCTCGGCTGCAACCGGAACAAGCGCAGCCTCGTCCTCGACCTCAAGCAGCCCGCGGGGCACGCGGCGCTGATGCGCCTCGTGCGCACCGCCGACGTGTTCATGCACAACTTCCGTCCCCAGCCCGCGGCGCGGCTCGGCGTCGAGTACGAGCGCGTGCGGGTCGAGAATCCCGGCATCGTCTACTGTGCGACCTACGGCTTCCGCGCGGCCGGGCCGTACCGCGACAAGCCCGTGTACGACGACATCATCCAGGCGGCCTCGGGCCTGGCCTCGCTCCAGACCGCGCTCATGGGCGAGCCGCGCTACCTGCCCACGATCGTCGCGGACAAGACCAGCTCGATGGCGGTGGCGCAGGCGATCCTCGCCGCGCTCTTCCACAAGGCGCGGACCGGTGAGGGTCAGGCGCTCGAGGTGCCGATGTTCGAGACCGTCACGGCCTGGGTGATGGTCGAGCACCTCTACGGCGAGACCTTCGTGCCGCCCCGCGAGACGGCGGGCTACAAGCGCGTGCTCAACCGCTGGCGGCGGCCGTTCCCGACCCGGGACGGCTACCTCGCCGTGCTCCCGTACACGGACGCCCACTGGCGCGCGTTCTTCACGCTCAGCGGACGGTCCGACCTGCTCGAGGATCCGCGCTTCCAGACGCTCGCCTCGCGCCTGGCCCACATCGAGCTGCTGTACGAGGAGCTCGGGAAGATCGTGGCGACCCGGACCTCCGCCGAATGGCTTGCCGCGCTCGACGAGGCGAACGTCCCCGCGATGGTCGTCAACACGCTCGAGTCGCTGCTCACGGATCCACAGCTCGCGGCGACGGGCTTCTGGCAGATCGTCGAGCACCCCTCGGAGGGGACGCTCCGGATGCCGGGCATCCCGGCGACCTTCGGCCGCACCCCGGGCTCGATCCGCCGGCTCCAGCCGCGCCTCGGCGAGCACAGTGTCGAGGTGCTGCGCGAGGCCGGGTTCGACGCGGCCGAGATCGAGGCCTTGCTCGCCTCGGGCGCCACCGCGGCGTCCGGTCCCTAGCGCGCGAGCGCGACGAGCGCGACGCCCGCGACCACCACCGAGGCGCCCGCGAGCCGCGGCAGGAGCCGCCCTTCGCCGAGCCAGAGGCTGCCGATGAACGCCGAGAACAGGATCGAGAGTTCGCGCGCGGCGACGACATAGCCGGCCTTCGAGAGGCGGAAGGCGAACAGCACCAGCAGGTACGCCGTGAGGTTCATCGTCGAGGCCACGACGATGGCCCGCCAGCTCACGGCCCACTCCCGGCGGAGCGCCGCGCGCCGGGCGAGGACCATGGGGAGCAGCAGGAGGCTCGAGCCCGCGCCCAGCAGGGCGATGTACGGCACCGGGTGGAGCCGGGCCACGCCCGCCTTGTCCACGAGCGAGTACGCCGCGATGCTGAGCCCGGTGAGGAGCGCCCACCCGGTCCCCGCCGGCCGGTGCGTGGCGGCGGGCGCGCCGGTCGGCGCACGCCCGGGGGCATGCAGGCCCGCGACCCCGAGCACGACGAGGGCGATGCCGGCCGCGCCGAGCGTCGAGACCCGTTCGCCGAAGATCAGGAACGCCGCGACCGGCACGAGCGCGACGCCGAGGCCGCGCGCGATCGGGTAGACGCGTGAGAAATCGCCGGAGCCGTACGAGCGGCCGAGAGCGAAGAAATAGACGGCGTGCAGGGCGATCGTCGCGCCGACGAACGGCAGGGCGGCCCCGGGGAGCCCCTCGGCCGCGAGCCACGCGCCGGCCCACGGCGCGAGCACCACCGACGCGAGCGTGACCGAGCACCAGAGGAAGAGGAACTGGTCCCGGCCCTGCTTGGCGAGGGCGTTCCAGGCGGCGTGGAGCACCGCAGCGCCGACGACGAGTGCCAAGGCGGCGCCTGGCATGGCGGCATGATAACTGAAAATCCCTCTATTGACAGGGGTTTGCAGATCAAGTAGCATATTGCGCCTATGATCACAGTGCCGGCGCGCCGCGTGAAACAGTTCGGCGTCGAGTTCTACCAGGCAGGGCTCTCGGCCAAGGACATCGATCGGCTCGTGAAGTTCGAGGTTCTCGGCTACTCGGGCGGGCCGAAGAACGAGCCCGCGAAGAAGAGCCGGATGAGCGCGCGCTCACGTGTCAACTGGGACATACTGGAGCGGCGCATCGGCGAGAGCGAGACCGCCTATCAGCGCCCCGTGATCCGCCGGAAGATCGACGAGCTCGTCACCTACTACCGGGAGTGCAAGGACGCCGCGACTTTGCCCGCCATCCCGGGCGCCGTCATCATCACCTCCGAGAAGCGGTTCACATTCACGCCCGTCGCGGGCCACCACGACCTCGGGCTGCTGCAGATCCCGGAGGAGCACGGCGTGCTGCGCGTCCTCGACGGCCAGCACCGGCTGCTCGCGCTCCACGGGCTCTCGCAGCAGGGCGAGAACATGAACATCGAGGTGCCGGCCGTCCTCTTCGACTCGCTGGACGCCCGGCAGATCGTCGAGCTGTTCGTGACGATCAACGCCAAGCACACACGGCTCAACCCGTCGCACATCATCAGCCTGGCGGGCCGCAAGCTCTATCCCGATCCCAACCAGGCGCTCGCCCACGACGTGATCCGCTCGCTCAACGAGGACGACACCTCGCCGCTCCACGGCGAGATCAAGATGCTCGGTACGGGGCGCGGGCGCGTGAGCCAGGCGCCGCTCGCCGAAGAGATCGTGGAGTTCCTGGAGACCGTCGAGAAGCTCGGCAGCGGCGGCAGGATCCAGGAGATCCGCCAGAACGCGAAGCGCTTCTTCCTGAACTACGTGAAAGCGTTGTCGACCACGTTCCCCGCGGCCTGGGCGGGACGGAAGTACTCGATCAAGACAGGCGCCGCGCTCCGGGCCTTCATCCGCACGGCGCCCGACGTGATGGCGCGCGCGCGCGAGCTCAAGCGCGACCCCTTCGACCTGCACGCGATCCGCGAGGCGATCCGGCCGTGGGGCGAGCGGCTGCGGGACCGACGCTTCGAGACCGAGGGCGAGTGGAAGCTCAAGCTCACGGGCGGGACCCGCGGCACGGTCGAGGTGCTCACCCGCGAGCTCAGGGAAGCGCTCCGCTAGCGTCCCGGGAGGGGAGGCATCGGCCCCTCACTCCCAGGGGAAGTTGGCCTCGAGGATCTCGAACGTCTTCTTCCCTCCGGGAAGCTGCGCCGTGACGGTGTCGCCGACGCGCTTGCCGATGAGCGTCCGCGCCAGCGGCGCAAGCACCGAAATGCGTCCCTTCGCGGGCTCGACCTCGTCCGACCCGACGATCTGGTAGCGGACTCCCTTGCCGGCCTCGTCCTCGAGGAGCACCGTCGACCCGAACGTGACGCGGTCCCCGGACGTGGGCGGCTCGATGACCTCGGCCGCCCCGACTTTCGTCTCGAGCTCCGCGATCCGCCCCTCGACGAAGCTCTGCTTTTCCCGCGCGGCGTGGTACTCCGCGTTCTCGCTGAGGTCGCCGTGGGCCCGCGCCTCGGCGATCGCCCTGGTGATCGACGGACGCTCGACGCGCTTCAGGCGGTCGAGCTCGTCACGGAGCTTCTCGTAGCCCTGGCGCGTCATCGGCGTGCGCTGGACCGACATGGGCCTACCTTACCATGGGGCTCC
>MGCE01000022.1:1024-11413 GCA_001790315.1 Candidatus Rokubacteria bacterium RIFCSPLOWO2_02_FULL_72_37 | reverse complement strand
AGCGGGCGGCCGCTACTTCTTCTTCGGGGTCAGCGTGACGACGCCCTGCGAGTTGTCGATGGTGACCGTGAACCGGTCGAGGAAGTCCCGGCCGAGCAGGCCGTCGACGCCTTCGTGGTCGATGTCGTGCGAGATCACGACGAGCCGGTCGACCTTCGCGCCGCCGACCTCGATCGAGTCGACCGGCACCGCCTGGACCTGCGCGGTGCCCGTCGCGCCCCTGATGGTCCCCCCCCGTGCGCCGCGCGTCAGCGAGATGCCCGCCGCCGCGACCACCCGCGGCGCGAGGACCGTCCGGTCGGCGCCGGTGTCGAGCAGGAGCCTGGCGGGGGTGGTGCCGTTGATCCGCGAGTCGACCATGATGCGCTGGCCCGGCGAGAACTTGATCGTCGTCTCACCGGCCGCCGCCGGGCCACCGGACGCGCCCGCGGCCGACGTCGGGGCGCCGGGCGGCTCGTTGCGCAGCGAGAGCAGCACCGCCGTCGCGCGGAAGCGCTCGGGGACGCTGTCGAGCCCCTCCGTGTAATGCGGCACGCCCCGGTCGTCCATCCAGCGGTAGATCTGCGCCGCGACGACGCCGGGCAGCGCTGTCAGCAGGACGGCGGTCAGCACGAGGGCCCGGGCCCGCCTCATGGATGGGGATCATACCGCACAACGCTTGAGCCGATACACGACCATTTCCGCGGCGCCGGCCACCTCGTTGCGCTCGAGCCGGACGCGGTAGACGGGCTCGAGGAGGTCCGCACGCGCCGCCAGGTCGGGGAACCACGCGGGGAAGATCACGACGTGATCCGGGCACGTCTCGAGCAAGTACTGCACGATGCCGCCCTCGCCCCGACGCCGGTACGGGATGATCTCGGGGGTCACGAGCCCCATCAGGTCGACGATCTCGCGCCGCGAGAAGTAGGCGATCGCGCCGATGTCGTTGACGGCGAGGCGTGCCGTGGGCGGCACGTGCCCGTCGAGCCAGCGGCCGAGGTGCACCTGCATCGCGTCGATGTTCTGCACGGCCCATCCGTACCGGGTGGCCGCCGGCGCCAGGGTGAGCGCCGCCGAGACCAGGTACGCCGTCGTCGCGAGCGCGGCCAGCCTATTGTAGCGGGGGCCGCGAGGACGGCTCGGTCCGTGGGTGGCCTGAGACAGGTGCGGCGTGGCTCCGACACGCCCGGACAGGCGCGGCGCGACGTGGGCGCGCCCGGTCGCCAGCGCCGGGTGCGCGGCCCCCGCTACAACGGCCAGCACGACGAAGGCGACCGGCAGCAGATGGATCGAGTACCGCCCCTCCTGGAAGGCAGGGCCCCGGTAGGGCGCGAGCATCGCCATGCCGAGGGGGTGGGCGAGCAGGACGAGCGCCACGGCACCGAGCGCGCGACCCGAGCGCCGCCAGGCGATGGCCAGCCCGGGCAGCAACGCGAGCGGCAACACCCACTGCGTGCGGGCAAGCCAGGCGACCCACTCTGCCAGGAACCGCCGCGGCCGCGTCAGCAGCGTGACCGCGAGCGGCTCGTGGAGGCCGCCGAGCCAGCCGAGCAGGCCGCCCTCGACTTTCGCCGCCGCCGTGGCCGGGAACGGCGAGCCGGCGGTCCAGAGGCCGAAGAGCGCCACCGGGAGGAGCGCCGCCGCGGTGACCGCGCCGAAGGCAGCCAGCCGGCGGACGCCGAGCGGGCGCGCCAGGGCGAGGCACGGCACCAGCAGCACGGCCTCCGGCCGCGCCAGCGCGGCGAGCGCCGCCCACCACGCGCTCCAGAAGAGCCGCTCACGGGCGTGCGCGAGAAGCGCCGCGGCCACGAGCAACGCCGCGAGCGTCACCTCCATGCCCGACAGCGCGCCCCACGTCATCGGTCCCGTCCAGAGCAGCCCGACGGCGGCCACCAGGGCGAGGGGCGCCGGCGCGCCGAGCGCCAGCGCCGCCCGCCGCGTGATCAGCGCGGCGCCCACCCCGCAGGCGACGCCGACCGCCTTCGCGAGCGCGACCGACGGGCCGACCACCACGGCGCCGGCCGCCAGGAGCAGGGTCCAGAGGGGCGCGGTCGATCCGGCCACGGGCCGACCGGGGTTGTATGCGAACCCGCCGCCCTCGGCGAGGTTGCGCGCGAAGTGGAGGTGGATCCACGAATCGTCGAGCGGGAACCCGACGGCACCCGCGATCTGCCGCTCGCACACCAGAAACAGCGCGAGCGGCACGAGCGCGGCGGCGACTACGACGAGGTCATCGCGCCGAGCGGGTGACACGGCGGGTCGGCGGCGCGTCGCGCACGAACGTGTAGTCCGCGTAGCGCACGGGGCGGCGCCCGAGCGGCAGCACGTACAGGAAGCGCCCGTACGGCAGCTCGACTTCGGCGAGTCCCGGAGGCTGCACCATATCGGGGCTCCAGTGGTCGACGAACCACACCAGGCGCTTGACCCGTGCGGGCAGGCGGATGTCCCGCTCCGGCACGGTCGCCATCGTCACGATGCGTCGCGCGGCGCGGTAGCCCGGCGCGAGCCCGCCCGTCTGCAATTCGTAGGTTTCGTATTCGGGCAGATAGAACATCGCGTGCCGGAACCATGGATAGGTCCGGGGATTGCCCTGCTCGGTGATCACCACGGTGTCCTCGGGCGGGTACAGGCCGCGGATCGCGCCCACGAACGTTCGCACGACGTCCTCGTGCTCCCGGAGCGCGGCGGCGGTACGGCTCAGGATCCAGTCGAACGCGTCGTCCTGCGCCCGCCGCACCCACGTCGGCCGCGGGGTATCGAAATCGCGCGACACCGGGCGCGCGGAGACGAAGAAGGCGCCGTTGACGAGCACGACGACCGCCACCGCGGCGGCCGTCAGCGCGGCGGCGGCCCGTGGGTGACGCAGCGTTCCGGCCGCGCACCCGAGCGCGGTCACGAGCACGCGGGAGAGGAAGATCACGAGGGCCGGCAGGAACGCCAGCACGTAGCCCGCCTGACCGAAGTGGACGAGGGTGTAGACGGCGATCGGCGGGAGCGTCCAGCCGAGGAGGAACCACTCGCGTCGGCTGAAGCCGTACCGGCGCACGTACCAGCCGACGAGGAGCCCGACGAGCACGAGCGGGCCGAGCCCGACGAGGACGGACTCGACCAGGTGGCGCGCCATGGCGAGCGTCGTCTCGAGCGGGCCCGAGACGATCGACGTGGGCCGGACGGCCGCGTCGGCCAGCTCGGTCGCCGCCGCCAGGTAACGACCGAAGCCGCCGGTGAGCCAGATCATCGGCAGGAACCACGTCAGCACCGCCCCGACCAGCAGCGCGCCGCCGAGGGCGACCACGGCGCGGCTCCGGAGCCCGACGGCCACGGCACCGAGCCAGAGGGGGAAGAGGAGCACGAGCAACGACTGACGCATTCCCGCGGCGAGGCCGAGGTAGACGGCCCCGAGCCATGCGTCGACGCGACTCCCCTGCAGCGCGCGATACGCGAAGTACGCCACGGTGGAGGCGAAGAGCGCCTCACCGGCGTACGTGAGTCCGACCGAGCCGTAGAACCAGAACAGCGGGCTCACCGCGAGGAGCGAGGCGGCGGCCAGCGCGGTCGTCCGCTCGTAGATCGTCCGCGCGAGGAAGTAGACGACGAAGGTCGTCAGGCCGCTGAACACGACCGCCAGCAGGACATAGGCGGCCGCAGGATCGCCGAGCCACGCGTTGACGAGGCGGCCGAGCACGACGTACAGGATGTAGCCCGGCGGGTGCGGCTGGTGCTTGCCGACGTCGTATTCGGAGAGGGCGAGCGCGAACTGCACCGCGTCCCAGTTGTAGAGCATGCGCGCCCGGTAGGGCAGGCGCGAGACGACGGTCAGGAGGGCGAGCGCGGACGCGACGAGGAGATCGAGCTTTACGCCTTCTTCTCCTCTTCCTTCTTCGTGGACGTCTCCTCGGTCTTCGCCTCGTTGACGCCCTTCTTGAACTCCTTCACGCTCGAGCCGAGTGAGCGGGCGAGCTCCGGCAGCCGGTTCGCGCCGAACAGGATCAGCACGATGACGAGGATGATCAGCAGTTCCTGGTAGCCCAGCCCAAACATGTGGGGCTCCTTTCCAACTCCGCTCCAACCTTACTCCGCCCCTATGGGCCGCGCAAGACCCGCCGCTCGCCGACCCGGGTCGTCACCCGCCGCTGGTCGAAGAACTCGAGGAGGGGAATGGCGTACTTGCGTGAGATGCCGAGGAGGTCCTTGATGTCCGCCGGGCCGATCTCCTTGCGCTCCCGCAGCATCGCCACGAGCTTGTCCTGGATGGCGTCCAGGGCCCGGGCGTGGAAGAAGAGCGACTCTTTGACACGCACGAGCCTGCCCGACTGGACGAGCCACTGGAAGAGCTCGTGCTCTGCGTCGCCCGGAACGCCGGCGCGGCCGAGCGCCTCCTCGGGGCTCGGGGGCGCCGCCGCGGCGAGCCGGAACTGCTCCTCCAGGCGATCCACCACGCGCTGCTGGTCGGCGGAGAGCCGCACCTCGTGGGAGGCGAGGCGCACCTTGTCGCGCTCGGTCCGGACGACCCCCTCGGCATCGAGCGTCGCGAGCAGGAACGCGAACACCCGCTCGTCGGGCGCCCCCGCGCGCCCGCGGAGCTCCTCGCGCGACATCCCGGACCGGAGCGGGTTGGCACGGTGGAAGGCTTCCAGCGCCGCGAGCACCTGCGCCTTGAGCCGGGCGAACGCGTCGGGGTGGAGAAACCAGTCGCGGTCCACCGGGAGCACGCGGCCCGCCGCCTGGAGGCGCTCGAGGAGTCCGCGGAGCTGCTCGGGGCCGAAGGGCACGCGACCGGAGAGCGCGGCCAACCGGACCCCGACGGCACCCACGTGGCGCACGTGCTCCTCGAGCACCTCCTCGGCGCTTCCCCGCTGGAGCAGGGTGAGGTGGGCCACGAGCGCCGGGGCCTTGCGCTTGAAGCGCGGCGGGTCCACGTCGAGCAGCGTGCCGCCCCCGATCGTCACGATCGGCGAGTACGAGCGGACGACGAACCGGTCCCCCGGCAACGCCACGAGCGGCGCCTCGAGCCGGAAGCGCGCCAGCGCGTTCTCGCCGGGCTCGAGCTCCACGCGGTCCAGCAGGAGCACCCGCGCCATCAGCTCGCTCGTGCCCACGTGGAAGCGCACGCGGGTCCGCGTCCGCACCGCGCGTGGCGCGTCCTTCAAGAGCTCGAGCGTGCCGTCGGCGAGGTGCGTCGGCACGAGGGTGCCGGCCAGCGCGACGACGTCGCCCCGCTCGATCGACGCGCGCTCGACCCCCTGGAGGTTCACCGCCGTGCGCTGACCGGCGAGCGCCCGCTCGACCGGGCGCCCGTGCGCCTGCAACCCGCGGATCTTCGCCTCGATCCCCTTCGGATAGACCTGGACGCGGTCGTCCACCGCGAGCCGCCCGGCGGCGAGCGTGCCGGTGACGACGGTGCCGAAGCCCCTCACCGTGAACACGCGGTCGATCGGCAACCGGGGGAGCTGGTCGGTCACGCGCGCCGGGACGGCTTCGGCGAGCGTCCGCAGCGCGGCGCGGACCTCGGTCAACCCCTCCCCCGTCTTGGCCGACGCGGCGACGATGGGCGCGCCCTCGAGGAACGTGCCGCGCACCAGGCCCGCCACGTCGTCGCGGACCAACTCGAGCCATTCGGGCTCGACGAGATCGGCCTTGGTCAGCACGACGAGGCCCGTCCTGATGTGAAGCAGCGAGCAGATCGCGAGGTGCTCGCGGGTCTGCGGCATGACGCCCTCGTCGGCGGCGATGATCAGCATCGCCAGGTCGATGCCGCCGACGCCGGCGAGCATGTTCTTGACGAAGCGCTCGTGGCCGGGCACGTCGACGATCTCGATCGTCAGCCCTCCCGGCTCCTCGAGGAAGGCGAATCCGAGGTCGATCGTGATGCCACGCGCCTTCTCCTCCGGCAGACGGTCGGTGTCGATCCCGGTGAGCGCTCGCACGAGCGAGGTCTTGCCGTGGTCGATGTGCCCGGCGGTACCGACGACGACGTGCTTCACAGCTCGGACGCGGCCGCGGCGAGCCGGCGGGCGAGGTCCGCGACCTGGCCCGCCAGCACGGTGCGGCAGTCGAGGAAGATCCGGTCGTCCACCAGCCGCGCGACGACCGGCGGGTCGCCGGCGCGCAGAAGGGCGTCGAGCCGTCGCGCGGCCTCCGGGCTCGCGCCGGCCACCACCCCCGCCGTCGGCAGCTCGACGGTGGGCAGCGCGCCGCCGCCGACCTGGGCGCGGTCCTCGGCGATGCGGGCCGCGAGGCGCTCGCGGACGGCGGCCGGGAGACGCCGCAGCACCCCCCGCGCGCGGCGCCGGACGGCCGCCAGCGGCTCGGTCAGCATCGCGAGCGTCGGCACCGTCCGGAGCGCGGTGCCGGCCTCGTACGCGCAGAGCGTCGCCTCGAGCGCGGCGATCGTGAACTTGTCGATCCGGAGCGCCCGATTCCACGGGTTCTTCTTCAGCCGTGCGACGACCTCGCTCCGGCCGACCACGATGCCGGCCTGGGGCCCGCCGAGCAGCTTGTCGCCGGAGAACGAGACGAGGTCCACGCCCGCCGCCACCGTTTCCTGCACCGTCGGCTCGTGCGGGAAGCCGTACGGCCGCAGGTCGACGAGCGACCCCGACCCGAGGTCTTCCATGACCGGGATGCCCCGCTCGCGTCCGAGCTCCGCGAGCTCCCGGGACGCGACGGCCGCGGTGAAGCCGACGACGCGGTAGTTCGATGTGTGGACCTTGAGCAGGAGCCCTGTGTCCGGCCCGATCGCCTGCGCGTAGTCGCGCAGATGCGTGCGGTTGGTCGTCCCCACCTCGCGGAGCACCGCGCCGCTGCGGAGCATGATGTCCGGGATCCGGAACTCGCCTCCGATTTCGATGAGCTCGCCCCGCGAAACGACCACTTCCCTGCCGTGGGCGAGCGTCTCGAGCGCGAGCAGCACGGCGGCGGCGTTGTTGTTGACGACCAGGGCGTCCGCGGCGCCGGTGAGCCGCCGGAGCAGCGCCTCGACGTGGCTGTACCGCGAGCCGCGCTCCTTGGTGGCGAGGTCGAGCTCGAGGTTCGAGTAGGCGGAGGCGACCGCGGCCAGGCGCTCCCGCGCCTGGCGGCTCAGCAGCGCGCGCCCGAGATTCGTGTGGAGCACCACGCCGGTCGCGTTGATCAGGGGGCGGAGCGAAAACAGGCCCACGCGCTCGACGCGCGCCACGACGCGGGCGGCGAGCGCCTCGGCGTCGGCGGGGACGCCCTGCTCCGCGACCACGCGCTGACGCTCGGCGGCGAGTGTCTCGCGGACGAGCGCGGCGAGGCGCGCGCGCGACACCTGCGCCAGTTCCACACGATCCGCGAGCCTGCGCAGGACCTGGTCGACGGACGGGAGCGCGCGGAGCGCCGCGGCGTCAGCCCTCACGGAGCTCGGCCTCGACCTTCTGGCGGACGCGGGCGACCACCTCCTTCGCCTCGTGCCGCCACGCCTGCACGGTCCACTTGCCCTCGACGAGCTCGTTTCCCCGCCGCACCGCATCCTCCATGAGCCCGGCCCACAGCTCGTCGAGGTCCGCGGCCGACAGCCCCTGCCCGCGAAGGGCGCGCGCCCAGTCCTGGGCGAGGCCGTCGATGAGCCGGTCACGCTCGGCGGCGAGCCGGCGCGCTTTGCGGATGAGATCGGCCAGGCGCGAGGGCACGGCTCAATCCCTCACGAGATCACGCACGGCGTCGAGGAGGTTCGCTTCGAACCGGCCGGTGGAAGCGCACTGGTAGACCGGTGTCGACCGCAGGGTGCCGCTCGTGCCCTTGCGGTGCGCCTGCGTGCGCATCTTGGCGTTGATCTGGACCTGCGTCGCCCGGCCGTCGCGCTCGACGAAGATCGTGAAGGTCGCGAGCGCCTCGCCTTCCAGGCGGTCGTCGCCGATCCGGCCGCAGTCGGCGTACACGCCGATCGGCGCCACGAAGTCGTCGGACGCGATCACGCCCGAGTCGCGCGCGATCGCACGCAGGGGTACGTTCTCCCTGGCCAGCGCACGCACGAGCGCGGTCCACGTCCGCTCGTACGCGGCGGGGACCTCCGCGCGGTAGGGGGGCGGCGCCAGCGGCGACACGTAGAGACCGCCGCACCCGGCGAGCACGAGCGCGCCGACGCCGGCGAGCGCGAACCTACCTGTGGTGGTCGATCCCACGGTAGGTCTCGACGAAACGGACGACGCGCGCCTCGTCGAGCTCGTTCATCGTGTCGATCCGCGTCCATGCGGTCAGCGCGATCCTGGACGCCATGCCCGGGTACGGCGCGAGGATCACCTGCCGATCGTAGCGCCGGACGATCGCGCCGAGCTTCTCGACGACGTCGGGGCAGTCGCAGCTGTACTGCACGACCACGCCGCCGTCCTCGAGATTGTGCACCTGGAGCTCGCGCGGGATCGGCCGCGTGTGGACCCCCCAGGGCGCGATGTGGGGCAGGTGCGGACCCGACGTCGGGGGATCGGAGTTGTACGGCTCGTGGGGTGACGTCTCGGTCGCGACGTGGAGGTTGCCCTGGTCGGGTAGCCGCACACCCGGCAGGTCGGCCACGGCCCGGTAGGCGAACCAGCCAACGACCGCCGCGACGACGACCGCCGCGGCGGAGGCGACGGCCAGCCCCCCGCGGCGCGACACGCCTCGCGTCTCGGGCTTGCGGCTCCGCTTCGCCATCGTTCTCCTCGTGGCGGAAGCGTATGGGAGTCGAACCCATCGACCGTTTGTCTAGAACGGTCCACCGGATTTGAAGTCCGGGAGGCCCACCGGGTTCCTAGACGCTTCCGTGGCTAACTACGCTTCGGAAAAGCTCTCTGAGTGTACCACCACCCGTCGCGGGCGAAACCTGACCCGTGCCGGGGGGCTGCTGCTAGGATAGGCGCGACGTGGCTCCCGTGCAGCGGACGGGTTCCCGTGCGGCGGCATCCCTCTGGAGCCTCGGGGGACTCTCGGTGCGACGCCTCACCGCCCGGGTGTACGGCAGGATGTGGGAGCACGCGATCCCCGACCGCGCGGCCATCCTCTCCTACTACTTCCTGTTCGCGCTCTTCCCCGCCCTGCTGTTCCTGACCGCCCTGCTGGGTCTCCTGCCCCTTCCCGATCTGATGCCCCAGCTCATGGGCTACGCAGGGCGCGTGATGCCGCGCTCGGCGGCCACACTGATCAACCGCACCCTCGAGGAGGTCGTCCGCGGCGCGAGCGGGGGCCTCCTCTCGATCGGAGGCGTCGCGGCGCTGTGGGCCGCCTCGAGCGGTATGGCGTCGATCATGGCCGCGCTCGACGCCGTCGCCGGCGCCGCGGACGAGCGCTCCTGGTGGCGTCGCCGACTCACGGCCGTCGGGCTCACCCTCGCCTTCGCGCTCTTCACGCTGACGGCGCTGCTCCTGCTGTTCTTCGGTATCCGCATCGGCGAAATCGTCGCCGCCGCGCTCGGCGTGGGCCCCCTGTTCACGTTCGTCTGGAACGTCTTGCAGTGGCCCGTGCTGATTCTGCTCGTTCTCGGGGGCATCACGCTCGTCTACTACCTCGCCCCCGCACGGGCACGCCCGTGGCACTCGGTCACACCGGGCTCCGCCTTCGCCCTCCTCGCGTGGCTCGCGATGTCCAATGGGCTCAGGCTCTACGTGCGGTACTTCAGCAACTACAACGCCACGTACGGTTCGATCGGCGGGGTGATCCTCTTGATGCTCTGGCTCTACTTGAGCGGCGTCGTGCTCCTGCTCGGCGCCGCGATCGACGCCGAGATCGAGCGCGGCACCGTCGAGACGGCACGCGGCGCGCCGCCCTCCGGCGCGTGACCGCCGCCCGCCAGCGGCGGGAAGACGGCGACCACGTCGTCGGGAGCGAGCGATTGCTCGGGCGCAGCGTCGTGGCCGTTCACGAGAACGACGCGGGTCGAGTCGGCGGGAATGCCGAGCCGGCGCATGACGTCGCTGACGGTGGCGTCCTCGGGTAGGTCGAGCACGACGACGCCGTCCCGGCTGCCCGGGGGCAGGTAGGCGGCGAACACCGCGAAGAGCTCGACCGCGACCTTCAGCGGAGGTCGGCGACCCGCAGGCGGTCGCCCGGATGGATCCGGTCCGGCACGTCGAGCCCGTTCCAGCGGACGAGGTCCGTGATCGATACGCCGTAACGCCTGGCGATCGCGGTGACCGTGTCGTTCGAGCGCACGACGTGCACCGCGGCGGCGATCGACGCCCGCGACGGCGCGCCAACCCGCTCCGGCGCGCTCGCGCGCCGCTGCGCGAGGCGCGTCGGCGGCCGTGGCGCCAGCGCGGCGAGCACGCGGTCGCGCCGGTCACGGGGGATGCTGAGCTGCCAGCTGGCGCCCGGGGGCGTGACCCCGCGCACCAGGACCGGGTTGAGCGCCTGCAGCGTGTCCGAGGGGATGCCGGTTGCACGAGCCAGCTGTCGCAGGCTGGTGGCGGGCGGCAC
>MGCE01000022.1:0-1008 GCA_001790315.1 Candidatus Rokubacteria bacterium RIFCSPLOWO2_02_FULL_72_37 | reverse complement strand
AGAAGTCCGTGGAGCCGGTCCGCTGTACGGCCCGCGCCACGGCCATCTCTCCGGCGTTGTAGGCGGCCTGGGCAAGGAGCCAGGAGCCGAACTGTAGGTGGAGGTCGCGGAGATAGGCGGCCGCGGCCACGGTCGCGCGCTCCGGATCGAGGCGCTCGTCCGCCCAGCGGTCCACACGGAGCCCGTAGCGCCGGGCGGTCGAGGCCATGAACTGCCAGAGTCCCGTGGCGCCCGCACGGGATACGGCGAGCGGGTCGAAGCCGCTCTCGATCATCGCCGTGTAGGCGAGGTCTTCGGGGAGACCGTGGCGCCGTAGCACCTCGCGGATCATGCCCAGATAACGACCCGAGCGCCCAAACCATTGGGCCACCACCTCGCGCCGGCTCCCCGTGAAGCGCTCGAGGAAGTAGCCCACCCGCCGGTTGGTTGCGACGACGTAGGGCACAGGCTCCGGCGGCACCGGGGCGCGGGTCTGGAGGCGCGCAGACTCGGCGAACGCCTCCGCCCACGGGTCCAGGCCGGCGCCTGGCACGGGAGGCGCTGGCGGCGGCGTCTCGGGCGCTGAGATCGTGATCTCGATCCCGGACGGCTCCGGCGCGCGGGACCTCTCGAACTCGTCGATCGGTGGGGGGACCGCCACGAGCTCGAGGGGCGGCAAAGCGGAGAAATCGTCGAAGTCTGGATCCGCATTGGCGGGCACGGAGGCGCCCGATGTCAAAACCAAGAGAAAACTGCTCACGACGGCTGCGAAGTGGCGTGGATTTGCCATAGTCGGCTCGAAATCTCCGGCATTTTTACCATGCCGTCCCGGTGAGGTCAACGACCTTGGCGCGGCAGCAAGGCCGGATGGAAGGGGGGCGAGTGGCTATCCGTACTTCAGGGGGGTTTTGTTCAGTGTTTACGCTAAAATAGCCAACAGAGATCACCGGGGAGTCCGGACGTGTTCCTCTTCAATTCCGGTGAACCACACACCTCGGTCGGTCAGCTCGACGGTCTCGGTACGTCCGC
>MGCE01000021.1:10979-16683 GCA_001790315.1 Candidatus Rokubacteria bacterium RIFCSPLOWO2_02_FULL_72_37 | reverse complement strand
GGACTCGAGCTCGGCACCGTGCGCTCGCGCCTGCACCGGGCCCGGATGGACCTGAAGGAAAAGCTGGAGCGGTTCCTCGGATGAGCTGCCACGACGCGCGCGATCTCTTCTCGGCGCTGATCGACGAGGCGCTCACGGCCGACGAGCGCCGCGCGCTCGACGGCCATCTGGCCGGCTGTGGGGACTGCCGGCGCGAGCTCGAACGGTTCCGCGGCACGGTCGCGCTCGTGCGCGGGCTCGAGCCTGCACGCGCGCCGGCGGGCTTCGCGGACCGCGTCCTCGCCGCGGCGCGGCCGACGCCCCGGTGGCGGAGGCTCGCGCGGGCGCTGGTGTTCCCCTTGCCGCTCAAGCTGCCGCTCGAGGCCGCGGCGATCGTCCTCGTCGGCGTCATCGTGGGCCTCGTCTACCGCCAGACGCCCGAGGTGCGGCAGGCGGTGCGCGGGGACGAGGTGACCGCGCCCCGGGTCCAGGCGGAGCCTCCGGCGGCGCCCGCGCCCGGGAAGCCGACGGGGGCGCCCACCGCCCAGTCGTACGCGGCGCCCGAGGCGACGCTGCGCGACAAGGGCGACACGAAGAACGAGCGCGCCGTGGGCGGCGCGGCCGTCGAGTCCGACGAGGCCGGCCGCCGCGTCGAGCCGGCCGCGCCACCCGCCATCTCGGGGCGCCTCGTCACCGACGACCGCGATGCCTCCGAGCGCGCGATCCTCGCGCTCGTCGAGCGCGCTGGCGGCGCCCGTCTCTTGCGCCGCACGGACCCCGAGGGCGTCGTGCTCGAGGTGGTGATCCCACGCGCGGCGTGGCCGGAGCTCGCGCGGGAGCTCGGGCGCCTCGGGCGCTGGCAGCCCACGCGGGAGCCCGCCGTGATGCCCGACCCTGTCCGCGTCGCTGTCCACATCGCCGGCTGAGCCGCCTTTCCGGAACCGCCGCCCGCGCCCGGGAACTCCATCGCCCGAGCCCGGTCTCACCGGACAGAAGGACCGATCCGGAGAACCGGGAGGAACCACGATGAGACGGACGCTGATCGCGCTCCTGCTCCTGCTCGCGCTGGGCGCCCAGGCCGCGGACGCGGCCCCCCGCATCACCCGCGACGCCCAGCGCGACGTGATGCTCACGATCTACAACGGCAACCTCGGCCTCGTGAAGGACGTGCGCGAGGCGCGCTTCGCCGCGGGGCTCGGCGAGGTGCAGTTTATGGACGTGGCCGCGCTCATCGACCCGACGACCGTGCACCTGCGGTCCCTGACCGACCCGGCCGGGCTCAAGATCCTCGAGCAGAACTACGAGTACGACCTGCTCACGAGCCAGAAGCTCCTGGAGAAGTACGTCGGCCGCACGGTCCGCCTCTACCAGGGCGACGGCACCTTCCACGACGCGACGCTGCTCTCGACGCAGGGGCCGGTGTTCGAGATCGGCGGCCAGATCCACCTCGGCTACACAGGGCGCCTGGTGCTGCCCGCGCTGCCCGAGAACCTCGTCGCCAAGCCGACGCTCGTCTGGCTCACGCAGAGCCGGTCGGCCGCGCCCCAGCGCGTCGAGGCCTCGTACCTCACCGGCGGGATCACGTGGAAGGCCGACTACGTCCTGGTGCTCGACGCGACCGACCGGAAGAGCGACCTCACGGGCTGGGTCACGATCGACAACAAGAGCGGCGCGACCTACAGGAACGCCGCGCTCAAGCTCGTCGCCGGCGACGTCAACCGCGCTGGCGATGGCCGGCGCGAGGGGCGCGTCATGGAGATGGCGGCCCGGGCCGCCTCGGTGGCCGACGCCACGCGCGAGTTCAAGAGCGAGGGCTTCTTCGAGTACCACCTCTACACGCTCGACGGCCGCACGACGGTCAAGGACCAGCAGACCAAGCAGCTCTCGCTCATGGCGGCGAGCGACGTGCCCGTGACGAAGCGCCTGATCTACTGGGGCGCCCAGGACTACTACCGGAACAGCTACGGGGTGCCGATCTCGAACCAGAAGGTCGGCGTGTACCTGGAGCTCGAGAACCGCAAGGAGCACCGCCTCGGCCTGCCGCTGCCGAAGGGCAAGATCCGCGTCTACAAGGCCGACGCCTCGGGCAGCCAGCAGTTCGTCGGCGAGGACTGGGTCGACCACACGCCCAAGGACGAGCGCGTCAAGATCAAGATGGGCAACGCCTTCGACGTCGTCGGCGAGCGCAAGCAGACCGACTTCCGCAAGCTCGCCGCGCACCTGTGGGAGGTGGAGTGGGAGATCAGCCTGCGCAACCACAAGCAGGAGGCGCAAACGGTCACCGTCATCGAGCCCATCCCGGGCGACTGGCAGGTGCTCAGCTCGACGCACAGGTACGAGAAGATCGAGGCCCACACGCTCCGGTACGAGATCCCGGTGCCCAAGGACGGCGCGGCGAAGCTCGTCTACCGCGTGCGCATCCGGCTCTAGCCGGGGCGCCGCGCCTCAGCCACGCCGGCGTCGGATGTCGCGCGTGGCGCCGAGGGCGGTCAGCCACGCGAGCAGCGCCAGGAGCCACCACATGCGCTCCAAGCCGACGCGTCCGACGAGGAGCCCGAGTCCGATCGCGCCGGTCATGATGCCCGTCTCCCACGCCGTGTAGAGCGTGCCCAGGGCGCGGCCGCGCTCGTCCGGCGGCACCCGGTCGGTGGCCATGGTCATCAGCGCCGGCTGCGCGGCGCCGAAGCCGACGCCGTAGAGCACCCCGGCCGCGACGAGGCCGGCGGCCGAGCCGGCGTGCGCCAGCATCGCGAGGCCGAGCCCGGCGAGGACCAGGGCGGGTGCGACGACCAGCCGGCGGCCGAGGCGGTCGGCGAGCCGGCCGGCCGGCCAGCGGACGGCGAGCCCCGCGAGCGCGAACACCATGAACATGAGGCCGGGGTTCCCGAGTCCCCGCCGCTCGGCGTAGAGCGGCAGGAACGAGACGAGCGCACCGAAGCCGACGTACAGGCCGAGGATCAGCGCCGACGGGTACAGGGCCGCGCGGCTGAAGAGGCCCGCCCGCCAGGCGCCGGCGCGATGCGGGGTCGGGCGCGTCTCGGGCAACGCCCAGGCGAGCGCAACGGCACAGGCGGCGATCGCCGCCGACACGAGGAACGTGGGCTCGGGGCCGATCCGGCGGTAGAGCTCGATGCCGAGCCACGGACCGACCGCGTTGCCGGTGGTGATCGTCAGGCTGTAGACGCCCATCGCCTCGCCGCGGCGGTCGGGCGGGGAAACATCGGCCACCATGACGGTCGCGGCCGTCGGCGCCAGGCCCATGCCGGCGCCGTGGACGACCCGCAGCGCCAGGAGCCCCGCCACGGTGCCGACCACCGTGTAGCCGAGCGAGGAGAGGATGAAGATCGTGGCGCCCGCGAGGATCAGCGGGCGCCGACCGAGCGTGTCGACCAGCACGCCCGCGACCGGCCGGAGCACCATGGCGGTGCCCGCGAACAGACCCGTGATGAGCCCCACGTGCGTCTCCCGCCCGCCGAGCCTGACCGTGTGGAGGGGAACGACCGAGAGGAGGAGCTGGAAGCTCAGGTAGAAGAGCAGCGACGAACCGCAGAGGACGACGAACGGCCGAACGGCGACGCGCACGCGGGGGCCCGCGGCCGCACTCCCCCTCACTCCGCCGCCCGGGGGAGCTTCCGGAGCTGGCGGCGGGCCACGGCGCGGCCCTCGGCGTCGAGGCGCGTGAGCAGGACGTCGCCCGGCAGGCCGGTGACACCAGCACGCTCGCTCTGGACCTCCCGCAGGAGCACCTCGCACGTGCTGACCTCGCGGCGCGGCGTGCCCTCCGTGTGGGTGAGGAGACGGCCCGCGGCGTCCACCGCCCAGGTCATCGACGCGGGCGTGGCGGTGAGCGCCTGGCGGTCGGCCACCGTGATCGTCTTCTGCGCGGCGAGATACCGCATCGTCGCATTCGACGAGAACACGAAGCGCTGGTAGGCGTAGTACTCGGGATCGCTCCGGTCCACCGTCACGGCTCGCGCGGCGCCCATGCGGACGACCTCCCACTCGCCGATCAGATCCGGGCGGGTGCACGGGCGCAGCGCCTCGCTCCGCTCCCGGGTCGCCGCCTTCGGCGCCGGTCCCCGCGGCGCCTCCGGCGCCCCCGGCTGCGCGGCCGGGAGCGACGCGCACGCCGCCAGGGTCACGAGCGCGACCGCGAGCAGGAGCGTCCGGCAGCGGACCATGGTCGCCGAGGACTACTTACCGCGCCGGGCGAGGTACTCCGGGCCGACCAGCACCTCGCGGGGCTTCGCGCCGTCCCCGGGGCCGATGACCCGATCCTGCTCCATCATGTCGATGAAGCGCGCGGCCTTCGGATAGCCGAGGCGCATGCGCCGCTGGAGGTACGAGATCGACGCCTGGCGCTGGCCGATCACGAGCTGCACGGCGTCCCAGTAGAGGTCGTCCCGCTCCGCGGCGTCGCCCTCGGCCACCTCGCCGTCGGTCGGGAGCTGGACCTCCTCGTAGACCGCGGTCCCCTGCGTACGCAGAAAGTCGCAGACGGCGCGCACCTCCTCGTCGGCGACCCAGGCGCCGTGCACCCGCATCTGCTTGTTCGCGCCGGGCGGGACGAAGATCATGTCCCCGCGTCCGAGGAGCTGCTCGGCGCCGTTGCCGTCGAGGACCGTCCGCGAGTCCACCTTGGACGCGACCTGGAAGGCGATGCGCGTGGGGAAGTTCGCCTTGATCAGCCCCGTGACGACGTCCACCGAGGGCCGCTGGGTCGCGATGATCAGGTGGATGCCCACGGCCCGCGCGATCTGCGCCAGGCGGACGAGCGAGGTCTGCACCTCGCCCGCCGAGACCATCATGAGGTCGGCGAGCTCGTCCACGACGACGACCCAGTAGGGCAGCCGCTCCTCGGCGGGCACCGCCTTGTTGTAGCCGTCGATGTTGCGCACCTGCTTGCCCTGCAACGCCTTGTAGCGCTCGTCCATCTTGCCGACGATCCACCGGAGCCGCGCCGCCGCCTCCTTGGCGTCCGTGACGACGGGCGCGAGCAGGTGCGGGATGCCCTCGTACACGCTGAGCTCCAGGCGCTTGGGGTCGATGAGGAGGAAGCGCACGTCGGCCGGGGTGGCCTTGTAGAGGATCGAGCAGATCATCGAGTTGAGCCCGACGGACTTGCCGCTGCCGGTGGCGCCGGCGACGAGCAGATGCGGCATCGCGGCGAGGTCCCCGACGACCGGCGTCCCGGTGACGTCCTTGCCGAGCGCCAGCGGCAGCCGGCCCTTGGACTCGGCGAACTCCGCCGAGACGAAGATCTCGCGCAAATAGACCATGCCCGCCTCGGCGTTCGGCACCTCGATCGCCACGGTGCCGCGTCCGGGGATCGGCCCGACGATGCGCACGGAGGCGCTCTTGAGCGCGAGCGCCAGGTCGTCGGCGAGGTTCACGACCTGGCTCACCTTGATGCCGGGGGCGGGCTCGAACTCGTACGAGGTGATGATCGGCCCGGGGCTCACCTGGACGATCCGGCCCTCGACCTCGAACTCCTGGAGCCGCTTCCGGATCGCCTCGGCGTTGTCCTGCAGCTCTTCCCGCGTTCGCTTGAGCTCGGATGCCGGCGGAGCCTTGAGGAGCCCGACCGCAGGGAGCTGGAAGGCCTCGGCGCCGCCCTTGCCGAAGTCGAACGTCTCCTGCCACGCGAGCCCCTGCTCGGCGAGGCGTCCGCGCGGCCGGGACGGCTCGACGACGACGGGCGGCGCGACGATCTCGGGCGCCGACT
>MGCE01000021.1:6654-10968 GCA_001790315.1 Candidatus Rokubacteria bacterium RIFCSPLOWO2_02_FULL_72_37 | reverse complement strand
CGGCTCGGCGGCGGCGCGCCGGGGCGGCACGGCGCGCGACGGCCGGCGGGCCCGGCGAAGCGCCGCGAGCCGCGCGCCCGCGACGCGGGCGATCGCGGCGAACGACACGCGAGTCACGAGCAGGATGCCGATCGGCACGGCCGCGATCAGCAGGATCCAGACGCCGACGTCGCCGATGCCCGCGCGGAGCGTCGTGGCGACCACGCGGCCGACGAGGCCGCCGCCCGCGGGGACCGTCCCGAGGCCGCGGGACGCGGCCACACCCACCGCGGCCTGCGTGAGGAGCCCGGTGGCGGCGACGAGCAGGAGAGCGAGCCCGGCGAACGGGAGCCAGCCGCGCGCCACCAGCGGCCGGACGAACGCGGACGCGCCCCAGGCACCGAGCAGCAGCGGGAAGAGGAACCCCGCGTAGCCGAACGACTGGAACACCGCCCAGCCGAGCCAGACGCCCACGGGACCCACCGGGCTCGACTGGGCGGCCGGCGGGAGCAGCGGGTCGAACATGCTCATCGCGACCAGGCCGAAGCCGGCCGCGGCGAGCGCCACGATGCCCTTGACCTCGCCGAGCCAGCGGTCGCCGCCCCTCTTGCGCGTGACGAGCGTGGCCATCAGACCTCCAGGATGATCGGCAGCACGACGGGCTTCCGCCGGAAGCGCTGGCCGATGAAGTGGCGGACGGTGGCGCGGACGCGCGCCGCCAGCGCGTCGCGGTCGCGGGGCGCCTCCGGATCCCTGTCGCCGAGCGTCGCCAGCACCGCAGCCCGGAGCTCCTCGAGGAGCGGCTCGTTCTCCTTCACGTAGACGAACCCGCGCGTGGCGATGTCGGGGCCCGCGACGACCGCGCCCGTCGCGTCCACCACCAGGGCGACGGCGACGAGGCCGTCCTCGGCGAGGAGCTGGCGGTCGCGCAGCACCACGGCGCCGATGTCACCGACCCCCTTGCCGTCCACGAGCACGCGCCCGGCGGGGAAGCGCCCGATGGCGGTGGCCGAGGCCTTCGTGAACTCCACCCCCATGCCGTCCTCGATGAGGAGCACGCGATCCGCCTCGAGGCCCGTCCCCTGGGCCAGGCGGGCGTGCGCGAGCAGGTGACGGTACTCGCCGTGGACGGGGATGAAGTACCGCGGGCGCGTGAGGTCCAGCATGCGTCGGAGGTCCTCCTGGCTCGCGTGGCCCGAGACGTGCACGAACGCATTGTCCTCCCAGAGCACCTCGGCGCCGAGCCGATAGAGCGCGTTGATCACGCGGCCGACCGTGCGCTCGTGGCCCGGGATCACGCGGGCCGAGATGATCACGAGGTCACCCGGCGCGACCTGCACGTACTTGTGCTCGCGCGCGGCCATCAGGGCGAGCGCCGAATTGGGCTCGCCCTGGCTCCCGGTCGAGAGGATCACCTGCCGCTCCGGTGCCAGGCCCGTCAGATCCTCGAGCGGCAGCAACACGCCGGGGGGAACGCGCAGGCAGCCGAGCTCGGCGGCGATCGCGACGTTCTTCTGCATGCTCATCCCGAGCAGTGCGGCACGCCGCCCGTGGCGGGCGGTGAGGTCCAGCACCTGCTGGATACGATGGATGTGCGAGGCGAAGGTGGCCACGATGATCCGGCCCGGTGCGCCCCGGAACCGCTCGGCGAGCGCGTGCCCGACCTCGACTTCCGAGCGCGTGTGACCCGGGCGGTCCACGTTGGTCGAGTCCGAGCAGAGGACGAGCACGCCCTCCGCGCCGAGCTCGGCGAAGCGCGCCACGTCCGCGAGCTCGCCGTCGAGCGGGCTCGGGTCGAGCTTGAAATCGCCCGTGTGGACGACCGTGCCCGCGGGCGTCCTGATCGCGAGCCCCATCCCGTCGACGATGGAGTGGGTCACGCGGATGGGCTCGACCGTGAAGGCCCCGATCTCGAGCCGTTCGCGCGGGCGCATCGGCCGGAGGTCGGCCTCCTCCAGGAGACCGTGCTCGCGCAGCCGCTCGCCGGCGAGTGCCAGGGTGAGCGGTGTCCCGTACACGGGCGCGTGGACCTCGCGGAGCAGGTAGGGGAGCGCGCCGATGTGGTCCTCGTGGCCGTGGGTCAGGACGACGGCACGGAAGTCGTCGCGCTTGCCGAGCACGTAGGAGAAGTCCGGGATGACGTGGTCGATCCCCGGCAGCTCGTCGTCCGGGAACATCAGACCGCAGTCGACGGCGATGAGGTCGTCACCCGACTCGACCAGCATCATGTTCAGGCCGATCTCGCCGAGCCCGCCCAGGGGGATCAGCCGCACAGAAGGCTCCACGAAACTCCTTTCCCGACGGCACTTTCATCGTACCACCGGCGGGCGCGAGCCTAGAGCGGTGCGGCGTCCTCGAGGCGCCGGACCCGCTCGCGCGCCAGGCGCAGGAACTCCGCGCGCGCGCCGGCGGGCACGGGCTCGCCCGGGATGAACTTCTCGCTGAGGGGGTTCACGAACCGACCACGATGAACGACGCGGTAGTCGAGGTGCGGGCCCGTGCTGAGCCCGGTCGAGCCCACGTACCCGATGACCTGGCGCTGCTTCACGCGTCCGCCCGCCCGCACGCCGCGCGCGGTGGCGGACAGATGGTTGTACTGGGTCTCGTAGCCGGCGCGGTGGCGCAGGTGGATCTGGATGCCGTTGCCTCCGTTCCAGCCCGCGCGCACGACGCGCGCGTCGGCGACGGCCCGGACCGGCGTCCCGGACGGCGCACCGTAGTCGACCGCGAGGTGGGGCCGCAGACCGCCGAGGATCGGGTGCGGACGCGCATAGGTGAAGCCCGACGTCACCCGGGTGAACTCGAGCGGGGACCTGAGGAAGCTCTTCTTGAGCGACCGGCCGTCCGGGTCGTAGTAGCCGAAGCGCCCGTCGCGCTCGAAGCCGATGCCCGTCAGCACGCGTCCGTCGCTCACGTACTGGGCGACGAGGACGCGGCCGTAGTCCACGAAGGTCTCGCCGGCGTAGCGCTTCTCGACGAGCAGGCGGAAGCGGTCGCCCGTGCGCGTGTCGGCGGTGAAGTCGAAGTCGGAGGAGAAGATCTCGACCATCTCGAGCACGAGCTGCGCCGACTCGCTCGCCTGCTCCACGGCCTCGAAGAGCGAGCGCTGCACCTCCCCGGCGACCGCCTCGACGCGCACGTCCGGGCGCGTCTCCGCGCGCCGGACCTCCCAGCCGTCACCGGTGGCGAAGACGACGTAGCCGAGCCAGGGGCTCGCCGCGTACTTGAGCTCGACGGGCTCGCCCTCGAGGTTCCAGGTGAGCTCGAGCGTGTCGCGCGGCCGCAGGCGCCGGAGGTCGGCGCCGCCGTGCCGGAGCGCCTGCGCGATCTCGTGGCCCACACGCGCCCCGACGCCCTCCCGCCCGAGCGCGCGGACGAGGTTGTCACCGCGGCGAAGCTCGACGGCGCTGGTCCGCGTGGGCGGTGGTTGGGGCTCCGGCGGCGTCGGCACCGGCGCCGTGACAGCCGGCGGCGTCGCCGCGGGCGCCGGCAGCAGCCGGTCGGAAAAGCTCGAGAGCGCGAGCGCCGCGACGGCGACACTGACGACCGCGAGGAGCAGGATGCGGTTTCGCATCCCCCCTATGATAGCCGCTCCGCCAGCCTGGCAAACTCCAGAATTGTGAGGGTTTCCGCCCGCCGGCCGGGGTCCACCCCTGCCCCGGCGGCGGCGGCGCGGACGCCCTCGAGGGGCGCGCCGAGGCCGGCGGCCAGGGCGTTGGCGAGCTTCTTCCGGCGCTGCGAGAACGCCGCCCGGACGACCCGCTCGAAATGCTGCTCGTCCTGGACGGCCACCCGGGGGGCCGGCAACGCCTTCAGGTGGAGGACCGCGGAGGCCACCTTGGGAGGCGGCCGAAACGCCCCCGCGGGCACACGCAGGGCCACCCGGACCTCCCAGTGGAGCTGGGCGAGGATCGAGAGGCTCCCGTAGACCCGGCCACCGGGCGCGGCGGCGACCCGCTCGGCCACCTCCCGTTGGAGCATGAGCGCCATCTCGGCGATCGCGGCGTGCGCGCGGAGGAGCGCCAGGAGGATGAGCGTGCCCACGCTGTACGGGAGGTTTCCCACGACGAGCGCGCGCCCGCCCGACGGCGCGGTGAGCGCCGCGTAGTCGAAGCTCCGCGCGTCGGCCTCCCGCACCTCGACGCCCGCGAACCGTGCGCCCAGCTCAGCGACCAGCGCCGGGTCGACCTCGAGCGCGAGGAGCCGCCCCGTCCGGCCCGCCAGCTCGCCCGTCAGGGCCCCGTGGCCCGGCCCGATCTCGACCACGAGATCCCGCGCGGTCGGCGCGACGAGGCCCACGATGGCGCGCGCGATCGCCGGGTCCCGCAGGAAGTG
>MGCE01000021.1:0-6611 GCA_001790315.1 Candidatus Rokubacteria bacterium RIFCSPLOWO2_02_FULL_72_37 | reverse complement strand
CAGGCGGGATCATGCCGCCGGGCGCGGAGGTCGGCCAGCAGCGCCTGGTGGACGCGGCGCACCTGCTCGAGCGTCGCCTCGGGCGTGCCCGAGTTGTCCACGACGTAGTCGGCGCGCCGCGCCTTCTCGGCGAGCGGCATCTGGCTCGCGATCCGGCGCTCGACGTCCTCGCGGTCCCCGTCGCGCCCGACGGCCCGGGCACGCTGCGTCGCCGGATCGGTGACGACCACGACGAGGCGGTCCACGTGCGTGTCGCCGCCGCTCTCGATCATGACGGGCGCGTCGAAGATCACGACGCCCTCGAAGCCGCGCGCGATCAGCGTCTGCAGCCGCTCGGCGAACCTGACGCGGATCCGCGGGTGCGTGAGCGCCTCGAGGCGCCGGCGCTTGTCCGGGTCGGCGAAGACGACCGCGCCGAGCCTCTTCCGGTCGAGCCGGCCGTCGGGCCCGAGGATCTCGCGGCCGAACTCGGCGACGATCTCGGCGAACGCCGGCTCGCCGGGCTCGACGACCTCGCGCGCCAGCAGGTCGGCGTCGATGATCTCGCAGCCCAGCCGGCGGAAGATCTCCGACACCGTCGACTTCCCGGTCGCGATGCCGCCGGTCAGGCCGACCAGCACGAAGCGACGGTCGGTCGTCACACCTCGGCCCAGTCCTTGCCCGACTTCACGTCGACGACGAGCGGCACCCGGAGCGGCAGCGCCGACTCCATGATCTCGCGCGCGAGCGCCTCGACGGCCGGCACCTCGGCGGGCGGCGCCTCGAAGAGCAGCTCGTCGTGCACCTGCAGCAGCATGCGCGCGGCGAGCCCACGCGCGGTGAGCGCCGCCTGCACGCGGACCATCGCGATCTTGATCATGTCGCTCGCCGTCCCCTGCACCGGCGCGTTCATCGCCATCCGCTCGGCGGCGTTGCGCGCGACCGGGTTCCCGCTCAGGAGATCGGGCAGGTACCGCCGCCGCCCGTAGAGCGTCGCCACCCAGCCGCGCTCGCGCCCCTCGGCAAGCGTCCGGTCGATGAAGGCGCGGACGCGCGGATGGCTCGCGAAGTAGGCGTTGATGTATCGCTGGGCCTCCTTCTGGTCGATCCGCGTCGCCTGCGAGAGTCCGAACGCGGACACGCCGTAGAGGATCGCGTAGTTCGCGCTCTTCGCGATCGTCCGCTGCAGTGGCGTGACGTCCCCGGGGAGCACGTGGAACACCTCGGACGCGGTGCGCGTGTGGATGTCCTCGCCCCGGGCGAACGACTCGATGAGCGCGGGCTCGTCCGACAGATGCGCGAGGATCCGCAGCTCGATCTGCGAGTAGTCGGCGGCGACGAAGCGCCAGCCCTCCTCCGGGATGAACGCCGCCCGGATGCGCCGGCCGAGCTCGGTGCGGATCGGGATGTTCATGAGGTTCGGGTCCTGGGAACTGAGCCGGCCGGTCGCCGCCACGAGCTGGTTGAACGTCGTGTGGATGCGCCCGGTCGCCGGGGCGATCAGCCCCGGCAGGGTGTCGGCGTAGGTGCCCTTGAGCTTCGCGAGGCTCCGGTGCTCGAGGATCTTCGCCGGCAGCGGGTGGCCGAGCGCCAGCTCGGTCAGCACGCGCTCGTCGGTGGACGGGCCCGTCTTCGTGCGGCGGAGCACCGGCAGCTTGAGCTTCTCGAACAGGATCTGCGCGAGCTGCTTCGGGGAGGCGATCGTGAACTCCTCGCCCGCGAGGTGCCAGATCTCGCGCGCGAGGTTGTCGAGGTCCCGCTCGAGCTCCTTGGCGAAGGCCTCGAGGCGCCGCGGGTCCACGCGGATGCCGTGGCGCTCCATGACGGCGAGCACGGGCACGAGGGGGCGCTCGATCTCCTCGTAGATCCGCCAGAGATCCGCGGCGCGGAGCTCGGCGGCCACGCGCTCCCAGTAGCGGTGCACCCAGCGCGCCCGGGCCCCGAGCCGCGGCCCCGGGTCGCCGGTGTCGGGCGCGGGGCGGGGCGGCGGCCCTTCGCCGAACGCCTCGGTGCTGAGCTCCTCGAGCCGGTACGCCGAGCGGGCGGGGTTCAGGAGGTAGGCGGCGACGGCGGTGTCCTCGACGCGCGCCGGCTCCACACCCGCCGCGAGCCAGGCTTCGAGCAGGGGCTTGGCGTCGTGGGCGAGCAGGAGGCGTGTGGCGAGCGCGGCACCGGCGCCCGCGGGCAGCGCTGCGGCGCCCGGGCCGGGATGGAACACGGCGAGCCCCGCGAGGCGCGGCGTGGGGGGGTGCGCCTCGCCGGCCCAATCCACCGCGATGGGCTCGCCGGCGGGCACCCGGGCGAGCCAGTCGGCGACCGCCGTCGGGTCGCCCAGCGTGTCGACCGGCAGCGCGTCGGCGGCGGGCGCCGCCGCTGGCGGCAGCTCCCGGAGCAGCCGCGAGAACTCGAGCTCGGCCCAGAGCGCGCGGAGCCCGGCCCGGTCGGGCTCGACCCGGCGGAAGCTCTCGAGGTCGACGCCGAGCGGCACGGCATGGTTGAGCATGGCCAGCTCCCGCGAGAGCAGGGCGTCCTTGCGCCCCGCGGCCAGGGTCTCGCGGAGCTTGCCGGGCACGAGCGTGAGGTTCGCGTACAGGCGCTCGACGGAGCCGAACTGGCCGATGAGCTTGACCGCGGTCTTCTCGCCGACGCCGTGGACGCCCTTGATGTTGTCGATCGCGTCGCCCATGAGCGCCAGCACCTCGACGATCTGCCCCGGCGCGACGCCCCAGCGCTCCCGGACCCGCGCCTCGTCGTAGAGGATCGGCTCCCCGGTCCGTCCGGAGACGCTCTGCACGCGCACCCGCGGGCCGACGAGCTGCAGCAGGTCCTTGTCCCCGGTGACGAGGACGACCTCGAGGTCGGGCACGGCGAGTGCCTGGTCCACCAGCGTCGCGAGGATGTCGTCGGCCTCGAACCCGGGCGCCTCGACGACCGGGACCCGGAGGGCCTCGAGGAGACGACGCACGTAGGGCAGCTGGCGCACGAGGTCCTCGGGCATCGCCGCGCGCGTGGCCTTGTACTCGGCGGAGAGCGCGTCCCGGAACGTCGGGCCCGGCGCGTCCCACGCGACCCCGAGGTACTCGGGGTGCTCCTCGCGGATCAGCTTCCAGAGCATCGTGCTGAGGATCAGCACCGCGTGGCTGGGCACCCCCTTCGAGGTCGAGAGGTAGCCGACCGCGTGGTAGGCCCGGAAGAGCTGCGAGTGGCCGTCCACGACGAAGAAGCGGCTCACAGCAGCTGCTCCGCGTACGTCGCGTGCACCGCGGTCGTCCGCTCGCGGTACGCGTCCATGAGGGCCTGGCGCGACGGAAAGCCGAGCGCGGTCGCCACGCGCGCCGGCATCGGTCCCGCCACCTCGAGCGTGTCGGGCGGGCGCGCGCCGAGCAGACGGAGCGCCGCGGACACGCGCCGCAAGAAGCGGTAGTCGTCCGCGAGCCGCGCCGCGAGCGCGGGCGCGAGCGCGCCGGCGGCGGCGAGCCCGCGGAGCGCGCCGGCGGTCGAGGGGCAGCGCACCGTGACGTGATCGCTGCCGTGGACGAGCTGCAGCGCCTGCGTCAGGAACTCCACGTCCACGAGCCCCCCGCGCCCGTACTTGACGTGGAAGCGCCCGCGGGTCTCCTTGCCCAGCTCGACCTGCATGCGCCGGCGCACCTCGGCGATCTCCGGGAGCGAGGCGCGCGGCAACGCCGTCCCGTACACGAGCCGCCGGAGCGCCGCGCGGACCCGCCGCGCGAGCGCGCGATCCCCCAGGACCATGCGCGCCCGCGTCAGCGTCTGACGCTCCCACAGATCGCCGTGCTCGACGTAGTAGCGCTCGAGCGCCGCCACGCTCGAGGCGAACCCGCTGCCCTTGCTGCCGGGCCGCAGGCGGAGGTCGACCGGGAACGCGACCCCGGCCGCGGTGATGTCGCCGAGGGTGCCGGCGAGCCGCTCCACCGCCAGGTTGTAGAACCAGTGGGCCTCGATGCGCTCCGCGCCGTCGGTCCCGCCGTCCTCGCCGAAGACCACGAAGAGGTCGAGATCGGAGCCCGTGATCAGCTCGCGCCCGCCGAGCTTGCCCATGCCGACGATCACCGCGGGGACGAACCGCCCGGCGGCATCGCGTGGGACGCCGTAGCGCTCGACGAGCGGCTCGAGCGTGAGGAGCCAGCCCGCGGCCAGCGTCGCCTCGGCGAGCGCGGTCATCTCGCGCGAGTAGCCCTCGATGGACGTGACGCCGAGCAGATAGCGCCAGACGATCGTGAGCTCCTCGGCCTGCTTCGCCCGCCGCAGCGCGTCGCGCCGCTCGGCCGCCGACATCCCGGGCGCGAGCACGCGTGCGAGCACCGCGCGCAACTCCCGCTCCGTCCTGGCCCGGAGCAGGCGCTCCGGGCCCGCGAGCGAGGCGAGGAGCTCCGGCTGGGCGATCAGGAGCTGCGTGAGGAGGTCGCCGCCGGCGCAGACCCGGACGAGCCCGACGAGCAGGTCGGGATCGCCGGCGAGCAGCTCGACGAGGCCCGCCCGCGGGCCCGCGGCGGCGAGGAGGCGCTCGAACTGGTTCAGCGCCTCGTCCGGGTCCGGGCTCTTCCAGAGGGCGTCGAGCAGCATCGGATAGAGCCGCTCGAGCGCCGCGCGCAGGTGCGTCGCGTACGGCACGAGCGGTCGGCCCTCGAGAATCAGCCCGAGGTTCACGCGCGCGCGGTCGGGGTCCCTGAAGCCGGTCGCGGAGAGCGCCATCACGCTCGGGAGCCTGACGCGGGGCCGCGGGACGGCCGCGCCGGCCGCGAAGAACTGACGGAACGCGCGATGCACCCCGGCGGTCACGGTGCGGTGGCGGGCGAGGAAGCGGCGCGCGGCCAGGGCCGGCGGCGCCTGGATCCCCAGGCGCCGGGCGAGTCGCCCCACCTCGCGCGGGTCGTCGGGAAGCGTGTGGGTCTGGAACTCGTGCAGGATCTGCAGGCGGTGCTCGACGGTCCGGAGGTGGGCGTACGCTTCCGAGAGCATCCGCCCGAGATCCGGCGCCAGGTAGCCGCGCTCCGTCAGGCGGAAGATCGCCCGGAGGCTGTTGCGCTCGCGGAGCCACGGGTCATCGCCCGCGTAGAGGAGCTGGAGCGCCTGGACGAGGAATTCGACCTCCCGGATGCCCCCGCGCCCGAGCTTCACGTTGGTCGCCTCGCTCCCCTTCGCCTCGAGCGCCCGGTCGATCTCGCGCTTCATCGCGCGCACGGCGGGCAGGACGCGCGCGTCCACGCCGGGCCGGTACACGGTGTCGCGCACGAGGTCCATGAACCGCGCGCCGACCGCGGGGTCGCCGGCGGACACCCGCGCCTTGAGCAGCGCCTGCCGTTCCCAGAGCTCCGCGCGGTCGTGGTAGTAGTCACGGTAGCGGTCGAGCGAGAGGCAGATGGCGCCCATGCGTCCTTCGGGGCGCAGGCGCAAGTCCACCCGGAAGGCGTAGCCCTCGTCGGTCGCGGCCTCGAGCAGCGCGACCACCTCGCGGCAGACCCGGGCGAAATACTCCCCGTTGTCCACGCGCCCGCCCGGCCCGCCCGCGGTCACGCCGTCCGCGCCGTACGCGAACATCAGGTCGATGTCCGACGAGTAGTTCAGCTCCTCGCCGCCGAGCTTGCCCATCCCGATGACGGCGAGCCCGGTGGTCCCGCCGTCCGGGTCGCGCGGGACGCCCCAGTCGCGCCCGACCTCGGCCTGGGCCATGCGCAGCGCCTCGGCGAGGCAGACGTCGGCGAGGTGCGACAGCTCGGCCGTGGTCGTCGAGAGATCGGCGTCGCCCAGCAGGTCGCGCGCGCCGACGCGCAGCAGGTGGCGATACTTGAAGCGACGGAGCGCGTTCATCCGGGCTTCGCGCGCCTCGAACGGGGCGAGGGCCTGGGCGAGGTCCGCGGCGAGATCGTCGGCCAGCCAGACGCGCATCGTGCGCGGCTCGAGCAGCCACGCGAGGCTGCTCGGGCGCCGGCGGAGCGCGTCGGCGAGGAACTGGCTCGAACCCCCGAGCCGCGCCAGCAGGTGCGCCGCGCCCGGGTGGGCGGCCAGCGTCCGAAAGAACACCGTGCGGTCGACGACCGCCGCGTAGCGCTCGAGGTTGTTGAGCGCCATGTCCGGGTCGGCCGCCGCGGCGAGCTCGGCCAGGAGGCGCGGGAACGCGGAGGCGAGGAGCTCGGCGTCGCGGGGGGTCGGCGTGAGGCCCTCGACGTTCGCCACCGCCGCGGCGGGGTCGGCGAAGCCGAGCCGCTTGAGCTCCCGCCCGAGCCGGCCCGCGAGCGGGCCGGCCGTCGTGAGGAGATCGGCCGCGGCCGGCTTCAGACGGCCGACTCGCCCGTCTCGCCGGTCCGGATGCGGATCGCCTCGCCCATCGGGAGCACGAACACCTTGCCGTCGCCGATGGAGCCCGTCTTCGCCGCAGAGACGATCGTCGAGACCACCTTGTCCACCATGGCGTCGGGCACGGCGACCTCGATCTTCACCTTGGGGAGGAAGTCCACCGTGTACTCCGAGCCCCGGTACAGCTCCGTGTGCCCCTTCTGCCGGCCGAAGCCGCGGACCTCGGTGACGGTCATCCCGATGACGCCGATCTCGGTCAGCGCCTCCTTCACGTCGTCCAGCTTGAACGGCTTGATGATGGCCTCGATCTTCTT